>JBAZZV010000001.1 GCA_041658645.1 Candidatus Margulisiibacteriota bacterium
TTCTGCCAGCAGCCTGGCTAATACTTCTTTGATTTTCATCTTTTTACGTAGTTTCTTGAGGATTTGATCAGCGTAGCCCCAACCCCGCCCCCCAAAATCCTGCACACGATGTGGGTATATAGCCCAGACTTTAGAAACTGCCCGATCCTTGCTATACTTTAGCCATGATAGTCTTCCGTCTTTTGCACACCGTTTTTCTTTTTCTGCTGGTTTTTGTCAGCTATTTTATGGGGATTGCCATCGCGTTTTGTTTCCTCCCTTTTGTCCGGCCCTCGACCCGGCTCTTTCAGGCTGCCGCCCATTACTGGTCACTATTTCTTGGCCTTTTTTCCGGGATCAGGGTAGAAACTTCCGGGCTGGAGAACATCCCGTTGAACAAACCGCTGATCCTCGTCGCCAACCATCAGGGCGCGGCGGATATCCCGATCCTCCTGGGTTATTTGCCGGTCTATTTCCGCTTTGCCATCAAAAAAGAATTGTTCCAGGTCCCGGTCTTCGGCTGGTACCTGCGGCAGGCCGGCTATTTCCCGGTCGATCGCGCTGTTATCCTCTCGGCTTACAAAACAGTGGAAACGATCGTAGAAATATTGCAGTCGGGCGAATCGGTCATGGTTTTCCCGGAAGGGACGCGCAGCCGCGACGGCTCTCTCGGCAAGTTTAAAAGGGGCAGTCTGATGGCCGCACTCAAGTCCGGGGCGCCGATAATCCCGATCGCCATTTCCGGCAGTTACAACATCATGCCGAGAGGGACTTATCTGGTCAATCCCAGCCGGGTGAGGCTTTCCGTCGGCCAGCCGATCTACATTAAAGACGAAAAAGAGTATGACGAAAAAGTGGAAGCAGTAAGAAGCTCTATCGCCAAGATGCTGTCACCTAAGTCAATAGCGGAAGTATTTACAACAACGCCGTCAACGCTTCTTTGATCGAGGAGACACCGAGAACTGATATCTTTACCTTGCCTAATTCTTTCACGTTCGCTTTGGGAACGAAGATCCGCTTGAAGCCGAGTTTAGCCGCTTCGCCGACCCGCTGCTCGATCCGGCCGACCGAACGGATCTCACCTGACAGTCCGAGCTCGCCGACGATCACCGTTTCCGGGTCGACCGGCTTGTTCTGGTAGCTGGAACCGATCGCCAGGGCGATCGGCAGGTCCATCGCCGTCCCTTCGGCAACCACGCCGCCGGCGGCGTTCACGTAAATATCTTGCGTCGCCAGCTTTAAGCCGGCGTGCCTCTCCAGGACGGCAATGATCATCGCCGTCCGATTGTAATCGACCCCGGTCGTCTTCCGAGCCGGATACGGGAGCTTGGTGGGAGCAACCAGCGCCTGGATCTCGATCAGCATCGGCCGGGTGCCCTCGATCGCCGCCGTCACGACCGACCCGGGCGCATCAGTCGGCCGCTCGGAGAGGAAGATCCGCGACGGATCGGCCACCTCGATCAGCCCTTTCTCCTTCATTTCGAAGATCCCGACCTCGTTGGTCGAGCCGAAACGATTCTTGGTCACCCGGAGGATCCGGTACTGTTTATGCTGTTCCCCTTCAAAGTAGAGGACCGTATCGACAACGTGTTCCAGGATCCGCGGTCCGGCGATATTCCCCTCTTTGGTCACGTGACCGACGATAAAGATCGGGATCCCGGTCGCCTTGGCGATCCGGACCAGATAAGCGGCGCATTCGCGGACCTGCGCCACCGATCCCGGAGCGGAAGCAATATCTTCGCGAAAGATCGTCTGGATCGAATCGATGATGGCGATTTTTGGCTCCCCTTCCGTGATCGCTTGTTCGATCGCCATTAGGCTCGTTTCGGGATAAAGGAGAAGATTAGGCGACAAAGTTCCTAACCTTTCGGCCCTTAAGCGGATCTGGGTGGCCGACTCCTCGCCGCTGACATAGAGGACCTTCTCTTTTTTGCTCAACGCCTCGGCGATCTGCAGCATCATCGTCGATTTGCCGATCCCCGGCTCGCCGGAAACGAGGACGACCGAACCGGCAACCACTCCCCCACCAAGTACCCGGTCAATTTCGACGATCCCCGTCGCCTGCCGCTGGTCCTGCTTAAAATCTACGTTGGTAATGGAAATAGGTTTTTGTGAATTGGGATTTGTGTTTTGTATTTTGTTTGGATGTTTTCCGCCGAAGGCGGATCCGCCTCTGGCGGAGACGTTGGAGGTTTGAAGTTCTTCCACGAGTGTATTCCACTCCTGGCAGGCCGGGCATTGTCCGGACCAACGGGGAGAACCGAGGCCGCACGACTGGCAAACGAAGGAGGTTTCCGGCTTGGCCATTAGCGCCCGCTGGCCTGACTGGCCCGCCCGCTCTGTTTTTTGCTGCGGCGGGATCCGTCCAGGGTGGTCAGGTGGCGGCTAGACTCCAGTTGCGGCGCGAACTTGCGCGGCTTACCGGAAAAGTGGAGTTTGTCTTCCTTGGCATCGACTTTTATTTCGGTCCCGTAGCCAAAACGCCCTTTCAGGACCTCTTCGGAGAGCGGGTCTTCGATCTCGCTTTCGATGGCGCGCCGCAGCGGGCGGGCGCCGAACTTCGGATCGTAGCTCTTCTCAACCAGGAACTTGACCGCTTTTTTGCTCAAGTTAAGGTAGAGCCCCTTCTCTTCGATCCGGCGGTTGATCTCTTCGATCATCAGGGCAACGATCGTCTCCAAGTCTTCCTTGGCCAGCGGGTGGAAGACGATCATTTCGTCGACCCGGTTGAGGAACTCGGGGCGGAAGCTCTTTTTCAGTTGTTCGAGGACGATCTCTTTCATCTTGTCGTAGCCGGCATTGGCATCGGCCCGGGTGACAAAACCGATCGCCGTCTCTTTGCGGATCAAGTCGGCGCCGACGTTGCTCGTCATGATCAGGACGGCATTCTTGAAGTCGATCTCATGCCCCTGGGCGTCGGTCACTTTCCCCTCGTCAAGGATCTGGAGGAGGATGTTCATGACGTCGGGGTGCGCTTTCTCGATCTCGTCGAGCAGGACAACGGAATGGGGCCGCCGGCGGACCGGCTCGGTCAACTGCCCCCCCTCGCCAAAACCGACATAGCCGGGCGGGGAACCGATTAGGCGGGAAATGGTGTGCGACTCCAGGTATTCTGACATGTCGATCCGGATCATGGCGTCGACGTCGCCAAAGAGGAACTCGGCCAGCCGCTTGGCCAGCTCGGTCTTGCCAACCCCGGACGGGCCGAGGAAGATAAACGAGCCGATCGGCCGCCGCGGGTCTTTCATCCCGGTGCGGGAACGGCGGATCGAGCGGGAGATCGCTTTGATCGCCTCGTTCTGGCCGATCACCCGGCCGCCCAGTTCTTTTTCCATTTGTAACAGGCGCTCGGTCTCCGCGGCGGTCAACTGGGTGACCGGGACGCCGGTCCAGGCGGAAGCAACCTCGGCAATAATTTCTGAAGTGACCTCGGGGAGCTGCTCGCGGGGAATGTTGGCCAATTTGCCGGCCGCCGTTTCATACTGGAGCTTGAGCGTCTCTTCTTTGTCGCGTAATTGCGCCGCCTGCTCGTATTGCTGGGTCTCGACCGCTTTTTCTTTGTCCTGCCGGACGGCAGCCAACTCTTTAGTCAGTTCGACCAGCTCCGGCGGCGTCCCCGACGACTGGAGCCGGACGCGCGAGGCCGCTTCGTCGAGCAGGTCGATCGCTTTATCGGGGAGAAAACGGTCGGCAATGTAGCGGGCGGAGAGCCGCGCCGCCGCGACCAGGGCGTCGTCGCTGATCTTTAATTTATGGAACTCTTCGTAACGGGCGCGCAAACCTTTTAGGATCTCGATCGTCTCGGCGACTGACGGCTCACCGACCATGACCGACTGGAAGCGGCGCTCGAGCGCCGGGTCGGACTCGATCCGCTTGCGGAACTCGTCGATCGTCGTGGCGCCGATGCACTGGACTTCGCCGCGGGCCAGCGCCGGCTTGAGGATGTTGGCCGCGTCCATCGCCCCCTCGGCCGCCCCCGCCCCGATCAGGGTGTGGAGTTCGTCGATAAAGAGGATGACGTTGCCGTGGCGGATCACTTCGTCCAGGACCTTTTTCAGCCGTTCTTCGAACTCGCCCCGGTAGCGGGTCCCGGCGATCAGCAGTCCCATGTCAAGCGAGACTAAACGCTTGCCGAGCAGGGTGTGCGGAATGTCGCCGACAATTATCTTTTGGGCTAAGCCTTCGACGATCGCCGTCTTGCCGACCCCGGCTTCGCCGAGCAGGACCGGGTTGTTCTTGCGGCGGCGGGAGAGGATCTGAACGACCCGCTCGACTTCCTGGGCGCGGCCGACGACCGGGTCGAGTTTTTTATCGGCCGCCATCGCCGTGAGGTCGCGGCCAAACTGGTCAAGCAGCGGGGTTTTGCTGGCCCGGGCCGTTTTGCGGCCGCCGGGAGCTACCTCGCCAAGCAGGGAGACGATCTGGGCGCGGGCCGAGGCGGCAGTAATGCCGAGATCGGCCAGGACGGTACCAGCGATCCCGGTCCCTTCACGCAGGATCGAGAGAAAAAGATGTTCGACGCCGACGTAACTGTGGCCCAAACCCCGGGCCTCATCCCAGGCCAGTTCGATCACTTTTTTCGCCTGGGCATTAAAAGGGAGATCGGGCCCGCGCGGGGCGCGGGACTCCTGGCTCTGGGTCGCTTCTTCCAACCGCCCCCGCACCAGCTCCGGTTCCACCCGAAAATGGTCCAGAGTCTTGAAAACGATCGGTTCTCCTTCGCGCAGCATCCCGAGCAGCATATGCTCCGCCCCCAGGAAGCTGGAGTTAAGCCGCTTGGCCTCTTCCTGGGCGGCCATAATGACCCGGACGGCGCGTTCGGTAAAACGCTCGAACATGGCGCCATTATAGCACAAGATGAAAAAGATCCGCGGCTAAAGTTTCTGCGGCAGCGTTATTATGAAAGTCGTCCCCTGGCCGGGACGGCTTTTTACTTTGACCGAACCTTTGTGCTCCTCAATGATCCGGAGCGTGATCGGGAGTCCCATGCCGGTCCCGGTCATCTTGGTGGTAAAGAACGGATCAAACAGGCTCTTTAAGTTCTCTTCATTGATCCCCTCGCCGGTGTCGGTCACTTCGATAAAAATGACCGGCAGCGGCTTGACCATCTCCTCTTCCTCGCCCCAGACCATCTCTTCGCCCAGCTTGGTCCCTTTGCGGCTCCGGATCTTGCCGAGCTTGACCACTTCGCCGACGTCGCTCTTGACGATCAGCTCGCCGCCCTTGGCCTGCATCGACTCGATGGCATTCTTGATGATATTGACGAAGGCCTGCGAGAGCTGGCCGGCGTCGCCCGAGATCTCGGGGAGCTCGGCCATCTTCTTGGTCACGCTGACGTTGTACTTTTTGCATTCGCTCTCAAAAAGGAGGAGGACCTCTTCCAGCAGCGCGTTGACATCGACCCGGGTCAGCTCCGGTTTCATCGGCCGGCCAAACTTAAGGAGCGACTCGGCGATCCGGTTGATCCGCTCGATCTCGGTCGGGATGATCTGGGAAAACTTGTCGCGGAACTCCTTGTCGTCCCATTTTTGCTGTAACAACTGGGTAAAGGTCCGCAGGGAAACGAGCGGGTTTTTGATCTCATGTGCCATGCCGGCCGCCATCGTCCCCAGCGAGGCGAGCTTCTCCGAGAGGATCAGCCGCTCCTGGCTGTCGCGCAGGTCGCGCGTCATCTGGTTGAAAGCGGTCGCCAGCCGGCCGATCTCGTCGACCGAATTGACCGAAATGTGATAGCCGAGCTCGCCGCGCGAGACCGCCTCGGTGCCGAGGGTCAGCGCCTTGATCGGCCGCTCGATCGAGCGGGCGAAAAAGATCCCGGTCAGCGCCGTCAGGATCATCCCGGCGATGACAAAGAGGAGCGAATTGCTCTCGAGCAAGCGCATGTCAAAATAAGCCAGCGGCCTCGGCTCCTCGACCACCACCCCCAACCCGTATTTGGGGATCGGCACGTAGGCCCCGACGACCGTCGCGTTAAGCTCGTCGCGGAACTCGCCCGCCCCGCTTTGGCCTTCCAGCAGCCGGTTGACCCCTTCGTTCGCCCGGAGGTTCTCCCGCTGCAGGGCGCGCTTGCGGTCGGGATGGGCGACCAGCTCTCCCCGGTTATTGACGACAAAGATGACGCCGCTCGCGGCGAGCTCGACTTGCGAGATGAGCACCTGGAGCTTTTCCGGCGTCGGCGCCTCGGGGCTGGCCGCGATCTGGCCGGCGATATTCTGGGCGACCTTCAAGTAGGTCGCCTTGATGTATTTGGAGAGGGCGGTCTTGCTGATATTGATCGTGGCCAGGGTCGTCGCTTCGAAGAGGATAACGATCAGGAGAATGAAGATGAGGACTAGTTTGAACAGGATGCGGGTCCTAAGGAAACGGAGCGGGGAAAAGGCTTCCGGCGCGTCGGGCGAGACGAGCTCGCTTAGTAGCAGTCCGAGACTGGAGATGAGGAGCAAGATCCAGGAGGCGAGCAGGTAACCGGCCTCACCGAAACGAATGTAGAGGAAGGAAGAGAACAACGCCGCCAGGACGAGCATGACCGAACCGCCGGCGTATAAGGCAAGGGCCCGCCGGCCGCCAGCGCTGGCCAGGGCCGAGCCGAAATAAAAAATCGCCAGCAAGGCCCACATCAGGGCAAAGAACGGCTTGACCGGGACCCAGTGGGAAAAATAGACGATCGGCTCGATGATCCCTTCGCGGAAGACGAGATTGACGCTGGAAGAAAGGACTCGGGCAATGAGGGCGGCAACCCCCAGGCCGATCAGCAGGGAGAGCCAGTGGCCGAAACGGACCTTAAAGCGTTCGACCAAAAAGAGCCAGACGAAGAGGCCGCCGAGGAGAATGCTGATCGCAACGATCTTCTGGGCGACGATCAGGTCAGCCAGCGGGCGCCCCAGGTTGTTCATTAGCTGGGAACTCAAGACAGCCGCGATGTAAGAAAAACTGGCCAGAAAGACCAGGCCTAAAAAGAGGTCCTTGCGGCTCCGTTTAGCGAGAGCGTTCCAGAGGAAGGTCAGCCCGCCGGAGAACAATATCCCGACGGTAAAGATCTCCATGAAAATACTAATGATCGTTAATGTTGAGAACATTATTTATATACCGCCAGGGTCGTTTCGCCGGCCGCCAGGCCGCCGACCAAATTGGTCACCTGGATCGGGACAAGATAGGTCCCCGGGGAGACCCCCGCCGGTAAGGCGAACTGGATCGTCCAGAGATCGTCATTGGCCGCCTTGTCGCCGCGCAGGCCGTCGTTCAACAGGCCGACCCGGTCAGGCAAACCAAACTGCCGGAGATCGGCCAAGACGGCGGCCACATCGGCCAGCCGGCCCGGATTATCGACCCTGACGCTAATTGTAACGGATGATCGGCCATCTGCCAAGACCCGATTAGGCTGGCAGCGCGCCTCCAGAATGAGCGGGTTTTTCCTGATGTCGAGCGTCGTCTTGGCCAGTGCCAGCCACCCCTTCTTGTTGGCCACGGCCACTGGGATATCCTTGAAGCCGAGGTCGATCTTTTGCGAAACGCTGGTCTGCAGCGTGTAGACACCGTCGCCCGATCTCTCATCGCCAAAGAGGCCGTTGTCGACCAGCATCGTGTTGGCCAGGCGGCCGATCGAGCTAAGGTCGGCGCGGACGCCGGCGATATTGAGCAACCCCGACGGGTCATCGACCGAAGCGACCACCTCGACCACGGTCCGGCCGTCGGGCGGCACTTTTTTCGGCAGCGCCCTAACATAGTTGATGGTCGGCGTCAGGCGGACCCGATTGACCTTAGTGACGTCGTAGCCGACCGTCCAGGAGAAGAGCTCGCCGATCTTCTGTTTCATGAAATCGGTCGCCGAGATCAGCATGACCGCTTCGCCCTTGGTCAGCGTCTCTTCCGCCGCGGCCGGCTTGGCGGCCGCGGCCGCGCCGCTCCCCAGGCCGGCCAGGACCAGCGCCGCCAGGAGGAGGCCGAGGCAATATTTATTCAATGGTTGGCGTGGGGCGTTCATTTCTGCACTTTCAGGACACGGAAAAGCTTGTCCCCCTCTTCTTTGGAAACGGGCGCGTTGGGCCGGAAGGTGCCGTCCGGGAAGCCGCGCAGTAGGTCCCAATCCAGGACGAGCTTAATGTAGGGGGCGCGCGGATCGTCGCGTTTGACGTCGGAGAAGAGGTCCCGGTCAACCTTGGGGAGCGGCAGGCCGGTCGACTTGGCCAGCCAGGTCGCTAGTTCGCCGCGGGTGATACTGGCGTCGAGCCGGAACTCCGCCTCGGCCGTCACTTCGATCACCCCGAGGGTAACCAGTTCTTCGACCTTCTTTTTCTTCTGGGCCATCTCCTGCTGCTTCTTCTTCAGCGCTTCTTTCTCGGCCTCGGACTTGGCCCGGTCGAGCTGCTGCTTAAGCTCTTTCTCTCCGGCCAAATTAACTTTGGCCTGGCGGAGGACCTTGTAGGTCCAGGTCTTCTTGTCCCCTTCGTAACGCGCTTCGACGATAATTAAATTTTTCTCCAGCTTGAGCGGCACCATGACCCGGAAGGTATTATCGGCGGCCGTGGCGGCACGCAGGCCGTTGATATAGACCTCGACCCCCGGCTTGACCTGGCCGAATATTTCTATCTTATCCTCGTAAGTAACAATGTTATCGGCCAGCGAGAACTTCTCGAACGCCTCTTCGAGCAACAGGCCGGGCCGGTCGAGATCAAGCTGTTTGAGGACGATCCAGTCCTTCGGGAAGTACAGAGCGGAAAAATAGAATATTCCTTCGTCGCGCAGCGGCTCGTGAGCGGCGACCAGGTCGATCCCCCACGCTTCGGTCCGGTAACCACAGCCAAAGTTCAGGTTGTAAGCGCTGCCGCCCGGCTTGGACTGGCCCATGATGCCGGTGCGGAAATAATAGGTCTTGTTGACCCCCCACTCGCCGCCGAGCCGGAGGAGCGCCCCGCTGCCATTGACCAGGTCAAGCTCCCCGCCGAGCGTTAACTCGCGCCCTTCCAGGACGAGCGGCGCCCCCAGGTCGCCGATGACCCGGGCGGCTGTGCCGAACTTAAGGGTGGAGGGGATCCCTTCCACGCCGCCGACATCCCACCTGATCTCGCCGCCGCCGAGCATTTTAGCCGGCAGGATATTTTGCGCCGTCGCACCCACCGACCACCAGTCTTTGTATTTCCAGAGCCAGCCAAGGTCCATGTCCCAGCCGGACGCCGAACGATCGCGCTGGGTGGTCCGCCGGAGCGTTTCCCCCAGCAACCCCTTCAGGCTAAAGCCGACCCCCATCCGCTGAAAAGCCTCGTCACGGTTATAGAGGGCAGGAATAAAATTGAGCTTGCTGCCATAGGCGAGGAGAACGATGTTACTGTTGGAATTAGCCACGCCGCCTAACGGGTCCGGGATATCGGTCAGGCGCTGGTTGATGACCGCCAGGCCAAGTGAGGAGCCAAAGCCGGTCGGATAAGCCTGGAGGGCGACGATATCTTCGAAACCTTTGAGGGTAAGCGAGATCCCTTTGGCCCAGGCGAGCCCGCCGGGATTATACAGGGCAGTATTGACGTCATCAGCCAGGCCGGTAAAGGCCCCGCCGAAACCGAGCGGCCGGGCCCCTATTTCGAGCCGGAGCGGGTTGAGGCCGAGCTCGGCCAGCTGGCCAAAGGCGCTGCCGGCAAAACAGCAACCGGCCAGCAAGACTATCAACAGCCGAAGACGTTGCGCCTGCATCACTTCACGACCAGAAGGGTGGTTTGGGCGGTACCTTCCCAACCGAGCTTATCCGTGGCGGACAACCAGAAAGTCTTGGTCCCGGCCGACAACGGATCGAAAGAGAGATTGAGCGCGTAGATCAGGTCGTTTGGCGTGTCGTCGCCGCCGGTTCCGTCGTCATACATCTCGGCGTCGGCCAGGCCGCCGATCGAGGATAGGTCTACTTTGACCTTGGCCAGCGGGGCGAAAACCTCGCGCGAAGCGAGCTCGGCCCGCAGCCTGATCTTGGCCCCAGGTTTCAGCCCGACCTCGGCCGGTAAGACGGCAAAAGAGACGACCCGCGGAGCGACATTGAGACCGCATAATCGCTCTGGACCATAACCGTTCTCAAAATCGGAGAGATAGCGGATCCCCCATTGGGCGGCGGAGAAACGGGCAACCAGGGTCGCCGCTTCCGCCCGGGTGATCGCTCGTTCCGGGTCATAAACCATGACATCCTTGGAAACACCGATCACCAGCCCGCCTTCGCGGGCGGTGTAGATCGGCGCCGCTCCCCGCTCCTGCTGCGGCACGTCCCGGAAGAACGAAGTGATCTTGGCGACGATGCCGAGGCCTTCGGTCTTGATGGCGATCTCGGCCGCTTCGCGTCTCGAGATCGGGTCGTCCAGCCCGAACATCTCGGTAGAATACGGCGGCATGTAGCCGGCGGCGGTGATCGCTTTAACGTAAGGAGCTCGCCACTGCTCTTTCGGCACGTCGAAAAAAACGTCGACCTCGAGCGTGGGGACAGGGAGTTTTTTCGCTTTAGCCAGCCAGGTGGCCAGCTCGCCGCGGGTCACCGGATTGCCGGGATAGAAATTGCCGTCGGGATAACCTTCGATCATGCCAAGCGTGGCCAGATAGACGATCGGTCCGCGCGCCCAGTGCTTTTTCCCTTCGTAGGCCTGTTCGATATCGGGAAAAGTAACCAGGCGGAGGACGCGCACCGTTTTTCCGCCCGCTTCGATCCGGTTCTTCCCCTTGTTCAGGACGAGCCCGCAGCTGAAGCTTCCGTCGCTCTTGGCGGTAAAGCTGGTGTTGTTGATCAGTAACGGCGCGGAGGGCGCGCTCTGGCCCTGCAGCATGACGACCGGGGAAAAGGTGACGAACTTATCGGGGGGATTAAAAAGAGTAACTTCCGCCCAGCCGGCTGTAGCCAGGACCGGCAAACAGAGGAGCCAGAGAAACTTACTCATTGGCAGTTATTTTAACATATGTTATAGTAATGTAAAATGCTATTAAAATCCCTGACTCTGCGCGGCTTTAAGACCTTCGCTGATAATACCGAGATCAGCTTAAGTCCTGAAGCAAGGATCACGGCCGTGGTCGGCCCGAACGGCTGCGGCAAGAGCAATGTTATGGACGCCGCTCGTTGGGTCCTCGGCGAGGACAATCCGCGGGAGCTGCGCGTCGGCGCCCTCTCCGACATTATTTTTGCCGGCACCGACCACCGCCGCCCCCTCTCGCTGGCCGAAGTCACTATGCTCTTCGATAACAGCTCCGGCAAGCTCCCGGTCGCCTTCAGCGAAGTGGCGATCAAGCGGCGGACCTTCCGCGAAGGGGAGAGCGAATTCTCGATCAACAAAAACCTCTGCCGCCTCAAGGATATCCGCGACCTCTTGCTCGACACCGGCCTTGGGGAAGGTTCCTATTCGATCATTACCCAGGGCCAGGTCGACGCCATCCTCTCCAGCAAAGGCGAGGAACGGCGCGCGGTCTTCGAAGAAGCGGCCGGGATCAATAAATACAAAACGCGCAAAGTGGCCGCCGAGCGGAAACTGATCGCCGCGGAACAGAACCTCCTCCGGATCAACGACCTCAAGGTTGAGGTTGGCGAACACCTCATTACCCTCGAGGAACAGGCCCGCCGGGCGCGCGAGTACCTCGAGCTGCAGGGCCAGGTCAAGGAGACCGAGATCGGCCTGTGCAAGAAGCTCCTCGGCGGAATACTGGAAAAGAAGGTCAAGCTCGAGGCCGACCTGGCCCAGGCCAGGCAGGCCAGCGCCGAGAAGGTGGCCGCGGAACAACAGGACGAGACCGAGCTGAACAACCGGCGTGAAGAGCTGCGCCGCCTCGAGATCGAGACCGACGAATCATTGGCTAGCTTCGACACCGAAAAAGACCGCCTCCGCGACCTGGAGCTGAACCGGCGCTTCCTGGCCGGCGAGATCGAGCGGGCGGAAAGAAGCGGCTTGGAGCTGGTCGCCAAGCAGGCCGACCTGCAACGTAAGATTGACCAGCTCACGGCCAACAGCGGCGAGAACAATGCCTCACATTTAAATATTGGGAATGCCGGGGAAACGTTCGAGCTCCTCCTCCAGCAAACCCGGCAACTTTTTGCCCTGTTAGCCGAGATCGCCGCCTGCTTCGGACAGATGCTCCCCTACCAACTGCTCGAAAGCAAAGAAGTGGAAGCGACCCGCCAACTGCAGCTCGACCTGCTGGCCGGGGAAAGCGCTCGTTTGGCCGAAGCGCTGGAACGGAACCACTTTAGCCTGCAGGCCCACCGGAACGAACTGGCCACTCTCGCCGGCGGCGCCGCCGAGACCAAGACGACCTTGGCCGAGCGGGTGGCCGCCTTGAAAACACAACGCGAAGCTCTGCGCGCCCAGATCTTCGCCCTGGAAGAGAAGCGGCACGGCGATGAGAAGCTGGAACGGGAAAAAGGGGAAGCGGCCGCGAGCCTCGAGATCGCCCTGGCCAAGCTGGAAGGCGAGGTCATCGGTATCGGAGAGAAACTCTCGGCCGAGTATAACCTCTCTCTCCCCGAGACCCTCGCGCTCCCCTACACGGTCAGCAACGTGACCAAGGCAAAAACGGATGTCGAGGCGGGAAAACGCCGCCTGCGCGAACTGGAACCGGTCAACCTCTTGGCGATCGAGGAGTTTGACCGGAGCCGCGAGCGGCTGACCTTCCTGGAGGCGCAGCTGGCCGACCTCAACGCCGCCCGGGAGAATTTACAGAATTTGATCGTCGAACTCGATACCCGGGCCGAAGAGAGTTTCGGCCAGACGATGCGCCAGCTCTCCGAAGTTTTTTCCGCGACCTTTGCCAAGCTCTTTGCCGGCGGCGAAGCCCGCATCACCCTGACCCAGGGAGTGGCCTCGCTGGAGGCAGAAATTGAGATCGCCGTCCGGCCGAACGGCCGGCGCTGGCTCTCCCTCTCGCTCCTCTCCGGCGGCGAGCGTTCGCTCTGCGCCATCGCCATCCTCTTCTCGCTGCTGAAGATCCGTCCGGCACCGTTCTGTTTCCTGGACGAGGTTGACGCGGCGCTCGACGAAGCCAATATCGGCCGCTTTACCGAATTGCTCCGGGATTTCTCGGACTCCACCCAGATGATCGTCATCACCCATAACAAGCGGACGATGGCGGCGGCCGACAACATTTACGGCGTGACCATGGAAGAGCCGGGAGTCTCGAAAATAATTTCGATGAAACTGGCTGAAGCGGCGGCCAAATGAAACGCGCTAAGCTGGCGGCATTACTTGCCCTGGCTTTTATTCTCGGCAGCGCCGCCTGGCTGGCCGCAGCCCAGACCAGCGAAGAAGCGGCCACATCCGCCACCCCGCCCGCCGCGCTCTGGGGGAAGAACGGCCTGGAGATCTGCAATACTCCGGGCAATACCATCCAGCAAAACCCTCAACTCCGCCCGGCGAGCGACGGCAATCTTCTGCTCGCCTGGGAAGACGGACGTTTCGGCTACACCGCCATCTACGTCGAGAAGCTCTCTCCGGCAGGCGAGAAACTCTGGGCCGAGGCCAGCGTTAGTTTGGGCCGGAACGGCAACCAGAATAGCCCCCAACTGATCGACGACGGTCTCGGCGGCCTGATCGTGACCTGGCAAGAGTATCGTAGCGGCAATGCCGACATCTTCGCCCAGCGTTTCAACTCGCGCGGCACCCCGCTCTGGGGCGAGAACGGCCTAGTGGTCTGTAAGGCCGCCGCCGGACAATTCGCCCCCAACCTGGCCAGCGACGGCGCGGGCGGCGCCATCATTACCTGGCATGATTACCGGAGCGGCAGCGGTGAAGATATTTATGCCCAGCGGGTCAATGCCTCCGGGCTCCCGCTCTGGCTCTCCGACGGCCTCCCGGTCTGCACGGCCGCCGGCACGCAATGGTATCCCAAGATCGCCTCCGACGGGGCCGGCGGGGCGATCATCGTCTGGGCCGACGGGCGGAACAGCGCCGCCGACAACAACATTTACGGCCAGCGGCTTGACGGGAACGGCCAGGCGCTCTGGGAAAAGGAGGGAATCCCGCTCTGCGCCGCGGCGCAGAACCAGGAGCGGCCGCTTATCCTCCCGGTTGATAAAGGATTTATCCTCGCCTGGCACGACAGCCGGAACGGTAATGTCGATATCTACGCCCAAAAGATCGACCTGGCCGGCGCTCCGCTCTGGGACGAGGATGGCGTGGCGGTCACGATCGCTCCCTTCAACCAAAATGACCCCCGCCTGGCCGATGACGGCAACGGCGGCGCAGTGGTCGCCTGGAGCGACGGCCGCGAAGAAGAAACCGTCATCTACACCCAGCGGGTCAGCAACACGGGAAAAACAGAGTGGGAGGAGAACGGACGCCGCCTCGCCCAGGCCACCGGCCGGCAGGAGCATGCCGAGATCGTCAAACTGAAAACGAGCGACTGGGTCGTCGTCTGGGAAGACAGCCGCAAGGGTTACCCTCTCCTTTTCACCCAGAAGATCAACAACTCCGGCCTGCCGCTCTGGTCGGAAGCGGGGAACCTGGTCGCCGGCAGCAATCGCCCCCAAGAAAAACCAGTTCTGGCGGTCACAACCGCGGGCGAGCTGGCGCTCGCCTGGCAGGACAAGCGCTCCGGCAATTATGACATTTTCGGCCAGAGGCTGACAGTTAACGATGGTCTTCGCAGCTGGGGTGAGAAGGGCCTGGGCCTAGCAGCGGCGCCCGGCTTGGTCCTCCACCAAAATGCCAGCCTGGTCAACGCCAGCGGGGGAAATCTTATCTTAGTCTTTGAAGACGCCCGCTCCGGTTATCTCAATATCTACGCCCAGAAGATCGACCGCGAAGGGACCCTCTTCTGGGGGAAGAACGCCCTGCCGGTCGCCAAGGTCCAGGCTGACCAGCTGAACCCGCAGGCGGTCAGTGACGGTTCGGGCGGCGTGATCGTCGCCTGGGAAGACAGCCGCAATCCGCAGGGGACCCAGATCTACGCCCAGCATATCGGCAGCGACGGCCGCAAGCTTTTCGCCGGGGGGAGCCTCCCCCTGACCGAGATCAAGTCGCGTCAGGAGAAGCCGGTCATCGCTTCCGACGGCGGCGGTGGCGCGATCGTCATCTGGGAAGACGAGCGCAACACCCTTAGCCTGAAAGATCTTTACGGCCAGCGCCTCTCCGGCAGTGGAGACCTCCTCTGGGGGAAGAACGGGGCCGCGGCCTGCGGCGAGAACGGCGACCAGATCGAGGCAAATATGATTATTGACGGCCGGAAAGGGATCATCCTGACCTGGTCCGACTACCGCCGGGGGGAACGGAACCCCGACATCTACGCTTTGCGGCTCGACGGGAGCGGCAAAGCGCTTTGGAACAAGGAGGGGGTCATGGTCTGCGGCGCCCCTGACATCCAGCGCAACCCGAAGATATCGAGTGACGGCGCCGGCGGCGCGGTCATCGTCTGGACCGACAAGGGAGGCGGCAGCTACGACATTTACACCCAGCGGCTCGACGCGGCAGGGAAGACCCTCTGGCTGACTGACGGGATACCGATCAACCAGGCGCCGCGCACCCAGCAGAATCCGCAGCTCTGCGACAACTCGATCCTCGTCTGGGAAGATTACCGCTACGGCAACTGGGATATTTTCGCCGCGGCCATCTCGGCCCAGGGGAAATTGACCTGGGGGGAAGATGGCATGCCGGTCGCTTCACTGCCGCTGACGCAATACGCGCCGCAAGCCATCTGCTGGAAAGACGGCGGGATCATCGTCACCTGGGAAGATTACCGCAACGGCCGGCAGTACGAGATCTTTTATCAGGGGTTGACTGGCCGCGGGCAGCCGCGCTGGATCGCCAACGGTTTACAGGTGAAGACAACCAACGGGGCGCGCGCGCCGAAAATACTCGGCCAGCCGGGGAGCTCCTCTTTCATTATCATCTGGGAAGATTACACCGGGGGCGGTAAAGCCCTCTTCGGCCAGCGCTTCAGCCTCGACTAACCTCGGTTAGCTTTTTTCTTTAACTCCGCCGCCATATCCGTTTTTTCCCAGGGCAAGTCAAGTTCCGGCCGGCCAAAATGGCCGTAAGCCGCGACCTGCTTGTAGATGGGCCGCCGCAATTTAAGGTGCTTGATGAGCAGCCCGGGGCGGAGGTCAAAGGTTTCGTCAACCAGCTTGGCGATCTTGCTGTCCGGGATCTCCCCCGTGCCGAAAGTATCGACCATGACCGAGAGCGGCCGGGCGATACCGATAGCGTAAGCAATCTGCACTTCGCACTTGGTCGCCAGCCCGGCGGCCACGATGTTCTTCGCTACCCAGCGGGCGGCATAACTGGCCGAGCGGTCGACCTTGGTCGGGTCCTTGCCGGAGAAAGCGCCGCCGCCGTGGCGGGCGTAGCCGCCGTAGGTATCGACGATGATCTTGCGGCCGGTCACCCCGGTGTCCCCCTGCGGACCGCCAATGACAAAACGGCCAGTCGGGTTAACATAATACTTGATCTGGTCATCGACCAGCTCCGCCGGCAGGACCGGCAGGACGACCCGCTCCAGGATCTCCTGCTGCAGGACCTTGGTATCGGTATCCGGCGCGTGCTGCGCCGCGATCAGGACGGTGTGGATGCGGACCGGCTTATCGTCCTCATATTCGATCGTGACCTGCGACTTGCCGTCGGGGCGGAGGTAAGAGAGCTCTCCGGTCTTCCTGACCTCGGCCAGCTTTTGCGCCAGGCGGTGGGCCAGGGTGATCGGCAGCGGCATCAGCTCGGGGGTTTCGTCGCAGGCAAAACCGAACATCAACCCCTGGTCGCCGGCACCCAGTCTTTCCAGGTCTTCCTTAGTCACTTCCCCACCCTTGATCTCGAGGGCGGTATCGACACCGCGGGCGATATCCTTGGATTGTTCCTTGATCGAGACGAGGACACCGCAGGTCTCGTAGTCAAAACCGTATTTGGCGCGGGTGTAGCCGCAGTCCTTGATCGCTTCGCGGACGATGGCGGGGATCTCGACGTAGCAGCCGGTCGTCACTTCGCCGGCCACGACGCAGAGGCCGTTGGTGACCAGCGTTTCGACCGCGATCCGGGCGGGCGGGTCCTTGGCAATGATAGCATCGACGATCGAATCGGAAACCTTATCGCAAACCTTATCCGGATGGCCTTCGGTCACAGACTCCGAGGTAAACAGGTACTTCTTCTTCATTTTCTTTGCCTCCCTCATACGAGCGGACAAGCTCGAGTTAATGAATACCAAATTCACTATAACATAAACTGGTTAACCTGGCAAATAAAAAGGCCCCGGTGTTACCCGGGGCCTTAAATAAATCAGCCTAGACCGCAACGTCGGTTATTAGAACCGGCGCGGGCGATCGTTGCCGCGACTTTCAGTCCGCGGTTTGGCTTCGTTACAGGTGATCTCCCGATCGCCCCATTTGAATCCGCTCATCGCGGCAATGGCTTTTTCAGCGTCGGAATCTTCCATGTCGACGAAACCGAAACCTTTGGACTTACCGGTGAACTTGTCGTTCACCACGCGGGCCGAAATGACGTTGCCGAATTCGCTGAAGCGCGAAGACAGCTCGGCGTCATTAACGGACCAGGGCAAATTGCCCACAAAAATACTTTTCATCAGATGTTTCTCCCTTTATTTATTTCTCTGCGATTAACGGTATGTGAGGCCAACATAAGAGGGCATCAACATGATCTAAGCTGCAGAATCTCAAGATCTCATCACCATTAACTTCGACTGGTCTAGTATAGCAAACCCGGTCCGGTTTTGTCAAGCCCCATTTTTCCCTTATAAAGAGCGGCCCCGCTCTTTGAGCCAGACCCGTTCGGTATTATACCCTGGGAGGAGCCGCTCAACCTCCGCCCAAAAGCGCCGGGAGTGGTTCGGTTGGACAAGATGAGCAAGTTCGTGGGCGACGACATAATCGAGGACGCTCAAAGGAGCGCGAGCCAGCCGGTCCGAGAAATTGAGGCTCCCCTGCCGGCTGCATGAACCCCATCTTTTGGCCGCCCGGGATAAGCGGACCCTTTGCGGCCGATACCCTCCCCTGGCCGAAAAGAGCTCGACGCGCTCCCTTACTATATGTAAGAAGGACTCCCGCTCCGCGGGGGTTAACGGAACATGCGTAACGCGTAACGAGTAACGCGTAACGCGTTCGATCTGCCGTTCGATCCACCCCTTATGCCGGGCGATCATTTCGGCGATCATGGCATGGGGAGCGCGGTGCGGCGCGCGGACAACCAAAGTCGCTTGAGGGGTAATCTCTAAAGCTATACTGCGGCGGCGGGAGCGGATTATCTGGTGGAGCATTTTAGTTTCAGCGCCGTTTCCGGATCGAATAGCCGAAATGGCCGAGTTCTTTTCCCAGGGCGTAATACTTGCCATGGGAGTAACAGATCAGTTCCGCCTGGTCGAGGCGAAGGGCCCCTTTATTATCAATATATTTTTTATCGGCATGGATACAGAGGACCTTGGCCAGGAACATATCGTGGCTCCCCAGCTTTTTGATCTCCGTAACTTTGCATTCAATATTGATCGGGCTCTCGGCTAGCAGCGGCGCCTTGACCTTGCTCGCCGGGAGGAGGTTCAAGTGAAGCTCCTTCGCTTTATTGATGTCGCGGCCGGACTTAACGCCGCAGTAATCGGCCGCCCGCGTCAATTCTTTGGTCGTTAAATTAATAACGAATTCTCCCGTTCGCTTGATGATCCCGTGCGAAAGGCGTGACGGGCGGATCGAAACATAGGTCATCGGCGGGTTGGTACAGATATTCCCGGTCCAGGCGATCGTGATCAGGTTGTATTCGGCCGGCACCGCGCCGCAGCTGACTAAAACCACCGGCGCTGGGTAAAGCATGTTCCCTTCTTTCCAGATTGCTTTGCTCATGATGGACGATTATAGCACAGCACCAACGCCCGGACTCGCACCATGGATGTTTTTCGCCGCTTGCTGTCGGATATTCGTCGTTTTTAACCTCTTTCGCTTGTGTTCGAGCCTGGTAATAAGATTGCTATAACTTAGGTATCAGGTGCCAGCGACCAAGTACCAGGGGGTTAAGGAGGAAAACATGAAGGAAATGATACCGATCGAGAGGATTGAGAACAAGATCTATATGATAAGAAGGCAGAAAGTAATGCTGGATTTCGACCTGGCTGCACTATACGGTGTCCCGACTAAAGTCCTCAACCAGGCTGTCAGGAGGAATCTCAATAGGTTCCCGGATGACCTTATGTTTTCCCTGACTAGACAAGAAATAATAAACATATCGCAAATTGCGATATCATCTTCAGAGTCACAATTTGAGCCCTTGGAACCCAAGGGAGCTACCAACTTGAAGTCACAATTTGTGACATCAAGTTGGGGTGGCAGGAGAAAGAAGACTTATGCTTTCACTGAAAACGGCGTAGCAATGCTCTCTTCGGTTTTGCACAGCGGGCGCGCCATAAAGATCAACATCCAAATAATGCGCGCCTTTACCCACCTCCGCCAGATCGTTGCAAAAAACAAGGGTCTCTCCTACCTATTCAAAGAACTAAAGCACAAAGTCGACCGCCACGACAACGAGATCGGGCTGATCATTCGCGCGATTGAAAAAATGATCGCTTTTGAAAAGAAACCGAAAGCTAAGATCGGCCTTAATGTTGAAAAGGAGGAATAATTATCCCTAGCCCTATTCGACCGAATCGGCGACGTTTGATTGGTTTTATAACGGGGGCGCATTTGACAATGATAAAACAAAAAAATGCTGAAACGGAAAAGTCGGGAGCCCCCCCCCTTTTTTTGCCTAAACCCCGCCAATGTAGTAATTCGCTTAATTTGTAAATAACAACTTAGTCCCCCAACCCTTACCTCACGTTAAACCCGATCGCATCTGTCCTCACCGGCTCGACGATCCGCCTGATCTCTTCCACTATCTGGACGATCGCACTAGCATGCTCGTCCACTCTTGATTCGAGCTGTTTGAATTTTTCGGCCAATTCATGATGTGCCGCCAAGGTCTGCTTCAGACGAACAAAGGCTCGCATAATCGCGATATTGACCATGACCGCCCTTGGACTATGCAGGACACCAGACAGCATTGCCACGCCCTGTTCGGTAAAGACATTGACATTCTTGGCAAACTTGAGCGAAGAGGATATCGCAATTTGCGATATGCTTAGTATTTCTTGTCTGGTCAATGAAAACATGAAGTCGTTAGTTGTAGCGAGCCGAGAGGCGAGCGTGTTGTTAGTTAATGAAGCGGCGAAATCTCGTCACTCGAGGCAAGTTGTGATATATTAAATGTATGCTACAGATCAATGACCTTTCACTTTCGTTCGGCGGGCAGGAATTGCTCGACGAGATCAGCTTCAACATCCACAACGGCGAGCGGATCGGTTTGGTCGGACGTAACGGCTCCGGCAAGACGACCCTCTTTCGCCTGATCACCGGCGAAGTGAAGCCAGACGAGGGACGGATCTCTTTGCCCAAGAACTACACGATCGGCTACCTCAAACAGCATCTGAAGTTCAGCCAGCCGACCGTTTTGGAAGAAGCCTGCCTCGGACTTCAGGAAGAAGAAAAAGGCCAGGTCTGGAAAGCGGAGAAGATCCTGACCGGTCTCGGTTTTAGCGAAGCGGAGCTCCAGAAGTCGCCCGCCGAATTCTCCGGCGGCTTCCAGGTCCGCCTTAACCTGGCCAAGGTCCTCCTGGCCGAGCCGCATCTGCTGCTGCTTGACGAGCCGACCAACTATCTCGATATCGTTTCGATCCGCTGGTTCACCCGCTTCCTCCAGCGCTGGCCGAACGAGCTGATGATCATCACCCACGACCGCGATTTTATGAACAGCGTCACCACCCACACTATGGCAATCCACCGCCGCAAGATCAAGAAGATCGAGGGGGACACGGCCAAGCTTTTTGAGCAGATCGCGGTGGAAGAAGAAGTTTACGAAAAGACCCGCCGGAAGGAAGAGAAAAGACGGGAAGAGACGATCGAGTTCATCAATCGCTTCCGCGCCCTCGCCGCCCGCGCCAGCCTCGTCCAATCTAGGGTCAAGGCTTTGGAAAAGATGGGGAAGAAAGAAGAGCTGGCCAAGATCATGGACCTCGGTTTCCGCTTTAACGCGCTGGAGTTCCCGGCTAAACAGCTAATGCGGGTCCACGAAATTTCCTTCGGTTACACGCCGGAACGGACCCTGATCGAAAAACTGTCGCTTAATATCGCAAAAAGGGACCGCATTTGCGTCGTCGGCAAGAACGGGAAAGGAAAATCGACCCTCCTCCGCCTCCTGGCCGGCGAGCTCGCGCCCCAGCACGGTGAGATCACCAGCCATGACAACTGTAAGATCGGTTATTTCGGCCAGACCAATATCCTGCGGCTTAACGAGAGCCTGACCATTGAGCAGGAGCTGGCTAAATTACGCCCGGACCTTAAATACAGCGATATCCGGAAGACCTGCGGAGCAATGATGTTCGGCGGCGACCTTGCCCTGAAGCCGATCTCGGTCCTGTCGGGAGGCGAAAAGAGCCGGGTCTCGCTCGGCAAGATCCTCCTCTCCCCGACCAACCTGCTCCTGCTCGACGAGCCGACCAACCACCTCGACGTCGAATCGTGCGATTCGCTGATCGCCGCCCTCGACGAATTTCCCGGCGCGGTCATCATCGTCACCCACAGCGAGATGTTCCTCCACCACCTGGCCAAGCGATTGATCGTCTTCAACGAAGAGCGCGCCGCTCTCTTTGAGGGGACCTATCAGGATTTTCTGGACAGAGTTGGCTGGGAAGCGGACACGAAAAAGCCGAAGAAAGATAAAACGGCGGTCACGGCGCGCCGCGCCCAGGAAGCGAAAGAAGCGGCCTATAACAAACAGCGCTGCGCCTTGCTCACTAAAACAACCGCGGTCGAAAAGATGATCGACGACGAAGAGCTGGCGCTCGAGGCGGCAAATCTGAAAATGGCCGAAGCGGCCAGTAAGTTGAACGGTGAAGAAGTCCAGAAGTTACAGATCAAAGCCCACGCGCACCAGGAGGTCCTCGACGCCGCCTACGCGCAGTTGGAACAGCTTATTGCCGAGTTGGATGTGCTGGACAGAAATAAACCGCAATAAACTCTAAATTACTGATGTTTCTGGAATTTAGAATTTGACTGCCTAGTTGGCTCCCACCGCCTGGTCTATCTTGTCCATATCTTTTTCGTTCTGTCCGGGATTCAGATAAGCCCAGATACCTTGGAGAAAATAGTAGGCCGCGCTAAGATACATAACATCCTTATAAGATTGAGAGGCGCTCGTGGCAATAGAGGTTAACCAGGTATAGCCGAGCCCGGTGGCCATTAGGATCATGCTGGAATTTTCCCGGGCCACCTTGCTCCGGGCGGCGTTATACTTGAGGATCGAATAAGCGACCTCTTCGGCTTCTATCCCCTTCAGATCGAGGTCCCGGAGCATATCTTTCTGGACCACCGGATCTCCGGAGGTAAAATAAAGAATGCCGCCGGTCGTTAGCAAAGTAAAGCCTTGGGTGAGATTGCCCAGTTTGGCATCATTGCTCATGCCGCCGCTATTATTCCAGATGACCGTCAGAAGAGCCACGCCGAGCCCCAGATTTGCCCAAAGCCGGTCGTTCTGAAAAGCCGCCGATTGATGGGTGATCCTTTGCGTGCAGAGCGGATCGAGCGCCATTAGTTTTTGTTTATCAAAAGCCCGGGCCAAGACCGCCGACTGGCCGCCCAACAGGATAACCAGGGACCAAGCGATGAGGTGTTTCATGGTTTGCCTCCAGCAGCAATTGTACTACACTGGGCTGGAACTCTAAATACTAAATGCTATACTACTCTTAGTCAATTTAAGGGGGAGATCATGAAAAACAACGTCCTCGTTATCGCTTTAGGTTTGCTGATCGTATTTGGTCCTGCAAGCTTCGCCGCGACTGGCCGGCCAGCCTGGTCGCTCTTTTCCGAAACCGCCTATAACCTTAAACAAGGACAAGTAAATGCCAGTATGATCGGCTGGGTTAATTACGGGCTGACCAATAAGTTACAAGTGGGAACGAACGGCCTGCTCGACATCTTCCAAGTCCCCAACTTCTACGGCAAGTACGTGCTGGTCGAGGAATCAGACCTTGCGCCGCAAGTCTCGATCGGTTCTTCGCTCTATTACCCGCTGGCCGCCAGCACCCCCATCTCGGTCGACTTCGCGGTCAATCTCTCCCGAGCGTTTGATAACGGCAACTATATCGTGCACGGCGGGATCAAACAGACCACCAATATCAACGACAGCGCCCTGGCCACTTCTAATCCAATCAATACTCCCGGGTTGGGCTTTAAAGCCGGCGTCATAACCAACCAAAGCGATCTGTCCCACTTCTTTGTCGAAGCTTATGCGAATTGGGTCCCGATCGGCCGGAGCTCCGAACTCGCCGTCGGCGCCGACTTTATCAGCGAAAACCGGACCGTCAGCGTAAGCGGCCTTTTCTACGCGGCCGATTCGATGGACCGGAGAGCCAGCTTTTTGCCTTTCGTAAATGTCCAGTGGTCGTTTTAGCGGGGGACTGCGGGGCTAAGGAACGGGGGGTATTTATTTTGCCTTCTTCCCCTTCCCTCTGATCTTCTTCTGATATCCTTGTTCCTCTCTATTGATCACTTTGGCGTTCTTCTTTTGGATCTCCCCCTGGCAATATGGGCAAAAAACGCTTCCGACGGCAACTGTTTGGCCGCACTCACACTTCATTAAGACTTTACGCTTCAACCCGCCCATAAGGTCAATACTACGCTTGTTGGAGGGAGAAGGCAATGGGGGGGGCCGACTAATTACCAAAGTTCAAATCCGAATGACGAACTAACCTTGGCATGATAGAATGATGTTAATGGGTAATCTGAGCGAAAATTTCAATCACCGGGACTTCGCCTGCAAATGCCCCGAGTGCCGCGGCGAATACCGGATCCACCTCGGGCTGGTCGGGATGCTGGAGCAGATCGCGGTCAACTTCAAGAAGCGGCCGAAGATCATTTCCGCCTTTTACTGCGACCGTTATACGGAAAAACTGAACCGGGACAAGCTAAGCTGGCACTCCAAGGGGAAAGCGGTCAACTTTACGATCGAAGGGGTCCCCGCGGCCGAAGTTTTTAAGTACGCCGAGAAAATAGAGGGGATCAACGGCCTCGGTTTCTACCCCGAAGAGAACATGGTCCATATCGACACCCGCCCTATTGAGAAAAAAGACGCCTGGGTCAAGGAAAAAGGCCGTTACGTCCCGCTGACCGCCGACAAGCGCGCCCAATATGGGCTCTGATAGAACCTCAAACATCCAACCTCAAACTTCAAAACAAATCCCAATTGACAATTTTTTGAATCACCTAAAAAACGAGAGAAATTATTCTCCTCACACGATTAGCAACTATGGCCGGGACCTCAACTTTCTCGTTGGGTTTATTAAAGGGAAGAAATTGGACCGTTTGACGGCCAGGGAATACCTGCTGGCGCTGGAGAAGCACCACTACTCGCGCCGCTCGATCGCCCGCAAGCTCTCCGCCGCCCGCTCCTACTTCCGCTATCTAATGCGGGAAAAAGAGGTCGGGCAGAACCCGTTCCAGAACCTCGTTACCCCTAAACTACCGCGCAAACTGCCAAATTTCCTCTACCCGGAAGAGATGAAGTCTCTGCTGGACGCCCCGGAGACGGAAAAACCAGCCGGACTCCGCGACCGGGCGATCCTGGAAGTCATTTACGGGACCGGGATCCGAGTCATTGAAGTGGCGCGGCTCAACCTAGCCAATGTCGACTTCGAAGAAGGGGAGATCAGGGTTTTCGGCAAAGGGTCGAAAGAGCGGATCGTCATTTTTGGCTCCCACGCCGGCCGAGCAATGAAAGAGTACCTGGCTAAAGCGCGGCCAGCTCTCCTTAGTGGGGCCAAGACGAACGCTTTTTTCCTCGGCCGCCGGGGGACCCGGCTGTCGACCCGCCAGATCGAGCGGCTGATCCTCCTTTACGCCAAGAAAGCGGGGGTCCACAAGAAAGTGACCCCGCATACCCTCCGCCATTCGTTCGCCACCCACCTTTTGGAAGGGGGGGCGGATCTCCGGATGGTCCAGGAGCTGTTAGGCCACGTCTCCCTCTCCACCACCCAAGTCTATACCCATGTCACCAAGGAGCGGCTGAAGAAGGTCTATGACGACGCCCACCCCCGCGCCCGCTGACCACTCTTGCCAATCCGCCCCATTATTAGTATAATGAATAGCCTTGTGAAAATTGACCTGTCGAAACTGCTCGGGAAGAGCGGCCAAATCGCTGATCTTGATCGGGAGGTCAGGCTCAATTTAGAAGAGGCCGGCCTGGTCCTGACCCGGCCGGTCCGGGTCAAGGCCGAGTTGACCAATCTCGGGCCGACCGTCACCCTGAAGGGTAGCGCCGAGACCGAGATCGAAGTTGACTGTTCCCGCTGCGGCCGGCGCTTCAAGACTGCTCTGACCGCCGAGCTGGACGAGGAATACGCCAGCCACCTCCCCCAACCGGAGTATAAAAAGGGGGCGGAGGTTGAACTGACCGACCAGGATTTTGTCCTGCCGCTCCCCAGGGACAACAAGCTCGACCTGGGAGAAGTCTTGCGGCAGAATCTGCTGTTAGCGGTCCCGGCCCAAACGATCTGTGAAGAAAATTGCACAGGCCCTCAATAAACTCGGGCCAAAGGAGAATAAAAAATGCCAGTACCAAAGAAACGACACTCAAATATCAGACAGGGGAAGAGGCGCTTTTCCAATTATCGTCTTAAGCCGTTCTCGTTGAGCAAATGCCCGCAATGCGGCGCGCCAACCCTCCCGCACATTGCCTGCCCGAGCTGCGGCATGTTTAAAGGTCGGCAGGTCCTCAAGCTGAAGTCCAAAGAGACCAAAGAAAAGAAACAAAAGAAAGAGCCAAAAGAGAAGAAAGGGAAAAAAGGTAATAAATAGTGATCCGGATCGCCGTCGACGCGATGGGGGGCGACCATGCCCCGCACGAGATCGTTAAAGGCGCCGTCCAGGCCTCCCTCGAGTATCCGGTCAGCCTGATCCTGGTCGGGGACGAGCCCCGCCTTAAAAAAGAGCTCGGCCATTACCGGGCCCGAGGCGAGATCTCCATAGTCCATGCCGCAACCGTCATCGGCAATGACGAATCCCCCGTCCAGGCGGTCAAGCAGAAGAAAGATTCCTCGCTCAACGTCGCCGTCAACCTGGTCAAAGAGAAAAAAGCCGACGCCATAGTCTCGGCCGGCAACACCGGCGCCCTGATGGCCGCCTCCCTCTTCGGCCTCGGCCGGATCACCGGGATCGAACGCCCGGCGATCGCCGGTTTCTTCCCGACGAAGAAACGGCCGGTCCTCCTCCTCGACATCGGCGCCAACTCCGACTGCAAACCGAAGCAGCTGAAACAGTTCGCCGAGATGGGGTCGCAGTTCGCCGAGCATATTCTCAAAGTGAAAAACCCCCGGGTCGGCCTCCTCAACATCGGGGAAGAAAAAGAAAAAGGGAACGAGCTGGTGACCGAATCGTGGCCGCTCCTCCAGGCGGCGCCGATCAATTTTGCCGGCAACGTCGAGCCAAAAGAGGTCTTCTCCGGGGAGATCGACGTCGTCGTCTGCGACGGCTTCACCGGCAACCTGGTCCTCAAGTTCGGCGAATCGGTCAGCAGTTTCCTCTTCCACCTGATCAAGCAGGAACTGACCAAGAACCCGATCACCTATCTCGCCGCTTTTCTCCTCCTCCCGGCCTTTGCCGGGATCAAGAAACGGACCGATTACGACGAATACGGCGGCGCCCCGATGCTCGGGATCGACGGGGTCGTTTTTAAAGCGCACGGCCGGGCCAAAGCCAAAGCGTTCAAGAACGCCATCCGGGTCACCTACGAAGCGGCCCGCGAAGACCTGGTCGGTTGTATTTCCAAGATGCCGTCTTGACGGCAGGAAAGGAATAATTAAATGAAGGCAAAGATCATTGGGACCGGCTCCTGCCTCCCGGCCAAGGTCGTGACCAATGACGACCTTTCCAAACTAGTTGACACGAATGATGCCTGGATCCAGGAGCGGACCGGCATCAAGGAACGGCGGGTTGCCGGTGCCGCGACCGCTACTTCCGACCTCGCCGTAGTCGCCGCCGAACGGGCGCTCGCCGCCGCCAAAGTTACTCCCGACCAGCTCGATTTAATAATAGTCTGCACCTGCAGCCCCGATATGCTCTTCCCGTCCACCGCCTGCATTCTGCAGGATAAAATAAAAGCGACCAAAGCGGCCGCTTTTGACCTCTCGGCCGCCTGCTCCGGCTTCAACTTTGGCCTGACCGCTGCCAGCAGCTTTATCGAGAGCGGCCAATTCAAGACGATCCTCCTGGTCGGCGCCGACACTTTGACCAAATATCTCGACTGGACCGACCGCGGCACCTGCATCCTCTTCGGCGACGGCGCCGGGGCGGTCGTTTTGACCGCGACCAAGAACGAGAACGAAGGGGTCCTGGCCAGCCTGATCCGGGCGGAGGGGAACCTCGGCCATTTCCTAACGATGCCGGGAGGGGGCTCGCGCGATCCGGAAGAAAAGAACGGCCGCTTCATTAAAATGGATGGGAAGGAAGTTTTCCGCTTCGCCGTCCGGGCACTCGAGACTTCGGTCCGGGATATCCTGGCTCAAGCCGGAAAAACTGCGGCCGACATTGATCTCCTCATCCCCCACCAGGCCAACATCAGAATAATTGACCATGTCAGCAAGAAAATGGGGTTGCCAAAAGAAAAAGTTTATGTTAATCTGCAAAAGTACGGGAATACCTCGGCGGCCTCTGTCCCCATCGCCTTGGACGAGGCTACGGCTGAAGGGAAGATAAAATCAGGCGACCTGCTCGTGTTGTCCGGTTTTGGTGCCGGACTGACCTACGGAGCAAATATAGTCAGAATGTAGCCCCTCGACAAGCTCGGGGCGAGGAGGAAGTTAATGCTCGATTATCTTTTGACCGAAGAACAACAAATGATCCGCGACCTGGCCAAGAAGGTGGCCCGGGAAAAGGCCTTGCCGAAACGGGCCGAATGGGACGAGACCGGCGAGTTCCCGTGGGAAGCGCTCAAGGCTTTTGCCGCGGCCGACCTCTGCGGCCTCTACATCCCGGAAGAGCTCGGCGGGATGGGCCAGAGTGTGTTTAACTTCTGCCTGGCGACCGAAGAGATCAGCCGCGTTTGCGGCGGCGTCGGCGTCACTTTCGCCGCCTCAGCCCTCGGCTCCACTCCGATCCTCCTCTTCGGGAGCGACGAACAGAAAAAGAAATACATGCCCGACATCGCCAAGGGTAAAAAGCTGGCCGCCTTCGGACTGACCGAAGCGAACGCCGGCTCCGACGCGGCCGGGATGGAAACGACCGCCAAGAAAGAGGGCGACTACTTTATCCTTAACGGGACCAAGCAGTGGATCACCAACGGCGGCGAGGCTGAAACCTACACCGTCATCGCAATCTCCGACAAGAGCAAGGGGCCGCGCGGCGCCTCCGCTTTCATAGTAGAGAAAGGGACCCCCGGCTTCACTTTCGGCAAGAAAGAGAACAAGATGGGGATCCGCTGTTCCGCCACTCGCGAATTGGTTTTCCAGGATTGCAAGGTCCACAAGAGCCAGCTCCTCGGCAAAGAGGGGATGGGCTTTATCGTGGCAATGAAGACCCTCGACATGACCCGCCCCGGCATCGGCGCCCAGGCGGTCGGGATCGCCCAGGGGGCGCTCGACGAAGCGCTCCGCTATTCGCGCGAACGGGTCCAGTTCGGCAAGCCGATCAGCTCGCTGCAGGCGATCCAGCACATCCTGGCCGACATGGCGACCCAGATCGAAGCGGCCCGCGCCCTCGTCTACTCCTGCGCCCGGATGATCGACGCCGGCGCCAAAAATTTCACCCTCCCCGCTTCCGAAGCGAAGCTCTTCGCCTCGGACACCGCCATGAAAGTGACGATTGACGCCATCCAGGTCCTCGGGGGCTACGGCTACATGAAGGAATACCCGGTGGAAAAGATGGCCCGTGACGCCAAGATCACCCAGATCTATGAGGGGACGAACCAGATCCAGCGGAACCAGATCGGCCTCGCCCTCATCAAGGAACTGGCTTCTTCGAAATAATGGACATCATCGTCTGCATCAAGCAGGTCCCCGACACGACCGAGGTCCGGATCAACCCGGAGACCAACACCCTCATCCGGGAAGGGGTCCCTTCGATCGTTAACCCCTTTGACGAGAACGCCGTCGAAGCCGCCTTACAATTGAAGGAATTGCACGGCGGAAAGGTAACCGTCGTCACCATGGGCCCTCCCCAAGCGGCAGAAGCGCTCAAGACAACGATCGCCATGGGAGCCGATGAAGTGGTACTCGTCTCCGACCGCGCTTTTGCCGGTTCCGATACCTGGGCCACCTCCTACACCCTCTCGCAGGCGATCAAAAAGCTCGGCAAGTTCGACCTGATCCTTTGCGGCAAGCAAGCGATCGACGGCGACACCGCCCAGGTCGGCCCGGGGATCGCCGAGTGGCTGAATATCCCGCAAGTCACCTTCGCTTCCAAGATCGAGGTCAACGGTTCCACAGCCAAGATCGAGCGGTTATTGGAAGAGGTCAACGAAGTCGTGGAGTGCCCCCTGCCGGCGGTCGTGACCGTCGTTAAACAGATCAACGAACCGCGCCTCCCTTCGCTCAAAGGGTTAATGAGAGCGAAGAAGGCGGAAGTTAAGACCCTGAACGCCACCGAGATCGAAGGGGATCCGAAGAATATGGGTTTGAACGGCTCGCCCACTTCGGTCGTCCGGATCTTTACCCCGCCCGCCAAGGGTGGCGGGGAAGTTCTAAGTGGGGAAGCAAACGAGGTCGTCACTAAATTGTTAGATAAATTAAAGGAGAGAAAAATTATTTAATGTAGGGACAGGGTTTATCCCTGTCCGAAAAAACGGACAACCACAAGGGTTGTCCCTACATTTTCAGAGAACCATGAGTATTAAGATAATTGCCGAAAAATGCACCGGCTGCACCCTCTGCGTTAAGTCCTGCCCCTTTGCAGCGATCAAAATGGTCGAAAGGAAAGCCGTTATCGATCTCGATACCTGCACCCTTTGCGGCGCCTGCGTCGAATCGTGCAAATTCAACGCCATTGATCTGAAAAAAGAGCTGGGCGGGGCCGATGCCGACCTCTCCCACTTTAAGGGGGTCTGGGTCTTTGCCGAACAGCGCGAAGGGAAGATCCAGTCGGTCGCTTATGAACTCCTGTCGGAAGGGAAGAAGCTGGCCGGCGTTCTCAAGACCGAACTTTGCGCCGTTCTCTGCGGCGATCAGAATATTGAAGAAGAACTCGACCACCTGTTCGACTACGGCGCCGACAAGGTCTACCTGCTCATCCACCCGGAACTGAAACATTATCATACCGCTCCCTATACCCGGGCGATCGCCGAAGCGATCACGAAGTATAAGCCGGAGATCATGCTCCTGGGGGCCACCACCATGGGACGCGACCTGGCCGCCCGCCTGGCGATCCGCGTCGGCGCCGGGCTAACGGCCGATTGCACCGGCCTCGACATCGACCCGATCAAGAAAATTCTCTTACAAACTCGGCCGGCTTTTGGCGGCAACATCATGGCGACGATCCAGGCGCCCAGACACCGCCCGCAAATGTCGACCGTTCGGCCCAAGGTTTTCAAGAAGATCAAGGTAGCCGCTCCGAAAAAAGGTGAAGTGATCCGGTTCTCCCCGGTCATCAACGCGGAAGACCTGCTGGTCAAGTTGCTGGAAATAGTGGCCGATGAGAGTGTCAAAGTAAATCTTTCTGAAGCGGAGATCATCGTCTCCGGCGGCCGGGGGCTCCAGGAAGCGAAGAATTTTAAGCTGATCGAAGAGCTGGCCGCCATCCTCGGCGGGGCGGTCGGCGCCTCACGCGCCACGGTCGACGCCGGCTGGATCAGCGCCCACCACCAGGTCGGCCAGACCGGGAAAACTGTTTCGCCTAAACTTTACATCGCCTGCGGTATCGCCGGCAAGATCCAGCACCTGGCCGGGATGCAGTCGTCTGATACCATTGTCGCCATCAATAAAGACCCCGACGCGCCGATCTTCAAGGTTGCAACCTACGGTATCGTCGGCGATCTCTTTGAATATGTCCCGCTACTGACGCGGCAGATCAAAGAACTGCGAGGTTAAATGAAAACAGCCTTTGTATTCCCGGGCCAGGGAGCGCAGACCGTGGGGATGGGGTTAGGGCTGGCCGAAAAGTACCTGGAACAGGCGAATACCATCCTCGGGTTCGACCTGAAAAAGATCGTGCTGGAGGGACCGGAGGAAGAGCTTAAAAAGACCGCCGTCACCCAACCCGCCATCTTCGTTATCTCGGTCGCCATGTTCGAACAACTGACGGCCAACGGCTTACGGCCCGATTTTGTCGCCGGGCACAGTCTCGGCGAATATTCGGCTCTTTACGCCGCCGGCGCCATCTCTTTTGCCGACGGGGTAAAAATACTTAACCGGCGCGGTCAGTTCATGCAAGAGGCGGTTCCAATTGGCCAGGGAGCGATGGCCGCCCTGCTTGGCGGCGACCGGGCGACGATCGCGGCGATCTGCGCCGCAGTCGGTAATGTCTGGCCGGCCAACTTCAATTCGCCCGGTCAGGTCGTCATTTCCGGGAAAAAGGAAGCGGTTGAGTCCGCCGGAGAGAAACTGAAAGCGGCCGGAGTAAAGAAGGTCATTCCACTCGCCGTCTCGGCCCCATTCCATTGCCCATTGATGCAGCCGGCAGCCGATAAATTAAAAAAAGAGCTCGAGAAGATCGCGTTAAACGAGGCCCAGGTCCCGGTAATAGCGAACGTGACCGCCCAGCCGGTGACCGGCGCGGCCGAGATCCGAGAATTATTGTATAAACAGGTGACCAGCTCGGTCCTCTGGGAAGATTCGGTCCGCAAAATGATCGCCGACGGAGTTAATTCGTTCGTGGAAGTTGGGCCGGGGAAGGTTTTGGCCGGCTTGATCAAGAAGATCGATAGTAACGTTGAAGTAAAGTCTTTTTCGGAAATGTAGGGACAGGGCTTGTCCCTGTCCGAAATAATGGACAACCACAAGGGTTGTCCCTACATCGATGAGGAAACCGCGAAGTTTATTCGCAGGTTTCCGAGGAGGAAAATATGACGAAGCTAAAGGGTAAGGTCGCGTTCGTGACCGGGGCCGCGCAAGGGATCGGCAAAGCGATCGCCCTCACCCTGGCCAAAGCCGGGGCCGATGTCGTCGTTTCCGATATCAACCTGGAACTGGCCGCCCAAACCGCTAAGGAAGTTGAAGCCCTGGGGGTCAAGGCGCTCGCCTTGAAGACCAATGTGACCGATCCGGCCGAAGTCGAGGCCGCCCTGGCGGAAACCGTTAAAGTTCTTGGTAAAGTAGACATCCTGGTCAATAATGCCGGGATCACCAAGGACAACCTCCTGATCAGGATGAAAAAAGAGGACTGGGACGCGGTTATCAACGTCAACCTGACCAGCGTCTTCAACTGTGCCAAAGCGGCCGCGGGATTGATGATGAAGCAAAGATACGGTAAAATAATCAATATCGCCAGCATCGTGGGTCAGATGGGGAACTTCGGGCAGGCGAATTACGCGGCTAGCAAGGCTGGGGTGATCGGTTTCACCAAGACGATCGCCAAAGAACTCGCGTCGCGTAATGTTTGCTGTAACGCCATCGCCCCGGGGTTCATCCAGACGGCAATGACCGACAAGCTGGCGCCCGAGGTCAAAGAGAAGATGATGGCCCAGATCCCGCTCGGCAAACTGGGCACGCCGGAAGACGTCGCCAACGCCGTCTTGTTCCTCGCCTCGCCCGAGTCGGATTACGTCACGGGCCAGGTGCTCGCCGTCAACGGCGGGATGTACATGTAGTTTAGTATTTAATTAAGGAAGGAGGTGGAATGAATATGGACGAAAACCAAGTTTACGAGGCAGTGAAAAAAGTGGTGAGTGAGCAGCTGGGCGTGACCGACGCCGAGATCACCCGCACCGCTTCTTTCGTCGACGACCTGGGCGCCGACTCGCTCGACACCGTTGAGCTGGTCATGGCCCTGGAAGAGAATTTCGGGATGGAGATCCCGGACGAGGACGCCGAAAAGATCAAGACGATCGGCGACACGATCACCTACGTCATGGCGCACGGCAAAAAGTAACAGGAGAATCAACATGAAGTTACCGCAGCTCAAGATCGATGGTTTGACCGCCCGGCTCCCGATTATTCAGGGAGGGATGGCGGTCAGGATATCCACCGGCCGACTGGCCGGGGCAGTGGCCGCGACCGGCGCGATCGGCGTGATCGGCGCCTCCGGCCTCGCTTTTGACGAGCTGCGGCAAGAGATCAAGATCGCCAGGGATTTGGCGGCAGGGGGACTGGTGGCGGTTAACATCATGTACGCCGCCCGGGAATTTGTCGGACTTGTCCAGACCTCGATCAAGGAAAAAATCGACCTCATCATCACGGGGGCTGGTTTTTCCCGAGACGTTTTCGGCTACGGCCATTCCGGCAAGACCCCGATAGTTTCCATCGTCTCCTCCGCCCGCCTGGCCCAGACCGCCGAAAGATTGGGCGCCGCCGCCATCATCGTCGAAGGGAAAGAGGCCGGCGGGCACCTCGGGACCGACCGTTCCGTCTGGGATATCTTCCCGGAGGTCAAAGCGGCGGTCAAGCTCCCGGTCATCGCCGCCGGCGGCATCGTCCATGGCTCCGAAGTGGTCCGGGCGCTCAAGCTCGGGGCGTCCGGGGTACAGATGGCGACCCGTTTTGTCCTGGCCGAAGAGTGCAACGCCCCGCTCATCTACAAACAACGTTACCAGTCAGCTACCAAGGAAGACATCGTCTTGATCAGTTCGCCGGTCGGCATGCCCGGCCGGGCGATCCGGACCCCCTTCGTTGATAAGATCCGCACTAAGACCGCGCCCAAACCGGTCGGCTGCGATTTTTGCCTCAAGCATTGCTCGCTCGAGTACTGCATCATCCAGGCGCTGAATAACGCCCAGCAAGGGGACATCGATAACGGGGTCGTCTTTTCCGGCGAATATGTCTGGAAGATCCCCGACCGCTCGATCAAGCCGGCGGCCAAGATCGTCGCCGAGATAGTCAGCGAAGCGGAGGCAGCCAACTAATGAGACGGGTCGTCATTACCGGCCTCGGCGCCGTCACCCCGATCGGCATCGGCCACGCCAAGTATTTCGCCAACCTCTGCGCCGGCCAGAGCGGCATTGGTCCGATCACCCATTTTGACACGACCGGCTTTGAGACGACGATCGCCGGCCAGGTCAACGACTTCGACCCCGCCCTCTTCCTGGAGCGGAAAGAGGCGCGCAAGCTGGCGCGCTTTATCCAGTTCGCCGTGGCCGCCGCCAAACTGGCGGTCGCCGACGCCAAACTGGCCATCGGCCCGGACAATTGCAACGAGATCGCCGTCGTTGTCGGTTCCGGCATCGGCGGGATCGACATGCTGGAGCAACAGGCCTATATTTTGCGGGACAAAGGACCGTCCCGGCTCTCCCCGTTCACCGTCCCCTATATGATCACCGACATGGCAGCCGGTTACGTTTCGATCATGCTCGGCGCCAAAGGCCCCAATTTTTGCGTCGTGACCGCCTGCGCCACCGGGACCAACTGCATCGGCGAGGCCTATAAGACGATCCAGCGCGGCGCGGCCGAAATGGCCCTCTGCGGCGGGGCCGAAGCGGCCATCACCCCGCTCGGGGTCGCCAGTTTCTCCGCGGCCCGGGCCCTTTCCACCCGCAATGCCGAACCGACCCGGGCCAGCCGGCCGTTCGATCGGGAACGGGACGGTTTTGTCATGGGCGAAGGGGGCGGGATCGTCGTCCTGGAAACTCTCGAATCGGCCCAGAAACGGGGCGTCCATATTTACGCCGAACTGGTCGGTTACGGCGCCAGCGGCGACGCCAACCATATCACCGCGCCCGCGCCCGGCGGCGAAGGGGCGGTCCGGGCGATCCGGGCGGCGCTCAAGGACGCCAACCTGAAGCCGGAAGATATCGACTACGTCAACGCCCACGGCACTTCGACCGAACTGAACGATAAATACGAGACGATGGCGCTCAAGACCGCTTTCGGCGACCACGCCCCAAAGCTCGCCATCAGCTCCAACAAGTCGATGATCGGCCATCTCCTTGGCGCCTCCGGCGCGGTCGAGCTCATCGCCACCACCCTGTCAGTGGTCAACGATCTCGCCCCGCCAACCGCCAATTACGAGAACCCGGACCCGGAGTGCGACCTGGATTACATCCCCAAAGAGGCGAGAAAAATGCCGATCCGCGCCGCTATTTCCAACTCTTTCGGCTTCGGCGGGCACAACGCTATTCTGGTAGTCAAAAAATACGCCTGATGATATAATGGCCTCGTGAAAAAGCGCTCAGCCGTCATCGTCTTGTGTTCCGTGTTCTGTGTTCTCTGTTCTTCTCTCGCCTTGGCCGAATCGGCCTACCCCCAGATCGACATCTCCGGCTTCAAGAAGTGGGAGAACAAGAAAGTTGAGATCGACCCCGCCAATAATTATTTCGCCGGCCTGACCCAGCTGGGCGGCTTTTACCCGACCTTTTCCGGCGGCCCCTGGCAGGAGCGGCTGCAGTTGCGCATCCTCGGCCAGCTCTCGGAAGACCTCTCGGTGACCTACGACCTGGAGCAGCAGCCGGAAACCCCGGAGAAATTCGACGTCAAGGTCAAATACTACAATAATGAACTGACCTTCGGCGACCTGACCGCCAACTTCTCCGGCAACGAGTTCGTTTCGACCTCGAAATACCTTAACGGCGTCATGCTGACCGCCAAGGATACCTGGTACGACATCGTCACCGTCCCCTCCGCCAAATTAAAAAGCCAGACCCAGGCGCTGACCTCCCAGAAAGGGAACAACAGCAAAGGCCCCTACAACCTCGGCCACGGCTCGATCGTCGAAGGGACCGAACAGGTCCAGATGAACGGGCTGACCCTGACCAAGAACGTCGATTACACCGTCGATTATTTCGAAGGGAAGATCACTTTCAACCGGATCCTCAACTCGACCGACGAGTTCAAATATTCGTATGAATACACCAATGTCCTTGATCTCTTCTTTCCGTCGCTCTCCAAGCGCGATTTCTTCGGCTTCCAGTCGCGCTTCACTATCGACCCGGAAAAATTCGGCCAGCCGGCCCCCAAGGAAGAACCGGTCATCACCATGGCCCGCGACGTTTTTCCCTCGGCCGGTTCGGTCGAACCGGAGGTCCAGGAAGAAGAGGCTTCCGGGCGCTACCGGCTCCGTTTTGCCCCGCTGGTCAAGTTCAGCGAGGTCCTGACCTTCATGGGGACCCAGCTCAAGAAGAACGAAGATTATATCATCCGCTACGATACCGGGGAGCTTAAACTGCTGACCCGCTTCATGCCCTCGTCGGAAGAAGCCCTGTCGGTCGAATCCCGTTATTACGTTACCTCCCAGGAAGTGGAAATGATCCCCGGCATCGGCAGCCGCGGCCCCTACCGGACGCGGAACAAACGGCTGGTCCCGGAGAGCGAACGGCTGGAGGTCGACAGCAAGCTCTTTGTCCGCGACCTCGATTACACGATCAACTACGAGACCGGCGAGATCCTATTCGGTGTGGTGCTCGGCCCAACCTCGCAGATCAAGGCGAACTATCGCTATAACGCCATGGCCTTCCCGCCCTCGACGCCGTCGAAGTTCCCCAAAGAGCTGAAGCTCGGCGCCACCTACCTCAAGGAATCAGCCAAGAAAGGCGGGGGTTCGCCGACCGCCAGCGTCATCGAAAGCGCCACCGGCTCGTCGCTCATCAGCAACAATTACCTGCTTAACCTCAAGAACCGGCCGGTCCTGCCGACGAGCGAAGCGAACCTGACCGTCCTCCTCAAGCAGGGGGGGATCAGCCGCCCACTGACCCAGGAGGTCGACTTTACCATTCCGACGACCGATGTCGACCCGGTGACCGGTTTTATCCGGGTCACCCCCCCCGTTTCGCTCGGCTATATTACCGACCGCAACGACCCGACCGACGGTTACGGCACCGGCACGCTCTACTTCTACAACAACATCTTGAGCCTGGAGGCCTCCGACGAGGTCACGGTCACTTATACCTATAAGAAGAGCATCGTCGGCAAATACTCCGGCGTCGGCGACGGGAGCCGCGGCCCCTACTACCTGCGCAATATCCGCCAGATCGTCCCCGGCTCGGAAACTCTCCAGGTCTGGGACCAGGGGTCGTCGGTCATCACCACCTACACCCGCAACGGCAGTTTCGAATCGAACGCCGGGGACACTGGTTACGCGATCAACTATAACGCCGACAGCCCCGCGCTCACTTTCAACAAGGAATTGGCCCCGGCCAAGAACTTCCAGCTGATCTACCAGTATGTCGCCCCCCAGAGCACGGGAAGCGACGACATTTCCCAGGTCGCCTATGGTTTTGACGGGAGCTTCAAGATCGGGGACGCCTTCAAGGTGGATAGCTCCTACGCCCGGAGCGAGACCGATCAGGTCTATACCTCCGTGACCACGGCCGAACCTCCCATTATTGGAAACGGCACGAAAAACTACCAGCTCCATTCCCCCGCCACGATCATCGACGCCAGCGAACAGCTTTACGTCAATAACCAGCTGCTCAACCGGGATATCGATTATTTTATCAGCTACACCGCTCCCGGCGCGTTCAACTTCTACTACATCACCCCGGCCACCCAGGACGTCATCTCCGTCCAGTACAATTACCAGTCGAGCGAAGGCCCCATCTCGCAAACCAAGGTCAAGAGCGACTCGGCCTTCCGCCTGGGGGCCGAGACCCGGCTCTTCGGCGATATATTCACCGCCGGCGGTTCGACCAAGAAGATCGGTTTTGACTTCTCGCCGCTCGGCGGGACGGCGATCGGCGTCGGCTCCGAATACGACGAATACAACCTTAGTTTTAAGCCGCCGGTCCAGTCGTTCTTCACCAACTACTCGTATAAGGTCAACAAGAACCCGCTCGGCTCTTCACGCCAGACCTTCACCTACAGTTACGACAACTCGCTCTCGACCGGGATCAACCCCGGCGGGCTGGCCCAGTTCAACGTCGATTACCGGACCCTGGCCACGATCGACGATCCGCTCGCCGCCGGCGCCCTGCACAACAATGACAACCAGCAGGAATCCTACGCTATTAGCCTCGTCCCGGCCGCTTGGTCCCGGGGGGTGCTCGGTTATTCCCAGAAATACGATTACCGCAAGACCACTTCCAAGACTGACGTGATCGACCGGGGAGCCAACAAGTCGACCCAGAATATCGATTACTACCACGCCAGCGGCAACCTCAAGTTCACCGACCGGATCGGCGCCGGCTACGATTTCCAATATAACGAACCGCTCACGCTCGGCTCGGACGAGGCCAAGACCGCCCATAACCGGATCCTCGACAACGCCTATAACCTGAACCTCGACCTGACGATGCTCTTCCTCCAGAAATGGACGGCCCGCGTCTCGCTCCTCAACCACGATGAGTTGAAGCTCGTCCCGATCCCGGAAGCGGCCGTCTCGACCAAGAACGAGACCTATCACATGGACGTCACCCCGTTCTCGATGCTGGCCGGCTCGCTCGACCATAACCGCCAGGAACGGACCGCCTACACTGCCGGACAGGAAAACCCGATGAGCGAGCGGACCGCCGCCGGCACCCGCCTCTCTCCCTTCAGCTGGTTCTCGGTCGGCGGTAATTATTCCCGGAGCCTGACCATCCCGGAAACCGGGGCGCTTAACAAGACGACCGGCCGGAGCAAGGCCGGGGATATCGACTTCACCCCCATCTCCTTTAACGCCTTGAAGCTGAATTCGCGCTTTGCCACCTCGGACACCCTGCAGACCGCCCCGTCCGGGTCGGAAATGGTCAGCACCCAGACCAACACCCTCTCCCAGAACTATACGCTCAATGTCAATATCATCCCGATCCTGCCGATTACTTGTGGTCTGAATGTCGAATCATACAAGAACTACAATAGTTCTCTGACCTCGCCGGTCAGCACCGAAACCGAGAACCAGACGGTCACCGCCAACACCACCCTGACCATCCCAATGCTGCCGCAATTAAGTTTGAACGGGGATTATAACCAGAAGATCACCAAGAATCTCAAGACCGGCGACAGCCGGCCCAAGACCATGACCAACACCCGGGCGAGCTACCAGGTCTTCAGCTGGGGAACGCTCAATTATGAGATAGCGGACGAGATCAATAAGGGGGAAGTGCAGTCCGGCTCGGTGGTCGACCTCGACCTGAAAAAGACGACGACGACGATCAGCCTCAACATCACCATCCCGGTCGATAATCCGGTCCTCTCCAACTTCAACGTCCTCGCTTCGCTCAAGCAGGTCGACTACATCAATAACCAGAACCACGGCGACGACTTCAAAGCGAAGCTGATCAGTTTCGAAGGGACGATGAACTTTTAATTGAGGACGATGATCTTGCCGCGGCCAATGACTTGGCGGTCGGAAGTTATCTGGTAGAAATAAACCCCGTTCGGGACCCCTTCACCGTATAAATTCTGGCCGTTCCAGCCCGGGTTGTTCGCCCCGGACTTCCCCCCATTTTCCCCGGCCCCGTACGTCCGGCGCCAGATCAGGTTACCGTTCAGGTCAAAAAGATAGATGGTGGTATTGAAATTTCCCTGTAAGTTGTAAACCAGGGAAACCTCGCCGGCGCTCTGCCGGTCAAAAGGGTTCGGCAGGGCAAAGGTCAGCGGGAGGCCGGGCTGCGGTTCGATCTCCTTGGTCGGCGCTTCGCTCTTGATCGCCACTATTTCCGAGGTAGTCGCCGCTGATCCGGCCTGGTTATAGGCGGTCAGGCGGAGAGTATAGTTGCCCGACAGGCCGGCGCTCTCCCAGGTTCCGAGCGCGCCGTTGGTCACCGAAGTATAACCAAGGCGGATCGTCTGATAGACGACCGGGGCTTCACCTGAACCATACTCCAGCAAATAATGGTCGAGGAAAGCGTTACTGGCCGTGCCGGTGATCGTCGTCCGCCCCTCCACCGTAGCGCCAGCGGCCGGCGTGAGCAAGGCCGCGACCGGCAGGATGTTATTGACAGTCACGGCCTCCGCCGTTTCCAGGCTCGCGCCGTCGACAGTATAGACCCGGAGGCGCAGGCTCTTGGCCCCGTCGCTGACCGTGGTCGTGTCCCAGTTGGCCAGGGTATTATTATCGACTTGGCTGGAACTGCTGGTAATGGTCGCCTCCACGCTTCCGTTACTGACCGCCTCGAGCGTGTAGGCCCCGAAGTTCCAGCCGCTGGCGCTGCCGCTGACCGTCACCGTCCCCCGGAGGTACGCCCCGGCGGCCGGCGCGCTGATGTTGGCCAGCAACCCGGCGCTGACCAGCGTTTTATAGACATTGATCCGGCCGCTCCCCAGCTTGCCGACATAGGCCGGGTCTTGCTGGGCATCTATATTATCGGTCCAGTTCTCGATCTGGTCCATGATCTGCGCATTGCTCGAGGCAGGAAAGGCCGCTTTGACCAGGCCGGCCAGGCCGGCGACATAAGGGGAAGCAAGCGAAGTCCCGCTCCAACTACCATAATAATTATTCTCCTGGACGCTTGATTCTGGATGTCCGGTGCTGTAAATCCCGCTCCCGGGGGCGGCCACATCGACCCAACTGCCGTAATTCGAAGCCTGCCCGCTGCTCCAGACCGAACGCTTGTCGGTCGTGTCGGTCGCCGCCACCGCTATTACCGTGGAGTAGTAAGCGGGATAAGTATTCCAGTCAACGTTATCGTTACCGGCCGCCGCCACCAAAACTATCCCCTGGTTATAAGCCTCCTGGCAGCGGTCCTTTAAATTGCTCGGGTTCTCTTCCGCGTATTTATCCGCCCCAGAGTTATATTGGCCCAGGCTCATGTTCGCCGCCACAATATTGGTCCCGGTCGATTTAAGAGCGGCGATATCTGCTAACGCATCATTGATATCGGTCAGAACCCCGCTTCCGCTGCTGTCGAGAACCTTAAGCGGCAGGATCTTTGCTCCCCAATCAACCCCGGCGATCCCCTTGGAGTTGTTGGTGACCGCGCCGATCACGCCGGAGACGGCGGTTCCGTGGCCAAAATCGTCCATAGGATCGTTATCGCCGTTGACAAAATCCTTCATGTGGACGGTATCGACCTTGCCGGCAAAATCTTCGTGGTTGTAGTTAAGCCCGGTATCGAGGACCGCGATGATCACTTCCGAAGCACCGGTCGTCCGGCTCCAGCCGCTCGGCGCCGAGATCTTCAGCAACCCCCATTGCTGCGCATAATGAGTGTCGAGAGGGGTGACATCAAAAGCCCGCACCCTGCTGACCGGCTCGGCAGTCACGACATTCGGGTCCTGGCCGAAATCGCGCGCCGCTTTTTTCACGTCGGCTTCCGGAGAAAAGACCAACACGTATTGGTTATCCAGATAGGTCCAGTCGGGACGGATGGCCAAAGCATCGGCATAGAGTTTTTTAATCCGGTAACCGCCGTATTTAACGCTCAAGGCGGAAACCGACGCGGCCGTGAAAAGTTTTTTGATCTCGGCAACGCCGCGCTTAACGCTCAGAGCGGAAACCGACGTGGTTTTAACTTGTCCCGGTTTGAATTTGACCGCTAATTGGCCGGGGGCATAGTCAGCGTGGGCCAGGCATAATAATGAAAGGAGGAGCCAGCCGGCGGCGGCCGACAAAACTTGGCGGTTCATGGTGTTGAAGTATAGCATAACTCTGTCGTATAATAAAAGGATGAACAATTTGAAAGCGCGCGGCCTAAAGGTGATGTCCCCGGTCCTGGGTAAATATTTTGACGACTTTGAGATCGCCGGCGGCTCCGGCGGTTATCTCAACGGCCTGGACGGGAAGAAGTACCTCGACTTTGCCACCGGCATCGCCTGCGCCGTCACCGGCCATTGCCACCCCAAGGTGGTGACCGCGATCAAGCGGCAGGCGGAGAAGCTGATCCACGCCTGCATCGGCGTCGCCTATTACGAGCCGTACGTCCGGCTGGCCGAAGAGCTGGCCCGGATCGTCCCCATGAAGAACGCCCAGTCCTTCTTTTGCCAGAGCGGGAGCGAAGCGGTCGAGGCCGCGCTCAAGCTCGCCAAGTATGTCACCAGGAAACCGGGGATCATCGCCTTTCAGGGCGCTTTCCACGGGCGGACCCTCGGCGCCCTCTCGGTCACTACCTCCAAAATGAAATACCGGGACGGCTACGAACCGCTTATCCCTAATGTTTACATCGCCCCGTTCGACCTGAAAGTGGTGGAAGGTTTGATCAAGAGCCACCCCGACCAGATCGGCGGAATGATCATAGAACCGATCCTCGGCGAAGGGGGCTATGTTGCCGTCCCCAAGCAATTTCTCCAGGGGTTGCGGAAGCTGTGCGACCAGAAAAAAATAATGCTGATCTTCGATGAGGTCCAGACCGGGTTCGGCCACACCGGCAAATGGTTCGCCTGCCAGCACGCCGGCGTCACCCCCGATATCATCGCCCTGGCCAAAGGGATCGCCTCCGGCCTCCCCTTCGGCGCCTGTATCGCCAGCGCGGAAGTCATGGGTAAATGGTCACCCGGAGCGCACGGCTCGACCTTCGGCGGTAACCCGGTCGGTTGCGCGGCGGCCATCGCCACGATCGAGGTTATCAAAGCGGAGAAGATGCTCCCCAACACTGAAAAGCAGGGGAAATATCTGCTGGGTAAATTGAAAGAGCTGCAGAAAAAGTTCCCCGTCATCAAGGAAGTGCGGGGGCTCGGCCTGATGATCGGTGTTGACTTCTCCGCCAGTGAACCGGTCAAAAAAATAATTAATTACTGCCTGGCTAAACAACTGGTCCTCATCTCGACTGGCGGCGACGGGACGGTCATCCGCTTTATCCCGCCGCTCAACGTCACCCGGGAACAGATCGATCAGGCGCTGCGCGTCTTTGCCGCGGCGCTGGCCAATGTTTAAATACCGCGACCTGCCCGAACTGCTCGAGATCGCCGCGGCTAGGAACGAGTCCCCTTTCCTTCTCGTTCTCGACGGTATTGAGGACCCGCATAATTTCGGCGCCATCCTGCGCACGGCCGAGGCGGCCGGCGTCCACGGCGTCGTCATCCGCAAGGCGCGCCAGGCCCCGGTGACCGAAACGGTCATTAAAGTCTCGACCGGCGCGGCGGAAATGGTCCCCATCGCCCGGGTGCCCAACATCGCCGAGGCTATCCGCTGGCTGCGCGACCAATCTCTGACGGTATTTGGGGTTGAAATAGACGGAAAGAGGTTATATAATCAAGCAGATTACCGGGGACCTGTCGCCCTGGTCATCGGCAGCGAAGGAGCGGGGATCGCCCGCCTGGTCAAGGAGCGCTGCGACGAGGTGGTCCGTTTGCCGATGCGCGGCAAGATCAACTCGCTCAACGCTTCCGTGGCTGCCGGCATATTACTTTACGAGGTTCTTCGACAACGACTTCCTATATAAGGAGGTGAATGGCAATGGCGGAAAAAGTATTGAAGTGCGGGGTTAAGAAAGAGAAAGGTTACCTCTATTTCATCGACAAGAAGGGGGACATTTCACGCGCGAAGATGGCCCGCGGTCGGAAAAAGAGCAAAAAGCGGTAAGCAACCGTTTATTTGGGGTTTCGGTTGCGGCGTTGGTTCGGCGATTCCACAGTTAGCGGACAACGATTCGTAACCGAAACCCCTTTCCCTTATTTTAGGAGGTGACAGCATGGCCAACAAAGAACAAGGCAGCAGCAAGAACGTGAAGAAGGTCGCTAAATTATCGCTGAAAGAAAAGCGGGTCCTGAAAAAAGAAAAACGCGCGAATCGGGGATATTAACTGGGTCGTAACGCGAAGCGCGTAATGCGTAACGCGTAATTGGAAATTGAAACTTGTAGTTTGATATTTGTTTTGAGGTTGGAAGTTTGAGGTTTGAGGTTGATCGTTGTGGAGAGGTAGCAAAGTGGTCAAATGCACCTGACTGTAAATCAGGCGGCTTACGCCTTCGAAGGTTCAAATCCTTCCCTCTCCATATTTAATAAATAAACTAATGATACGTTGGCTATCTACACTCCTGCTGGCCCTCCTCCTGGTCCTCCCCTCGGTGGCGACCAGTTCTATCTGCGTAAAATATCCGACGGCCGAAGTTTCTGGCAGCGGCCCCCTCCCCTACAACTACCGGGTGATCGATCGGACGGTCCACGCCGGCGGGCACCCGCTTAACCCGACCAATAATTTCGGCAACAGCGACGCGGAGGTCCTGGCCATCCTCGCTTATCTGAAAAAACAGGGGGTCGTCACGGTCATCGATCTGGAAAACAGTTCCGGCATCCAGACCCGCTACGCGCAACTCCTCACCCAGAGCGGACTAAAAAGGTTGCACCTTCCGCTTCATATCGCCAAAGTGCCGAACGATCGCGAGTGGCAGGAATTCCTCGCCGCCCTGCAACAACCGGTCTATATCCATTGTAAATGGGGGGCGGACCGGACTGGAGCGGTCATCGGCCGCTACCTGGTCGAGGTCAAAGGTTATCGTCCGGAAGCGGCTTACGCGGCAGTCGTTAGCGGCGGTTCACATGCCGGCTACAAAGGGGGGCTAAAAAAGGGTTGGCTCTATCAGAAACTTAAAGACTTTGTCTTCTTCGGCCGGTAAGAATCTGCTATCATTAACCTATGACTTCCGTCTGGCAGGAACTGAACCATGACAATATCCTCGACGCTTGCGAGCGGACCATCGGGGAAAAACTAAGCCCCCTCCTCCTCCAACGCAACAGCTACATCAACCGGGTTTATGAGCTGGAGCGCTACGCCTCGCGCGAGCGGCTGATCGCTAAATTCTACCGCCCGGGACGCTGGCCGGGAACCCTCATCCGCGAAGAACATCAATTATTAAAGACCCTGGCCGAGCAAGAAATACCGGTCATCCCCCCGCTGGAAATTAAGGGGGAAACCCTCTTCGACAATATCATCCCGTTCGCTCTTTTCCCTAAACGAGGCGGCCGCGCCCTCGACGAGTTCAACCAGCCGACTTGGGAAGAGCTCGGCCGTCTGCTGGCCAGGATCCATCTGATCAGCTCTCTGCAGACAAAAAGCCAACGGGTCGTCTGGCGGCCGGCGGTCGCGACGCGGCATCACCTGGAAGTTTTACTTAACAGCCCTTTCCTCCTCCCCGATTTTAAGCTGGCCCTGGAGCGGACCGCCGAAGAATTCATTAAAGCCAAAGATCCCCTCTTTGCCGGGGTCGAATTCATCCTCTGCCACGGCGATTGCCATAAAGGGAACCTGATCCACCGCCCCAACGAGGGGATCTACATCGTCGATTTTGACGATATTTGTGTCGCCCCGCCGGTCCAGGACCTTTGGCTACTCCTCCCGGATACGCCGGAAAAGTGCGAGAATGAACTGGCCTGGTTCCTAAAAGGCTATGAACTCTTCCGGCCGTTCGACCGCGCTTCACTGGAGCTTTATCTCCCTCTGCGGGGGATGAGGATGCTCCATTTTGCCGCCTGGCTGGCGGTCCAGAGCCAGGAGCCTGATTTCCCGACCCATTTCCCCGAGACCGGAACTCCCCGCTACTGGAACGAACTGATCAAAGAACTGCAGGCGTTGATCTACACAGATTTGACCCTCCCCCGATAAAGTGAAATTACCCGCCGAAAGTGCCGATATATATGTGGGAGAAATAAGATGAGCAGCCAACCAAACAAGAACGAATACGATGTCGCCTCGATCAGCCGGACCGGCCAAGAAAAAAGGGCCAATTACGTCCAGGACGCGCTAAAAATGAGCAAACAACAGCAACCCTCCGGGCAGTTCGTCCGAGTGTTCGCCGATATTTTCCTGAAACACGAAGCGGGTAAGAAGAGTTACTTTTAGGAGCTAAGCCATGAATACAATGGACAACGCCAAAGTGATCGAGACCCTGGAAAAGCAGACGATGTATAATTACTTCGAAAAGCTGGTCGACGCCGATATGCACCGGGTCGTTCTCTTTTCCGTTTTCCCCTTCACTGCGGCCCCGAATTTTTCCGACCCGCACGCCTTCGTTTTGGTGGACGACATCTCGCGCTTCACGGCGCTCAATACCGGCCGCTACGACAACTAGTTCCCTTCTCCAAAACCAAAAGTCTTTTTCACCCGGGCAAAGAAGTTATAATCTTTTAATCGGATGAACCGCGCTTTGTGCTCCGACTTCCTGACCACGACCTGCTGATCAACCTTCAACGGGAGGAGTTGCTGGCCATCGGCCGTCAGAAGAACTCCGTCGCCCCGGTGCAAGGTAAAGGTCACCGGCCCATTCGTGACCAGTGAGCGGTTGCTTAGGCTATGAGGACAGATGGCCGAGATGATCAGGCTGGAAGCATTCGGGTCAAGGAGCGGGCCGCCGGCCGCCAGGTTGTAGGCGGTCGAGCCGGTCGGCGTCGCCAGGATCAAGCCGTCGGCCGTGTAGCGGGCGATCCCCTCTAATTCAAATTTAATGACCCGGGCGATACCGCTTTTAGTGATGACCAGATCATTCAAGGCGACCAGTTTTTTCCCGGCGGTGTGCGCCTCGATCATGATCCGCTCGTCAATCACATATTTCCCCGCCCGGACCTGCCGCAAGGCGGTTTTTAATTCGCGCAGTTCCAGCTCCGAGAGAAAACCGATCCCCCCCAGGTGGACTCCCAGGATCGGCAGGCCGCGCGGCGCCAGCGCCCGGGCCGCTTTGAGGATCGTCCCGTCGCCGCCGAGGGTAATGACGAACTTGGCCTTGGCCAGATCGACCTTATACCCCTCTTTTTTCAGGTCCCGGATCACTTGCTGGGCGGTCCCCGCGATCAGCGAATCTTCTTTCTTGTAAATAACCCCGACGGTCGTCATATAATACTCCTTTTAGAACAGCTTGAGATACGCCAGCAGCCAGATTATACCAGCAACCCCGCCGAGAAGAAACCCGCCGATCACGATCTGGAAAAAGGCGTCGAGCGGCCGCTCTTTGGGGAATTTAAAACCGAGGCGGTGGATCCGGCGTTCGGGCAGGTCGACGACCAGCAAACCATCAAGGGCGAAAGCGCAGTCCAGCTCGACCAGGCGGCGGCGTTGGACCGGTTCGGTCGGGTCGAACGCTTCCGCGCTCGCCTTGACCACAACGACAAAACGCTTCCCCTCCCGGCTGACGATATAATCGGCCGCCAGGTCGCCGAGGTGCTCCTGGTTATCAACGGAGACGATGACGACCCCTTTTTTGTTCCGGGCGTCGAGGCGGTAGCCCGCCCGTTTCAGGAGGTTCTCAACGTCACTTTTTGGTGAGGTGGATAAGAAACTCAACATTGCCGTTCGCTCCTTCGATCGGCGACCGGGTCAGGCCGCCAACCTCCCAACCGAGTTCAGCCGCTTTTTGCTTGATCCTCGCCACCACTTCTGCCCGGACCGCTTCGTCCCGAACGATCCCGCCCCGGCCAACTTGTTCTCTCTTCGCCTCAAATTGCGGTTTGATCAGGGCTACTATCTCTCCTTGGGGCGCTAGCAGGTCATAAACCGCCGGGAAGATCGTGACCAGCGAGATAAAGATAACGTCGATCACGGCCAGACTGGCTTTGTCCGCCGCGCCATAAAGTTGGTCCGGTTTCAGGTAACGAATATTTGTCCGCTCGACGACCACGACTCTTGGGTCGTTCCTTAATTTCCAGTCGAACTGGCCGTAGGCGACATCGATCGCGTAAACCTTGGCCGCGCCGCGCTGCAGCAGGCAGTCGGTAAAGCCGCCGGTCGAGGCCCCCACGTCGAGGCAGGCCAGGCCGGTAACATCGATCTTAAACTCATTCAGGGCATGTTCGAGCTTGAGCCCGCCGCGGCTGACAAAGGGGCTCACACCCTGGTCTCGCGCAGATACCGGGCGGCATCTTCGGGAATGACCGTATTAATGTAAATACCGGAGCCGAGCTCAAAACCGGCCACCGCGGAAACGCGGGGGAGGATCATGATGTGCCAGTGGAAATACTCGACATTTTTTTCATGGACCGGGGTGGAACGGATGACAAAGTTGTAATCCGGGTTGTTCAACGAATTATAGATCTTGGTCAGCGCGCCGCGCATAACAAAGGCCAGCTCCTTGGCATGTTCGGCCGAGATGTTCTCAAAGGAGGAGTTATGTTTTTTCGGCAGGACCCAGGTCTCAAAAGGGGAGCGTGAGGCGAACGGCTCAAAGACGACATAATTATCGCTCTCCAACACTATCCGCTCGCCCATTTTAATTTCCTTGCTGATCATTTCGCAATAGACGCAGGTCCCGTAGTCGTCAAAATAATGCATCGCCGATTCGATCCGGTTGCGGATATGCAGGGGGGTGACCGGAACAGAAATGATCTGGGAGTGCGGGTGCCGGAGCGAGGTCCCGGCCGAAGCCCCATGGTTCTTGAACAGGATGACCATTTCAAAGCGCGGGTCCTTGGAGAGGGTGATATATCTTTCCCGGTAAGCGAGAAATATCTCCTCAACTTGTTTCGGCTCCATGGTCACGATCGTTTCGTCATGGTTGGGGGACTCGATGATCACTTCGTGTTCTCCCAACCCGGCCATGCGGGTAAAAAAGTTCTCGACCTGGGAACGTTCGGGGACCCCTTCCGGGACCAGGGCGGGAAAAGCGTTGGGAATGATCCGGATCCACCAGCCGGGGTGATTTGGTTTGGTGTTGTAGGTGCGGTAAGCCAGGATCTCTTTGGGGGTCTGGTCTTCCCGACCGACGCAAAACGGACAGCCATCCTTCTCGACCGGGAGCCTAACCATCGGCCCGGAGTAGAATTCTTCCGGCCGTTTGGCCCGTTCCGTCGCTATGATGACCCATTCTTTGGTCGCCGGGTTCTGGCGCAACTCTGGCATGGTGTTTGAATTATAACACAAAAAATGCTATAATTGGCGACGCTACAGCATGAAACACTCCCTGGCTACCCTATTATTGCTCCTGGCGCTGGCTTGGCCCCTCCAGGCCGCTTCACTCGAGGGAGGGAAGCTTGAAGCGGGGGCGCTTTTTGCCCAGGCCGTTGAACTGCGCGCCGCCGGACGGACCACCGAAGCGCTCGCCCTCTTCCGCCAGGCAGCCGAAGCCAAGGCTTTTCCCCTGGCCGATTACGCCCAGTTCGAGGTCGGCGAGACCCTTTACGCCGGCGGCGCCTATGAGCAAGCTATCCCCGAATATTACCAGTTAGTCACCGGCTATTTCGGCAGCCTCCTCCAGCCCCCGGCAAATTTAATGTTAGGTAAAGCCTATTTTAATAGTAAGAACTTCCCCCAAGCTATAAAAACATTCCGTAACCTGATCAACAAGTATGCTGACGCGCCCGAAGCGGCCGAAGCCTCTTTCCTGATCGCGCGCGCCAAGCAGGGGGCTGGCGACTGGGCGGGGGCCTATCTCGCTTACGGGGAGACCGATCTCCTCCATCCTCTGACTTACTTTGGCAAACAGTCCCGGCTGGCGATCGCGGCGCTGAAAAAGGCCCATAAAAAAAAGCTCCCTAAATTCCAGGCCTCCGCCGCCGCGCTCTTCAAGAAGGGGATGGACTATTTCGACCAGGACGACTTTGAGATGGCGGCTAACATCTTTTCCCGCCTGGCCCGTGAATATCCTAAAAGCCGGCTCGTCACTGAAGCCTGGTTGATGCTCGGCCGGGCCGAAATGCAGAGCAACCAATCAGCGGCTATTTCCGACCTGCGGCGCGCCACGGCCGGGCCGCCGAACCTGGCTGGCCGCGCCCATTATTATCTCGGCCAGGCTTACGGCCGCCGCGGCGATTATGACAACGCCATCGTCTCTCTCTTAAAAGTAACTGACCGCTACCCCGAGTCCGGCCTGGCCGACGACGCCGCCTACTGGATCGCTTATTATTATGAACAGAAAGGGAATACCGACGGAGCGCTGGGTGGTTATTACAACCTGATCAAGTCTTACCCCTACAGCGCGTCGGTCTCGGCCGCCATCTGGCGGCTCGGCCGCATTTATTACTGGAACAGCGATTTCAAGAACGCCGCCACCTATTTCCATTTAGCCCAGGTCTACCCGCCGGGCGAAGATAGTCCGCGCTGCCTCTTTTTTGAGGCGAAGGCGCTGGAGCGGCTCGGCAACCGGGCCGCCGCCATCGAGGGCTACCAAAAGCTGGTCGACCGCTACGACCACACCTATTACGCTTACCGGGCGCTGGATAAGATCAACGCCTATGGTTTGACCTTTCATAACCGCTCCCCTTTCACCGGCGAAGATTTTAGCCTGGCGCTGAACGATATGGAGGCCCCCGATGCCGCCAAATTAGCCGCCATCATGGAGATCTGGGAAAGAGCGAACGCGGAAGTGCTGGGGGACTCAAACAGCGCCGAAGCCCAGGCCCACCTGATCAAATACAAGGAACTGATGAGCCTTAACCTGACCGATTACGCCGCCGATGAGGCCCGCTATCTGGTCGGCATTACCTCTGATACCGAGAAAGAATCTGTCCAGACAAAACTGGGTGAAATGCTGGTCAGCCGCGGCAATTACCGGACGCCGATCAGGTTCGCCGACCGCCGGATCAAGGCAGCGATCATGGCCGGCCAGCAAAGCGCCGTCCCCAAGAAAATGTGGGAGCTCTCTTATCCCAAGGCGTATTGGCGCCAAGCCGTGAGCCAGGCCGCCAAATTCCGGACCGACCCTTATCTCTTGCTGGCGGTGATGCGCGAAGAGAGCCGGTTCAACCCGCGGGCCAAGTCCCGCTCCAGCGCCCGCGGCCTGATGCAGATCATGCCGGCCACCGGCCGGGGGATCGCTAAAAATTTAAAATACGGCAGTTACCGGACCGCCCACCTCTACACGCCGGCAGTCAACATCGAGATGGGGAGTTATTATCTGACCGACCTGATCAAGCGCTTCAGCGACAACGCCTACCTGGCCGTGGCCGGCTACAACGGCGGGCCGAACCGGATCAAAAGATACGTCGATAGCTGGTATAATGGCAACCTGGGGGCGGTCGACATCGATGAGTTCGTTGAAAGCATTCCCATTCGCGAGACCCGCCTCTACGTCCAGAAAGTGATGGGGAGCTACTTCGAGTACAAGAGGCTTTATGACCGAAAGAGAGGATAACCAGCTTTACGTCGGTTTGCGGCCGCAGGGCTTTGGCCAGTTCGTCGGCCAGGGAGCGGTCCTCCGGAACCTCAAGATCCATATTGAGGCAGCCAGGTCGCGCGGAGAAGCGCTCGAACATCTCCTCTTCTACGGCCCGCCCGGCCTCGGCAAGACGACCTTGGCCAATATCATCGCCCACGAGGTCGGGGCGGATATCAAGGTCACATCGGGACCGGCGATCGAGCGCCCGGGCGACCTCGCCGCCATTCTGACCAACCTCAAGCCACACGATATCCTCTTTATCGACGAGATCCACCGGCTCAACAATGTGGTCGAAGAGATCCTCTATCCGGCCATGGAAGACTTCGGCCTCGACATCATAATCGGCAAGGGTCCGAGCGCCCGTTCGATCCGGCTCGACCTCCCCCGCTTCACCCTGATCGGGGCAACGACCCGCATCGGCCTCCTCTCCGCCCCGCTACGCGACCGCTTCGGCATCGTTAACCGCTTGGAGTTCTATTCGCCGGAAGAGCTCCGGGAGGTAATTTTACGGGCCGCCCGGAAGCTCGAGAGCGAGATCGACCAGGCCGGGGCGCTCGAAATCGCCAAACGTTCCCGCGGGACCCCGCGCATTGCCATCCGTTTCCTCCGGCGGGTCAGGGATTACGCCCAGGTCAAAGGCGAGGCCGCGATCACTTTTGCCCTGACCAAAGAATGCCTTGACTCCATGGGGGTCGACGAGTTCGGCCTCGACAAGATCGACCGGAAGTACATCATTACTATTATCGACAAGTTCGGCGGCGGGCCGGTCGGCGTAGAAACCCTGGCCGCGGGCATTTCCGAAGAAGTGGAAACGATCGAGGATGTTTATGAACCGTATCTGATGCAGCTCGGCTTTATCGAGCGGACGCCGCGGGGTAGAATGGCAACGCCGTCGGCCGCCAGCCATGTCGGGCGCAAATTGAGTTCGGATAAAAAAACAGCGCCGCAAGGGGGCTTATTTCAATGAAACAAAGAAAAGCTAAACTGGTCCGGAAGACCAAAGAGACCGAGATCGAGATCAACCTGAACCTTGACGGCTCGGGGAAGAATAAGATCGTCTACCCGATTCCTTTTCTCGGCCATATGCTGGCCCTCTTCTCCAAGCACGGATTATTTGACCTTAAACTGGAGGCCAAAGGGGACTTGGAAGTTGACCTCCATCATTTGGTCGAAGATACCGGGTTAGCTCTGGGCGAAGTTTTTAATAAAGCTCTCGGGAAAAAAATAAAGCTGGAGCGTTATGGGCACGCGATCGTGCCGATGGACGAATCGCTGGCCGAGGTCAAAGCCGCAGTCGATATTTCCGGCCGTCCCCACTTCACCTTTAAAGCTAAATTCCCCAAAGAGTTGATCTACGCGCAAATCGGCCGGGAAAAAGTTAAGCTTTATCTAGACGATGAAATGCTCCGGGAATTTTTCGAGGCTTTTGTCTATAAAGCGGGGATCACTCTGCATGTCGATCTGAAACGCGGCAAAAATACCCACCATAAGATCGAAGCGATCTTTAAGGCGTTTGGAGTCGCGCTCTCAAGGGCCTGTCAGATCAACCCGAGGAAAAAAGGGGTCCCGTCAACCAAGGGCCGGCTATAAAATTTATCCCGGGGCTTTTTTTAAAGCCCCAAAGTCTTCTTGACTAATGAGGCAAGCCTGTCTGACCCTCCCGAGCAAACAATGATAAATTCAGACATTTTCTCGGGAGAAAGAAAGCCCACGTGGGAGGCTTTTTGAATAAAACCTGTTAGCATTTTTACTTTTTTCTCATCGCTATACTTGGGCAAATAATACATCTTTTCCATATCCAGAAAACGAAAAACCCTGACCGCTGAACTCGATTCGATCAGATAGTTGCCCAGCCGTTCGGAATCAAATAAATAAAGGTGGGCATGGATCAGCCTTGACAAGAATTTCCCGGCTTCCCAAAGGGCCCAGTTGAGAAGTGAGGCATCATTTTTTCGGATCGCCTCTTCCAAATCCATTCCAGTAAGGTGTTTATAAAAAACTTTGCCCGGTTTTCTTTCCCCATATATATCATCCAGCCAAAAAGAAAATCCGATTGGAGATTTTGCTTCTACAATCCCAAGATAGCGGGCCCTTAGGGCGTTGTAAAATTCCTCCCAAGCATTATTCATATAGGGGTTCCCGGTTTTGATCGTTATTTTTCCCTGCACGAAAACATCATGCATGGTAACAGGCACTCTAACCAGGCTATCGTCCCCATGGTAGCTTGTCATTAAATTCCATTCGCTGAGACTTAACCGTTGCACATAATCACTTTCCGGCATATTAATTAAGGTGCTTATCTCTCTCGAATGGTCTTCCCTTATCGCCGTAACCAAGTTACCCTGTTGACATATTCTAATCTGCGGCTTCCCAAAAAAACTTTCGCTCATTAAAGCAATCTTTTCTCGTGTTCGGGGAAATTCTCTTAATTTTCGAAGAGTTTGTTGATGCTCACACGCATCAACCTGATGGATTACATTTCCTTTCTTAATACTTACGCCCGGCAAGTTGTTCATAACAATTTATTATCGAACGGTTGGCTTAGAAATTTCATTTTAGCCGGGGAAATCTGGAAAACTACCCGCCAAACCTTATTCTTTCGATCAAAGACAGAGGCAGTCCCGCGTTTTTCATTTTTTCCTGAACGGGGGGAATATTATATTCGGCACGGCAAAATGTGAAGAGGTTTTTATCCGAATCGTAGATACCAAAGCTGGCACGTGGGTCGCCGTCCCTGGGCTGTCCCACCGCACCTGGATTGATGATCTCTTTCCCTCTCTCCTTCAGGCACAACGGCAGATGCGTATGGCCGACAAAAAGCAGGTTTTTCGACATCCTCTCAGTGGTCGGCAGCGCTTCTTTAAGGCCAAAGATATATTCTTCCAGCGGTGAGCGTAAACTGCCGTGCACGACCTGAAAATCGGGGAATTTGAGCAATAGAGGCAGGTCGGCCAGATATTTCCTGTTGGCCGGGGTTAATTCTGCACCCGTCCATTCGATCGCGCGGCGAGCGCTGTCATTAAACCGGACGGTCTCCATCAGGCCGACGGCGGCCCGGTCGTGGTTGCCGGCGATCGACACAATCCTGTTTTGCCTGATAACTTCCAGGCATTCGTTGGGGTTTGGGCCATAGCCAACAATGTCTCCCAGGCAAATGATCTGGTCAACCCCGCGCAATTCCGGCAGGATCGCCTGGAGCGCCTCCAAATTGCTGTGAATATCTGCTATAATCCCATAAAGCACGGGGGCATTATAACATGGCTTATGAAGAACGCGCCTACCGCAACTACGTCCGCGCCGACAACTTGATCAAGTTCGAGGTCATTGAGCAGGAAACCGACCTGCTTATCCTGGCCGAGAGCAACCTCTATGACCGGGCCCAGGCCGCCGTCCTGAAATATCGCGCCGAGTTGGACAAATATATCGCCCTTGACCCTAATTTCCAGAGATCTTACTCGCCGGTCCGCCTCCGCTACGAGGCCCCGCCCATTGCCCGGGAAATGGCCCGCGCCGCCCGCCAGGTCAAGGTCGGGCCGATGGCCGCAGTCGCCGGCGCCCTGGCCGAGTTCGTCGGCCGCGACCTGCGCGCCTCAACCGATGAGATAATTGTTGAAAATGGCGGCGATATTTACCTCAAGATCAACCAACCGCGGAAAGTCGGGGTTTACGCGGGGAAGTCACCCTTCTCGGAGAAGATCGCCCTCGAGCTCGAGCCGCGGGCCAAGCCGTTCTCGGTCTGCACCTCGTCTGGTACCGTCGGCCACTCCTTCAGCTTCGGCAAGGCGGACGCCGTGGTCGTCATCTCCTCCAGTGCCTCCCTGGCGGATGCCGCCGCCACCGCCATTGGCAACCAGGTCAAAGAGGTCAGCGACATCGAGCCCGCCTTAAAGTTTGCTAAGAAGATCAGGGGGTTGGACGGGGTACTCATCATCAAGGATGACCAACTGGGTGCGCTGGGCAAATTAAAGATCGTTCCGCTATAAACATCCAACCTCAAACTTCAAACATCCAAACAAAAGGCAACTTGCAAACGACAAACTACAATCGGAATTGATAGCCAAGTTTTTTCAGGATCGCGCTTAAAATGCAGATAATTTCTTCAGCTTCTTGGATGTCCATTCTTATGACTTCCTCCGGCAAGTAATTGCCGCATAAAAGTTTTAACCAATACTTAGTCTCTTTTGCTTCTTTTCTAGCAATTGCCACCTTGTTAATAAAGTCCTTCTTGGTCAGCGCTCCATCGGCCTCTTCGAAATTAGCCCCCACTGAGGTGCCAGACTTTGCTAGTTGTCTAATTATCACTTCCCCATCAATCGTGCGCGGCAAAGATCTAGTAATTTGAATTATTCTGTTAGAAAACCGCATCAGCCTTTCCCTAATATCGTATATTTTCTCCCCTTGGTTATTATTTATTGGCATTTGCCTTTTGTTTTGAGGTTGGATGTTGGATGTTTGAGGTTCATTCATATGACATGCGGTGTTATCAGAAAAACGATCTCCGTTTTTTCCTTCTCGATAATCCTATTCTGAAACAAGAACCCGATCAGCGGGAAGTGGCCCAGAATCGGGACGCGAGTGAGATTCTCCCGGGCCGATTCCGACATTAATCCCCCGATGACAATTGTTTCCCCATCTTTGACCCGGACGGTGGCCGAAGCGTTGCGGGTCGAGATCACCGGGAATTCCCCGGCCGCCGTGGTCCGCCACTCGGAGATCGAGGAGACCTCCGGCTGGATAAAGGTGGAGATATACCCTTCGGCCCCCAGCTGGGGAGTGATCTTCAGCTTAACGCCGGCATCGAGATATTCCACCGCCCACTGCGTGGCCCCTGTGCCGCTGCTGACCGGCACAGCGTAAGGGATCCGGCTGCCGATATTGATCAGCGCTTCCTGGTTGTCCAGCGTGGCGATCCGCGGATTGGCGATAACGTTCGCCTTACCGTCGGCCGCCAGCGCGTTGAGCGTGGTGGTAATGGAGTCGGCCAGCGAGGTTTTTTTCGTCGTTTTATCAGTGACAAATTTAGCCGCGCCGTTGCCATAAGACACCCCAAGCCGGAGCGAGTCGCTCTGCGAGAGCTCAACCACCTTGCTTTCAATCAGGATCTGGGGCGCCAGCTTGTCAATTACGGCCAGCAGCTTCTTAACCTCAACAATATCCGAATCCTTACCGCGCACGATCAAAGCATTCGCTCTACCACCCACCTGAAAAGATACTCCGGCAAAAAGCTTCCCCAGCAAATCAACCACTTTGGAAGCCGCCAGATAGCGGAGAGAGACAACTTCCACTTCAGACTTGAACCCGGTTTGGCTCAAATCTTGCGGCAGGCTGGAGACCAGCAGAACCTTACCTTTCCTCTCGTAGCTGAAGCCGTTGGTGCGCAAAATATGATCGATCGCTTCTTCGATCGTGACCTCTTTCAGATGGATCGTCGCTTTTTTTGTCTGGACCGAGGCCTGGTCACCGGAGAGGACCAGATCAAAACCGGCGCTCCGCGCCAGCGTTTGCACGACATTGATCACCGACGCGTCCTCAAAATCAATCCGCGCTAGCTTACCCTCCCCCCAGACTATGCTCTGACCTAGGACCAGAACGACCCAGAAACATAAAATATTTTTCAGCATCCTATTTCCCCTTTTGTAGAACGATCGATCGTTCATTGATCGAGATAACCTGATAATCATCCAGCTTATCCCCTTCACCCAGAGCGAGCCCCCTCCCCCCGATCTCTAAACAAGCGACCGGACTGACCCCACTGACCACCCCAACGACCCGCGCGTAACCGGATGGGAGGAGGAGGGGCTCGCCGTTAAGCTGCAAAATGACCCGACCCGAATTGGCCGGTCGATCCTGGCCGTAAACATAGACCGAACCGCGCGGTTCAACTTCCCGGGTAGTGCTAACTTCGGGGATAAATTCCCGTTCCGGGGAGGAAGACTTGGCGGCACAAGAGGTCAACATCGTCCCAACAAATAAGCCGACCAAAAGGAGTACAAACCAACGAAAGTAGTGTTTGAAAGCTTTGAGCGAAAGCCAAAAACCCAAACCTGATGGATCAAAAATCATGATCAACTCCCTTCAGGCAAGGGATAAGCAATTTTATTGCCAAACCGACCCAGCGTGAAAAGCAGTGATCAGCGGCGAGAATTCGTCAGCCGGCGAAAATGCGGCGGAGATGTTCGACGATCCGCTTAGCGAAGAAGCCAAGGTCGTTCCGGTTGCGGAGCAGATCAAAAATAGTGCGGAGGACCTCCTTCGCTTGGGGAGAATCGTCATGCCGCCAGCGCTCTACCTGGCTGCTTAAACCGGCTTCGGCTTCCTCTTCCCGCTGGTCGCAGAGGCGCTCTTTCTCTTCCAACTCCTCGCGCTCGAACGCTGGGTACAACTGGGTGTTGAGGGAGCGGCGCCACTCTTTGGCCCAGCCGAGATGGCTAAGATAGGCGCTGACGATGCGGCGGCCTTCAGCTACTGGATCAAATTCTTCGCTCATTAAAATGGTGACGTGGTGGGAGTGGTCACAGTAGTGGGAACGATCAGTACCGGGCTCCAGGTAAAGGTCGCCCCCTGGCTAATCGTCACTTCTTTAGAGATGGCAGATGATTGGATCCCCGAATTGGTATCAATAACTGCGGAATAAGTGCCGGCCGGTATATCAGCGATAGTATACTTCCCCTTAGAATCAGAAAGAGCCTGCAAAACCGGCTGTTGTGCCAGATAGACAGTAATCCCCTGATCCACCCCGCCATTCGTGTCGCTGATCGTCCCAGTTAACCACCCCTTATCAGTCAGTGTGACGGCCGCGCTCCCGGTCAGGGTCCCGCCGGAAGTGGCGTTGACCGTGGCGATCACGTTGCCGCTGCCGACTGTCCCTCCGGCCGTGAATAATCCGGTCGTGGAGATCGTACCGATCCCCCCCTCAACGCTCCAGGTCGGACTGACCGTGACGATCGTTCCGACGCTGTTCTTGCCGATAGCGGAAAAGCTGTAACCCTGGCTGATCCCAACCGTGGCGCTGGTCGGGCTGACCGTCACCGAGGAGACCTCCCCTTCCAGATCACCACAACCCGCAGGGATTAAAAGCAGGGCGAGAAGAAAAACAGAGATAAATAATTGCTTAGACGAGCTCGCCATTTTTCACGACAACCTTGCCGCCGACGATGGTGTGCCGGACCTGGCCGGTCAGCATCCAGTCGGTGAAGGGGGTGTTCTTGCTCCGGGAGGCGAACCTATCCGGGTCAACCGTCCAGACCGCCTGTGGGTCAACGATCACTACGTCGGCATCGGCGCCAACTTTGAGCGTCCCTTTGTTTTTCAGGTTGAGTATCTTGGCCGGCGCGGTGGAGAGCGCGGCGACCGCCCCCTTCAGGGTCAGCATTTTAGTCGCGACCAATTTGGTCAGGACCAGGCCGAGCGCCGTTTCCAGGCCGACCATCCCTGTCGCCGCCAGGCCGAACTCGATCTTTTTATCTTCCACGGTATGCGGGGCATGGTCGGTCGCGATCGCGTCGATCGTCCCGTCCTTTATCCCCCTGATGATCTCGCGGAGGTCGGCCGCGGTCCGGAGCGGCGGGTTGACCTTGGCGTTGGTGTCATAATCCTTGACCGCGGCCTCGGTCAAAGTGAAGTAATGGGGGGAGGTCTCGGCCGTGACCGGGATCCCCTGGCGCTTGGCCTGGCGGATCAGCTTGACCGAGCCGGCGGTCGAGACATGGGCAATATGGACCCGGCCAAATTCTCTGGCCAGCATGATATCGCGGGCGACCATCGTCTCTTCGGCTACCGCCGGGATACCCGGCAGACCGATCTTGGTCGATATTTCTCCCTCGTTCATTGCCCCGCCGGCGGCCAGGTTGGCATCTTCGGCGTGGGAGATGATCGGGACGTTGAACTGCCTGGCATATTCCAGCGCCCGGCGCATCACATCGGCGCGCATCACCGGCTGGCCGTCATCGGAGAAGGCGACCGCCCCTTCGGCAAAACAGCGCCCCATCTCAGCCAGCTCTTCCCCTTTCAATCCCCGGGTGACTGCGGCGATCGGGAAAACGTTGACCACCCCTTCGGACTTCGCTTTGGCGATGATATACTCGATCACCGCCGGGTTGTCAGCAATGGGTGAGGTGTTGGCCATACAGCAGATGGAAGTGAAGCCGCCAAGGGCCGCCGCCCGGGTCCCGCTGGCGATAGTTTCTTTGTCCGGCCGGCCGGGATCGCGGAGGTGAGTATGCATGTCGATCAATCCGGGGAAAACAAGCATCCCCTTGGCATCAATGACCCTGGCACCTGATCCCTGGCCCCTGGTACCGATGGCCTTAACTTTGCCGTTGTCGAGCAGGATATCCCTGATCCCATCTATCCTTGCGGCTGGATCGACGAGCCGTCCCCCTTTGATCAATAAAGCGCTCATGACAGTTTTATCTTCTTCCTGACTTTAGTGATGAGGGCCCGCAAACCGGTCTGGGCTTCTTTCCGTTCCGGCCGCTCCCCTTTTTCTTCCCCTTTGATCTTTTTCAGGGCGACAGCAGCCGCCCGTTGTTCCGCTTCTTTTTTGTTGGCGCCCCGCCCGATCCCGTAACGGCGCCCCTTCAGCTTGACCTCCATCCAGAAGACCCGGCGGTGGCGGGGGCCGGTTTCCTTGATCACCCGGTAGTGCGGCAGTTCCAGATGCTGTTTTTGGGCGTATTCCTGCAAGGCCGACTTGAAGTCGCGGATATAGCCGACGCGGGAAACCTTGTCCACCTCATCGCGGAGCGACTCGACGATCAGGTCGCGCGCTTTCCCCAAACCGGCATCAAGGTAGATCGCCCCGAGCAGGGCTTCAAAGACATTGGCCACGTTCGACTTCCGCTTCTGGCCGCCGCTCTTGATCTCATTGGCGCTAAGCAGGAGGAATTCGCCCAGCTCGACCTTGAGGCCGATCTGGGCCAAAGTATCGTCAGAAATGACCGAGGCGCGGATCTTGGTCAGGTCACCTTCGGCCAGTTCGGGGAACTTGTTATAGAGGTATTCGGTCATGACCAGCTTGAGGACGGCGTCACCCAGGAACTCCAGCCGTTCGTTGTCCGGCAGGTTCTTTTCGTGGCCGTAGGAGCTGTGGGTCAGCGCTTGGTTGAGGAGGGTTTTATTAAGAAAGTTGGTCCCGAGCTTAGTTTCGAGGCGGATTAGTTCATTCTGCCGTTCGGGCACGAGCGGTTCCATTTGACAATATATTCTACATTATATAGAATAGGAACGCAAGGAGTTAATCAATGGTCATGCTCTCGCCGATCATGAGTTATGTCGTCGATAAGGAGATCGGTTTTCCGGTCCCCTCGGAAAAGGAAAAGATCAACAAGGCGCTCCGCCGCTACCGCAACATCCTGGCCCAGCACCCCAAGCGCACTGACTCCCCCGAGATCATGTTCGGCGTCGCCGACCTGCTGGTCGGCCGGGGGGAACCGGGCGACCACGCCGAGGCGACCAAGCTCTACGACCAGATCCTCCTCCGCAACCCGCCGGAATACCTTAAGGCCCGCGCCCTGATCGGCCGGGCCGAACTGCTGATCGGCCAACCGGCCGAGTTCGGCAACGCCATTTCGCTCTGCGAAAAAGCCCGCCAGATCCTCGGCAAGGATATGGCCGAGTTCTTTGCCGCTAAGACGATCATTGTCGAGGCGGAGCTCCGTCTCGCCCGCCGCGACAAAGGGGATTGGGCGACCGCTCTGGAAATGATCAACCAGGTGGTCAAGGAAAAGGACGCCCACTGGTATTTCCGCGGCCGCGCCCTCCTCTCCAAGGCCGAGATCGTCCTCTACCGCAATCCGGACGACCTCAACACCGCGCTCAAACTGGTCGATTTTTCGCTCAAGGAAATGAAGTCACGGCCGGACGATTACTTCGCCAGTAAAGGCAAGATCGTCAAAGCGGAGATCCTCGCCCGCCGCGGCAAGAAGAGCGACCTGGCCAAAGCTGAAAACCTGCTGACCGAGGTCGTCAAGATCCCTTTTGCCTATAAGGACCTGATCGCCCGGGCCAAACTTAACCTGGCCGATCTCGTCTCCCACCCCAAGGCCGACAAGCTTCTTAAAGAGGTCCACCAGATGGAAGGGCTCGATCCGTATCTGATCGAAAAAGCCAGCCTGGTAGAAAAGGCACTCCGCGACCGCGCCGCCAAGAAAAAATAAATGGGTAAGACGATCGCCGAAAAGATCCTCTCCAATCATTCCGGGAAAGACGCTAAAGCCGGCGACATCGTTATTGCCGACCTCGATTTTATGATCGGCCAGGACGGGACTTCCGGCGTAGCGATCGACTCGTTCCGTAAGATGGGGGCCAAAAAAGTCTTTGATCCGAAAAAGATCGCCATCATAATTGACCATTCCTCCCCCTCCCCCAACGAAGGGGTTTCCGCCATCCATAAAAAGATCAGGGAATTCTCCAAAGAGCAGGGCATTACACTCTATGACATCGGCTGCGGCGTCTGTCACCAGATCACTCCGGAACAAGGCCATGTCGTCCCGGGCGATCTGGTGATCGGGGCCGATTCCCACACCTGCACCTACGGCGCGATCAATGTCTTCTCGACCGGCATCGGCTCGACCGACCTTGCCGCCGGGATGATCTCGGGAAAGCTCTGGTTCAAAGTGCCGGAAACGATCAAAGTCGTTTACCGGGGCCAACTCCCCAAGGGAGTCTATTCCAAAGACCTGATCCTGAAGCTGATCGGCCAGATCGGAGCGGACGGCGCGACTTATCTGGCGCTGGAGATCGCGGGTGAAGCGATCGACGCACTGTCGGTTGACGCCCGGTTCACCATGTCCAACATGGCGATCGAATGCGGCGCCAAGGCGGGCTTAATGAACGCTGACGCAAAAGTGTTGGAGTGGGTCAAACAGCACGGCCGGAAGAAGCCTAACCCGCAAGCAGCCGATAAAGACGCTAAATATGCTAAAGTGATCGAGATCGATGCGGCCAAACTGGAGCCGCAGATCGCCAAACCGCACGCCGTCGACAACGTCGTCCCCATCTCCCAGCTGGGCGATGTTCCTGTCCAACAAGGATTGATCGGGACCTGCACCAACGGCCGGCTGGAAGATTTCCAGATCGCGGCCAGGATCCTGCAGGGGAAGAAAGTAAAAGATGGTTGCCGCCTGATCGTCGCCCCCTCCTCTAAAGATATTATGATGGCGATGATCAAGGACGGGACTTATCAAAGCTTGATCGAATCGGGCGCGGTCGCGGTCACTCCGGGTTGCGGGCCGTGCGTGGGGACGCATAACGGCGTTCCTTCCGACGGGGAGAACGTCATCTCGACCGCCAACCGGAACTTCCTGGGCCGGATGGGGAACCGGAACGCCTTTATCTATCTCGGCTCGCCAGCCACGGTTGCGGCATCAATGATCGAGGGGAAAATAGCTGATCCAAGGAAGTATTTATGAATTTAACGGGCAAAGCGCGGTGCCTGCCGCAAAAAGACGACATTAATACTGATTACATCATTTCGGGGCGGTATAAATTCAAGATCCAGGACCCGAACGAGCTCGCTAAGCACGTCATGGAAGATGTCGACCCGACTTTCTATAGCCGCCTGCAGAAAGGCGATTTGCTGGTCGCCGGCAAGAACTTTGGCTGCGGCTCTTCCCGCGAACAGGCGCCGATGGCGATCAAATACGCCAACATCTCGGCGGTCCTGGCCAAATCGTTCGCTCGTATTTTTTACCGCAACTGCTTCAACCTCGGCCTGCCGGCCATCGAGGTCGACACCGACGGGATCGACGAAGGCGACGAGCTCGAGGTCGATCTGGACCACGGCGTCATCCGGAATAAAACGAAAAATAAAGAGCTGAAGATAGCTCCTTTGCCCCAGACCATGCAAACACTGCTGGCGGACGGCGGTCTGGTCGAACATTTTAAAAAACATGGCGGCTTTAAAATTTAAATTTGTTGTCCTCGCCCTCTGCTGTCTTAGCGCCGGCGCTTGGGCACAGGTCAACCATCCCCCCAAGCTGGTCCTGGTCGGCGATCAAGCTGTCCAGGTCAATTCTCCCCTGACCTTCCAGGTCCGCGGGGTCGATGAGGACGGGAATACCCTGACCTACTCGGCAAGCGAGCTCCCCGACGGGGCGAATTTCGACCGAGAAGGTAATTTCAACTGGACCCCGTCAATCGGCCAGCTCGGCATCTATCCAATCACCGTGACCGTAACCGATAACGGCCTCCCCAGCCAGTCGGTCAGTGAAACTTTCCGGGTCAAAGTCTATTTTCGGGCCCAGCGGCTGGAAAAAAGCTGGGGGTTGGCCCTGAAAGAAGAGACGCTGGTCGATACGACCGACCTGGCCGACCTCTACCCCCGAGTAACCCGGGTCGAGATCGACGGTCAGCCATCAGCCCCCGGGCAAAAAGAGCTGGCCGCCTCCGCCAACCCAATCATCAAGGTCGACCTGGCCAGCCTTTACAATGTCGACGTTAAATCACTCCAAGTGGAGCTTGACGGCACCAGCTTGCCGATCGCTTCGTTCTTCAATATCCAATCGCTCGGCCCCGACCGGGACACCCTTAGCCTGACCATCCAGCTGGAACCGAAAGCGCTCCCCCTGGGCGACCACAATCTAGTCGTCCGGGCCGGCAACAACCTTGGTACCACCAACCAAGCGATCCCCTTTACTGCCTTCGGGATGCGGCTGGTCGGCACACCGCTTGTTTTTCCCAGCCCCTATAACCCGGCGGCCGGCAATCCGGTCTATATCCAATACACCCTGACCCAGGGAGCCGATATTGATCTAATGATCATCTCTTCGACCGGCGAGATCCTGAAAAAAAAGCAGATATACAAAGGCGAAGAGGGTGGCAAGCCAGGCCTGAACAAGGTCGCCTGGGACGGCCGGACCGAGCTGGGGAGGTTCGCGGCCAATGGCATTTATCTGGCCACGCTAGTCGACCGGAACGAACGGAAGATACTCGGCAAGGCCAAGCTGACCGTCTATCAATGAACTGAACGGGGGAAACGATGGATTATTTCTACAACGATATTATTATGGTGGTCGCCAACTTGAGCCTGCTCCTTTTCCTTTTCGGCTTTATGGTCGCCCGCCGGCGCTTTACCCATGGCGGAAACCTGTTATTGTTATTGATCATCCTCCTCTCGACCCTGGGGCTCTCCGACCTGATCTTCCAGTGGAACCCGAACCTTCCTCTGATCCTCCTGGCCAACTCGCTGAACATCTTTTGCGCCCTTTTCACCCTCTCCATACTCTGCCATTTCTCCCTTTTCGCCTTTACTCGCTCCCATCTCCTCTGGGAGAGCCGGGCCTATCTCTGGCTCTACCTCCCGCCGGTCATTATCTCTTTCCTCTACGCCTTGAGCCCGCTGATGCTGACCGGGATCGTCCAGAACCCGCTCGGCTTCCGCCTGCTTTTCGGCAGCGGTTATTGGGCGATCGTTATCTGCGGCGCGGCACTGACGTTCGCCATCTCCCTGCTCGAGCTCGCCATTCTCTTCCGGCCGGGGTCAGCTGACGAAAAAGCGGAAGCAGGTATTTCGCTGGCGATCCTCCTTCTCCTGGCCCATTTCTTTAACCTGAACCTGATCCTCCCCTTCTTTGTTTACTTGGGGACCTACTCCTCCCCGATGCCAGCAATGCTAGCGACCCTCCTCCTGGCCTATGAATTCATCCGCTACAACTATTATTCTCTCGGGAACAGCGACTGACCATGTTCTACGACTCGCCTGATCATCCGTGGGGTTTAGCCGTCGATCCCTTTATTGCCAGTTGGACAGGCAGAGTATAGCGATAGGCGGCCTTGGCCTGGTTCTGGATCAAGTCAAACAGTATCTCCACGCTCTTCTTCCCCATCATCCTGCGGTCAACGTGGACAGTCGTTAATTCCGGCCGCGGCAAAGCCGCGTAGTCGGGCGCGGTTATGTCATCAAAACCGACGATGGAAATGTCCTGTGGGATCTTTAATCCTTGCGCCGTTATCGCCTGATAAGCCCGGTAGGCCAGCGAATCACTGGCGCAAAATATAGCCGTGGGCGGGTCGCTTAGCGCTAACAATTGCTTGGTCGCATTTATTGCCGTCTCCGGTTTGCCAAAGTCCGCCTGAATGAGATATTCCTTACGCTCTTCAATCCCCGCTTTATTCAGGGCGAAACGATATCCTTCGACCCGTTCAGCCGTGATCGGATCATACATCGGCTCACCGGTGATCAGCGCGATCTTCTTATGGCCAAGATCGATCAGATGGTTAATGGCCTGGAAGGCGCCAGAGCGGCCGTCAGTTACGATCGTATGCAGCTCTCCTTCCGACATCGGATGGCCGACCAGCAGTATCGGAATCCCTTTTTGCTGCGAAATATAGGTCAGGTCAAGCGAACTCTTGCCGATGAACAAAACACCATCGACCAAGTTCTTGGTGATCATCCTGGGGAAATATTCCGGGTCCTTACCGGTCGATTCCACCAGTATATTGATCCCTCGGGCTTTCAATTCCTCCAGGATCCCGAAGATGACCCAGTTATAGAATTCCCCAAACAGGAAATTGTAGTAGTCATCCGTCACAATCCCGATGTAGCCGCGTTTGCCGTGCTTCTTAACCCGGCTATATTCCAGCTCTCGAGCGATCCGGAGCACATTCCGGCGGGTATTGATCGCCACCCGGTCAGGGTTGTTCATGGCAAACGAAACGGTAGAAAGCGAAACTCCCGCTCTTTTTGCCACATCTTTGATACTTACGATCTTTCTTCTCTTAGGCATATGTCACCATCAATATTATTATCGAATAAATATATCATAAATTTCAATGTTTTACATATATTTTTACTATATTTTACATTATAAATAACTATTTTGTATGCACTTTTTGCCTTATTTACAACATTTATTATAGATTGCTTTAATCATATTTTTCTATCTGACAAAATTTATTTTACTAGTATCAGATAAATATTAGGAGGATACATATTATGAAAATATCACCATTAAAAATATTTCGTCATCCGGGAAGTCTCCGTTCCGGCGTTAATAATCTACACACTCCGCCGATCACTCTGGATATGGATTTAACGACCCTCTGCAGCAATCGTTGCCCGGAATGCACTTACCGGGACCAGAGGCTTTTGCCGGCGCGGTTTCTGCCAAAGGAACTGGCAAAAAAAGCGATCGAACAGGCCGCGGATTTTGGGATCAAAGCTATAACTTTTACCGGAGGCGGTGAGCCCGTTTTACATCCAGATTTTGCTGAGATCGCGGCCTTCAGCCAACAACAGGGGTTGAAAGCGGGATTGATAACCAGTGGCCACGATTATAGCCAACAAATTGCTGAAAGGACCCTGCCCTATTTCTCCTGGGTAAGATTTTCACTTGATGCGGGAAGTCCCGATGTATATGCGGCAACCCATGGGCTTAACGCCAATCATTTTCAGCGAACCGTCGATAATATCCGGGAAGCATCGGCGATCAGAGAAAAAAACAAACTGCCGGTAATTCTTGGCGCAAGTTACCTCGTCTTTCAACCCAACCAAACTGACTTCAAAACGGCTATCGGTCTGGCCTTAGGGGAAATGGGATTGGATCGGTTACAATTTAAGCCCATGCGGACCGCCAATTGTCACATGCCTGGCGGCACTTGCTTTAACTTTGGGAAATTAGAATCAGCGAATAATTTATTAGCGGACATTAAGCGGGATTCTCCCTACGCTGATCGGATCATTCTTTCAAGATTTTCCATGCAGACTAAAAGGGTTTATCGCCGCTGTTTGGGACAACAATGGACGACCGCCCTCGGGTCCGATGGCAAACTTTATGTTTGCTGTGAATATAAATATGATCGGCGCTATTTTTTGGGCGATCTCTCGGCCCAGACACTGCAAGATATTTGGCGCTCCGATTGGAGAAAAAAGGTCGTCGAATCGCTTGATCCGAATAAATCATGCTTTCTTGGCTGCAAGCTCCATGAAATGAATAATATTCTGGCGGATGCCTTGAATTCCCCCGGCCGGCTTGAACAATTGATCGAAAAGCATTCCGGCCCAAGCAATGACGAAGTGGATTTCATTTAAGGGATAAAATAAAAAGTTGAAAACAACCAATCATGATTTTGAAGGCACCTTAAAAGCCGGCTATCATAAGCTGGTTGATGGCTATCGGCTCCATGTTCGCCCTCAAATAAAGCCAACATTTTTTGGTGAGCATAATTTAAAGGAATTTGTCCAGCATTTTTCCGCGCGAGAGCTAAAAATATTGTCTTCAATGGACATCTCTATAAATGGGACTAAACTGCCTGCATTAGCGCAAGCATCTCTAGGGGTAGTTAGCCTCCCCATCGTTGAAGCCTTCCAGCGAGTCGAAATATTTGAGCATACGATGGGAGTTTTAAGCACCTTTCAAGTCTTGGCTGAAGCCGAAAAAGAGCCGGCCTCATTGAGGTCATATTTGATGGCCCATGGCAACCCCGAGATTGTTGATCGTAACGGTATTATTGATTCCGCCCCCGATTTTGTACGGCTTAATCGATCTCTAGCCGAATTAAAACAAGGCAGGGATTTTTATCGGGTTTTATTGAGCTCCCTGTGGCTGCACGATATCGGTAAATTAATCGGCCAGGAAGACCACCCCCAATTAAGCAAAACGTTCATTGAGAATAATACTGATGTTCGCCGAGCTCTGGCCAAAATATTCGGCGAAGAAGAAATTAATTCGATCGCCATTCTGGCCGGGCTGCACTCCACCCTGCCGGACTCAATTCTTTGCCGGGAACGGAATCTCTTTGGCGCTTACTTCTCTTTGCTGACCAGCTCACGCGACAAGGGACAGCGGGACAAATTCATCAAGGCACTTTTATTGATCGCTATTGCCGATATCGGAAGTTATAATCGCCTGACAAATCGAAAAATTCGCGAACTGGTAGAAACCGTTGGGAATCTTTTTAAGTTGGCCGGGAAAACAACTCGCCTAGCAAGCCCAGAGGACTTAAAAACGGAAGAAATGAATGAATTGCATTGGGGGGGAAGCATGTTTAATAGCTTTACCGCCATGGAAGAAACACCGCAAGAAGAAAAGGAGATTGCCGCGGCTCACCACGAACTGGAGAGACTCGTTCCATCAGTAGCCGACCGAGCTGATTTCTTCAGGCGCCTTGGGCGAATTAAGCTTATTGGATTAATTTTTAATTTAAAACGAGAACTGCCTGACCCAAAATTAAGGGCTCGATTGGTCTTTTGGGTTGTAACTATTATGGGAAAATATAAGGACCGGGTTGATTGGATTGAATTATGTTATTCAAGATTCGATAAAATCCGTAAGCCGAAAGAAATCGCTGCTCTTATCTCTCTTTTGGAACACCAACCAATTGATGGAATTGAATCACGGCTCAACATTGAGATCAATCACGAAAGAAAAGGCCTTTTTGTCAAATTCCCGGTTTGAAGCACTATTTTGCCGGACAAAAGCTCGCGGGTAATTTGAACGAATAATAAAATCTTGTTATAATATAAGCATGTTTTACGACCCTACTTTCATTTTACTTATCCCCGCTGTCCTGTTAGCGATCTACGCCCAGTGGAAGGTTTCCAGCACCTTTAAAAAATACGCCAAGGTCGGCTGCAGCCGGGGGTACACCGGCGCCCAGGTCGCTCGCTATATCCTGGACGATTACCGCTTGCAAAGCATCGCCGTGGAACCGGTCCGGGGAGAGCTGACCGACCATTATGACCCGCGTTCCCGGAAGCTCCGCCTGTCGGAATCGGTCTACGGGAGCAATTCGGTCGCGGCGATCGGCGTGGCCGCCCACGAGGCCGGCCATGCCATCCAAGATGCCAAAGCTTATGTTCCCCTCAAATTGAGGAACGGCCTCGTCCCGGTCACTAATCTCGGGACAACGCTCGCCTTTCCTCTTTTCTTCATAGGGATGTTCGCCAGCCTGCCGCAGTTGATGGATTTTGGCATCATCCTCTTTGCCCTGGCCGTTATCTTTTCGGTCATCACCCTGCCGGTCGAGTTCAACGCCAGCTCCCGGGCGATCCGGGTTCTGGCTGACGGCCATTTCCTGACCGAGCGGGAATTGCCCCAGGCCAAGGCGGTCCTGAACGCCGCCGCCCTGACCTACGTCGCTTCGACCGCCATGGCGGTGCTTAACCTGGTCCGACTCCTCGTCCTCCGCAACCAGAGAGACTAGGCTCTCTGAAATTTCCCTATTTTATATACGATAAATAGGCGGAATGCCTAACATCAATTTGCCTAAATTGGCTCGGACCTTGGTCCGCGGCGCGCTGGCTCGACACACATTTAGGCTTGCATGAAAGCCTCGAGCGGATTGAAGGGGAAAAGGTTTTGTCGATCATCGGTCAGTTACTCCGCTCCCGCGACCCGGGTCGACCGCTGACCTTCAACTTTGAGACCCCGGCGGAAACGGTACACCTTGACGCGATCGCCCTTGTCCTATTTATCAAGGATATCCTCGGCTTTTAATTGGCCGGCATCGGAACCACTACGCCTTGCCCCGAGCTTGTCGAGGAGCTATAATGCTGTTGCTGGAAGTAAGGGAATTCTTAGAGGTTTAAATATGATCGGCAAACTCACGGAAACGGAAGAAAAGGCGGTTAGGGCTTTTAATGATGAATTGCGGGCTTTTTCCGGCAAGAATATCAAACAAATTCTCTTGTTCGGCTCAAAGGCCCGCGGTGATTTTAATAAGGAGTCGGATTTGGATCTTTTTATTCTGACTGGACAGGTTGATCACGCCTTGAAACGCCAGACCGCTAAAATCGTAAACAAATTATTGCTCAAATACGAGGTTCTGATCTCGCCTCGATTAATTCCCGAAGTCCGGTATGCTTACCAGAAACGACTGGAAACCGGTTTTATCAAAAATGTTGAACGGGACGGCATAAACATTGAATAAAGAAATATTAAAAGAAAAGATCCAGCTTGAACTGGAAAGAGGGGATGAATCTCTCAAAAGCGCCGAATTGAATTTAAAAGCGGGCCTTTTCGATGAGTCCGTTTCCAGCGCGTATTATGCCATGTTTCATTCAGTTAAGGCCGTTTTATTAACCGTTAGTCAGGAGCCGTCCACGCATCAGGGGGTCGTTACGCTTTTTGGGCTGCATTTTATTAAGCCCGGGTTGATCGAAGCTGAATATAATGATTTATTCATTGAAGCCAAAGATGACAGAGAAGATAGTGATTATGACGTAACCAAGAAATTCGTCGGGGCCGAAGCCGAAGAAAGGATTTTTTCCGCAAAAAAGCTTATTTCGAGAATAAATGAATACTTGTCAAAAAACGACTTCCTTTAACTCCTGCCTTTTTATTTTACATGACTAAAAAAACCATTCTGATCTTCGGTCCCACCGCCGTCGGCAAAACCAAACTGGCAATTGAGCTCGCAGAGCAACTCAACGGCGAGATAATTTCGGCCGACTCGATGCAGGTCTATCGCGGCATGGACATCGGTACGGCTAAGCCGACCGTCGAAGAACGCCAGGGTATTCCGCATCATCTGATCGATATTAAGAACCCCGATGAAGAGTGGACCGTCGCCGACTTCGTCGGCGAAACTCAAACTTCAAACCTCAAACTTCAAAAGAAAGGTAAAGTCCCAATAATTGTCGGGGGGACCGGCCTTTATCTCTGGTCACTGTTGGAAGGCTTCGCTTTCCCGATCACGCCTGAAGACAAAGAAGTTCGGGCCAGGTTGGAACTACTATCTGCTTCAGCTCTTCACTCTCGACTTTCTAATATCGATCCCTCTGCCGCCGCCAAAATCCATGCTAACGACAAAAAGAGACTTATCCGGGCATTGGAGGTTTATGAAGTGACGGGGAAGCCGATCTCGGAACTGCAACAAAAACGTGTAGCGGAGGTCTTTAGACCTCCATTAAATGGCGACCTAAAGGTCGCCTCTACAAATGAGGGACCGCGACGTTCAGTCGCAGGTTCCTATCTGTTAATCGGCTTAGACCTACCTAGAGAAACCCTCTACTCCCGCATCAACCAACGGGTTGAGAATATGATCGCCCAGGGATTGATCGATGAAGTAAAAGGCTTATTGGCCAAGGGCTACTCTAAAGAACTTCGCTCCTTCCAGGCGCTCGGTTACAAAGAGGTCGTCCAATATCTTGCTGGCCTTTGGACAAAAGAAAAAATGATCGAGGAGCTGAAGAAGCGGACCAGGAATTTCGCCCGGCGTCAGCTGACCTGGTTCCGGCGCTTCTCGGACGTCCACTGGTTCTCCCCTGACGAAAAAGATGGTATAATGAAGCTATGCCAAGAACGAGACAAAAAGAAATAAAACGACGCCAAAAACGGAAAAAGGAAATCCGCCGCAAGAAAGGCTTGCTGCGCAAACCCTCGGCCCAAACGGCTTAGCTGGCGCCTGCTTTGCGCCGCAGTTGCGCCACCGCTTCGACATGGTCGGTTTGCGGGAACATGTCGATCGGCTGGACCGCTTCTAAACTGTACCCCTCTTTAACCAGTAGTCTAAGGTCGCGCGCCAGCGTTTGCGGATTGCAGGAAACATAGATGATCGTCTTGGGCTCCGCCCGCGCTACCCGGGCCAGGGCGATCGGCGAACAACCGGCCCGCGGCGGATCGAGAATAATCACGTCGGCCCGCCTGGGGCACTGATGCTCGATCTCCCCGGCGGTCATTTTGACGTTGGTCAGCTTGTTCATTTCGATATTCCGGTTAGCGTCCTTGACCGCCAGCTCGTTCTCTTCGATCCCCACCACTTCAGCTGCTTTGTCGGCCAGCCAAAAAGCGATCGTGCCGATCCCGGCATAGGCGTCAACGACCTTCTCCTTGCCGGTCAGCTCGGCCAGCCGCTTGACCAGGTTATAAAGCCGTTCGGCCTGCTTGGGGTTCACCTGGAAAAAAGAGTTGAGGCCGATCTTGAACTTGAAGCGGCCCAGCTTCTCCATCAGGAAAGAGAGGCCAAGGAGGTTAGTGTTCTCTACCCCGAGGATCGTATTCCCCCGGGTGAGATTGACGTTCTGGACGATCCCGACGATCTTCGGTTTCTGGGGGCGGTCGAGTTCCGCGTAGTCGGTGTGGCGGCCAACCAGCCGGTGCATCAGCCGTTCATGCTTCTTGATCTCGTCGGCGACCGTAAACCCGGCCGGCAAACCCCGGCCGTTGACGACGATCCCCAGGAGCATCTCGCCGGTCTGGTAGCCGCTCCGGCCGATAAAATGGCGCAGTAACCCCAGGCCGCTCTTTTCGTCATAGGCGGTCAGCCCCCGCTCTTCCATGATCTTGCGGGCGATCCCGGCGATCTCCGTCAGGTACGGGTCCTGGATATAACATTCCTTGATGTTGACGACCTCATGGGTCCGCGCTTTGAAATAACCCATTTGCAGGCGGTTGTTCTGCGCCCTGATCGGGAACTGGATCTTGTTCCGGTAAAACCAGGGATCCTCCATACCGAGGGTCGGCTTAACCTCTACCCCGGTCAAGCCTTCTCCGGCCAGGCTCTCTTTGACCATTTTGGTCTTAAGGCTTAGCTGTTCGTCATAGGGGAGGTGCTGCAACTGGCACCCGCCGCACGTCCCGTAATACGGGCATCTGGCTAAATTGCGGCTCATATTCATATATGATAGCATAGTCTCATGTCTGAAAGGGACTTAGGCCAACGCTGCGAATTCCATAGCCATTCCATCTTTTCCGACGGAACCCTCCTCCCCGCCGCCCTCGTCCGGGAAGCGGAGGTCCGGGGCCATGCCGCCCTGGCCATAACCGACCATGTTGATCCCTCGAACCTGGAAGAGGTCCTGGCTGGTCTGACCAAGTTCGCCCGGGAAATGCGCGGCAAATTGCCGATCAAATTTATCCCCGGGGCCGAGATCAGCTATATCCAACCGCCATATATCAAAGAGTATTGCCTGAAAGCGCGCCAGCGCGGGGCCAAACTGATCATCGTCCATGGTGAATCGCCGGTCGAGTCTGTCTACCCCGGGACCAACCATGCCGCGGTCAAGGAGGCGGGGCTGGTCGACATCCTGGCCCATCCGGGCGATCTCGTCGAAGAGGATGCTATCCTGGCCGCAAAAAATGAGGTCTTCCTGGAACTGACCGCCCGGCGCGGCCACCGCGACGGCAACCACCATGTGGCAGAAATGGCCCGCCGTTACGGCGCCCGCTTGATCGTCGATACCGACTGCCACGACGAAACCGACCTGATCACCCAGGAACAGGCTTTTATCATCTGCAAGGAAGCCGGCTTATCGGACGAGGAAGCGCTGGTGGTGATCCGCGATAACCCGCGGATCCTGCTTAAGAGAAGCGAACGTCAATAGAGCGGGCGTGGCCGTCGAGCCCCTCGATCTCGGCAAGTAACTTGATATCTTTCCAGACATTTTTCAGCGCCGGCTTGGTGTAGCCGATAATGCTCTGGTGCTTGACGAAGTCGTAAACCCCGAGCGGCGAGGCGAAACGGGCCGTTCCCCCGGTCGGCAAAACATGGTTCGGCCCGGCGATGTAATCGCCGACCGCGACCGGCGAGTAAGGGCCGAGAAAAACGGCCCCCGCGTTCCGGATCTTTTCCAGGAGCCGCTGCGGCGAACCAACTTCGAGTTCCAAATGTTCCGGGGCGATCCGGTTGGCAATCTCGACCGCCTGGTTGAGGCTCTCAACCTCGAGGATGACCAGCTCGGCCGCGGCGACGATCGCCTGGCGGGAAAGTTTGCCCGCTTGTTTTCCGATTTCCTTCTCGACCTTCTCCGCCAATTTAACTGAATTGGTCGCCAGGATCGCGGAAGAGCTCGGATCGTGCTCGACCTGGGCCAGCATATCGGCCGCGATGAACTCCGCTTCCGCGTCGCTATCGGCAATGATCAGGACATCGGACGGACCGGCCAGGCTCTCGATCCCGACCTGGCCGAAGACCTGTTTCTTGGCTAAAGTAACATAGATGTTCCCCGGCCCGACGATCTTATCGACCTTGGGGATCGTCTCCGTGCCGTAAGCCAGGGCGGCGATCGCTTGCGCCCCACCGGCCCGGTAGATCTCGTTGATGCCGACTTCAGCCGCGGCGACCAAAACGTACGGACTGACCGGCGGCGGTGAGACCAAAGCGATCTCTTTGACCCCTGCCACCATGGCCGGGATGGCATTCATCAGCACAGTGGAGGGATATTTCGCCCGACCGCCTGGAACATAGACCCCGACCCTCTCCAGCGGGATCAGGCGCTGGCCAAGCAGAACATCAAGGGGCAAGGTCTCGAACCATTCGTCGCTCTTCTGCTTACGGTGGTAGGCGGTGATGTTCTGGACAGCTTTGGTCAGGGAATCGAGGAAACCCGGCTTGATCTGCTGGTAGGCCGCTTCTATTTCCTGGGGGGTCACTTTCAACTGGGCGGCGGTTAGTTTCTCTTTATCAAATTTCTCGGTATAGGCAAGAAGAGCCTGGTCCCCATCCTGCCGGATGGCGGCAATGATCCCGGCCACGACCCCCTCTTCCCGCGGGGCAGCCAGCAGGGTTTTGGCGGCAATAAGCCTCTCGACCTCGGCCGCGACCTTCGCCGGACTGACCCGTTTTAGCATAGGAGTGAACCTTTTTTCACGACCGAATGGTCGGCCAGAACAACGCCCGGACCGATGACCGCATCGTCCTCGATCAGACAATGATAACCGATAATGCAGCCGTTAAGCGCCGCGTGGTTGCCGATCCGGCTCCCGGCCCAGACGATCGCCCCGGTCAGTGAAGCTTCTGCGCCAACGCTCACCCCGTCCCCCAGGACAGTGTAATCGTTGATCCGGCTGTTCGCTCCGATCTGCACCTTCTCGCCGATGATCGCCGGACCGCCCAGCTTCGCGCTCGGATCGATCTTGGTCTTTTCGGCGATCCAGACCCGGTTATCAACCCGGTCGCCAAAGAGCTTGACCGCCACTTCTCCTCGTAAGATCGCCTCGTGCGCCTGACGGTACTGCACCGGTTTACCGATGTCGATCCAATAGCAGTCGGAGATAAAGCCGCACACTAACTCCCCTTTCTCGATGAGTGCCGGGAAAAGCTGGCGTTCGAAGGAGTGCTCGACACCGGCCGGGACGTGGCGGAAGACCTTCGGGTCAAGCACATAAATACCGGCATTGATCGTGTCGGTCCGGCCGACAGATTTTAAATTGGCCAGGTGCTCCCAGCTCGGTTTTTCAATGAAATGGGTCACCACCCCCTGATTGTTGGTAATGATGACGCCGTACGCGGTCGGGTCTTCGACCCGGGTCAGGGTCAGCGTGGCCCGGGCCCCGCTCTTTTTATGCGCGTCGATCACCTGCGTCAGGTTAATGTCCGTCAGGACATCCCCGTTAAAGACCAGGAGCGGTTCGTCGTCAAAGAATTCCTCGGCGTTCTTGACGGCGCCGGCCGTGCCGAGCGGTCGCTCCTCGATCGAATAATAGATCTTCACCCCGTATTTGCGGCCGTCCCCCAAGATCGCCTTGATCTTGTCCATGAGATAGTGGAGGTTAAGGACGATCTCCGTGATCCCATGCTGGCGGAGGAGGTCGATCTGATGGAGGACAAAAGGGCGATTGGCGACCGGGACGATCGGCTTGGCGGTATTATTGGTCAGCGGGCGGAGCCGCGTCCCGAGCCCGCCGGCAATAATGACCGCCTTCACCTTGTCAGTTCCTTCTTCAACCGGCCGATCACTTCGACCGGGGTCGGGTCGATCTCTTGCAGTAAGGCTAGATAGACGCTGACATGGTCGAGCAGGCAGATCAGCGAGAGGGCCCGCGCCAGGGGAGATTTCCCCTGCGGGTGCAACTCGCTAAAGCCGCCAAGCTGGCGGCTCAAGAGCGACTTGGTGATCTCGATCCGCTTCTTGATCCGCTCACTGTCGGACTCGTCGCGCAGGACGATCCCGGCGAAATTATGGTTGTCCCGTTTCAACTGGGCCAGGCTGACCAGTTCGTTGTGGTCTAGCTCGGGAAAAACGTTGGCCAGGGCGGTCTGCTTGCTGTTCTCGTTGAACTGGCATTTGGCCCGCAGGGCGATCGCCCCGGTCGTCCCGGCTGAACCGAAGATCAGCGGCAGTTTGCCGAGCAGTTTCTTGGCCAGCTGTTTCGCCAGGTTGGCGCGCGCCGGCCGGTTAGGGCTGTATTCGTCGCGGACTTTACGCAGCACCGCGACCGCCTCGCTTATGTCCCCTGACAGGTCCGGCGCCAGGCCGGCTTTGGCCAGGCCGGTCAGCAGCGGCACCAACATAAAGGGGAGCGCCGCCCGGGGCTGGAAACCGGCCGGGAGGAGAAAAACGGGATATTTTTTACTATCGGCCAATTCTTTTAATTTTCCGCCGGCCGTGACAGCCATGACCTGGACCTGGCGGCGGTCCGCTTCCTTGACCGCGCTCAAGGTCTCCTCCGTGTCGCCGGAATAGGACATGGCAAACAGGAGCGTCTCCGGCCCGGCATATTCCGGCAACGAGTAGCTCCGATTGACGACGAGCGGGACCTTCATCTGGCGCAGCAACAGATCGGCCGCGATATCTCCGGCGATCGCCGATCCCCCCATCCCAGAGACGATGACCTGGCTCGCCCGGAGGCCGGACGGAACGGTCACCCGCGCCGAAAACTCGGCCGCCTGCTGCAGCATCTCCGGCCACCGGCCGACGACCGCCAGCATTCCCTGGGGATCGATCGCGCCCAGCGTGGCCGCGCTGTCCAGCTGTTCCGGTTTAGCCATTGGGACCCCCGGCAATTTTCTCCCGGAGCACCTTCTCCGCCGCCTGGATCTGGCTGTCCTTCTCTTCATCCGGCAGGTCGGAGTCCAGCGCCTCATCAGCTTCTTTCGTCGGTATTGTCACGACCACCTCAGCTGAAATACCGCGTTTGTTGATATCCTCACCGTTGGGGGTCAGATATTTGGCAATGGTCACCAGGAGAGCCGAGCCGTCATTAAGCTGGCGGACATTCTGCACGGACGCCTTGCCAAAGCTGTGGTTGCCGACGAGGGTGGCGATCTTGTTGTCGCGCAGGGCGCCGGCCAGGATCTCCGAAGCGGAGGCGGACCCTTCGTTGATCAGCAGAACGACCGGTTTGGTCCAGAGGACCCGGCCGGTCGATTCGAGCTGTTCGCGCCGGCCTTCGCGGTCGACGGTCTGGACGATCATCCCCGGCGTGGGGATGAACATACTGCCGATGTCGATCGCGTTTTGCAGCAGCCCGCCGCCGTTGCCGCGGACATCGATGATCAGGCCGTCGGTGTCGCGCAGATCGCGCAGCCCTTTCTCGAACTCGCGCGCCGCCGCCACGTTCTCAAAGGTGTTAAGCTTGATGTAACCGATGTTGCCGCTCAGTTTTTTGGCTACGGCGCTCTTGATCACTATCTTGGCCCGGGGAATGTCAAAATCCTTCGGTTCTTTCCAGGTCCGGCGGTAGATATTAAGTTTGACCTTGCTCCCCTGCGGGCCGCGGATCAGGCTGACCGCTTCCTCCAGCGCCATCTCCTTGGTCTCCTTGCCGTCGATCTTGAGGATGGCGTCGCCCGCCCTCAACCCGGCCTTTTTGGCCGGCGTGTCCTCGATCGGCGAAATAGCGGTCAGGACCTTATCCTTGATGCCGATATAGATGCCGATACCGGAATAAGAGCCGCTCATCCGGAGCCGCATCTCCTTGTATGACTTTGGTTCCATAAAGCGGGTGTAGGGATCATCAAGCGCGTCCAGCATCCCGCGGATCGAACCATAGACCAGCTTCTGGTCGTCCAGGTCCTTATGGACATAATCGTTCTTGACGATATCCAGCGCTTGCAAATAGGTTTCCAGTTTGCGGTCGAGCTCCCCCTGGGCGATCACCCGGCCGATGGAAAAAGCGGTCAGCGCCACCAGCAACAGGATCCAGAACCGGGACCGTTTGAACAGCGACATATTTTCCTCCTTTAAGGTAAGTACGGCATCGGGTTGACCGGTTTGCCGTTTTTGCGCACTTCAAAGTGGAGGTGCGGGCCGGTCGAATAACCGGTGCTCCCCTCCAGTCCGATAGTTTGTCCCTTAGCCACCGTCGCCCCGACCGACGGATAAAGACGCGACATGTGGCCATAAACGGTGGCCAGCCCCCGGCCGTGGTCGATGACGATCGCCTTGCCGTAACCATCCCACCAGCCGGAAAAAATGACCTCACCGGCGTCGGCCGCGTGGATCGGCGTCCCGTAGGTAGTGGCAATATCCACCCCAGTGTGGCGTGAACCGCGCCGCCGGTAAACACCGTAGCGCGAAGTGATCCGCCCCTGGAGCGGCCAGATAAAGACGCCGCTGCCGTGGGCGACCAGGCCGGCGCGCGAACGCTCGGCCATTTTCTTCTGGATCAATAGCTCGAGCTCCTGCGAGCTTCGCTCCAGCTCGGCGATCTTCTGTTCCGACTCGGCCCGCCGCGACTTGAGCTCCTCAAAGGCTTTCTTCTTTTCCGCCAGCTGATCGGCGATCTTCTCTTTGCTCTCGGCAATAACCGCGGCCAGCACCTTGATCTCCCGGGTCCGCTGGTTCAGGTCCTGGCGGGCCGACTTGGTCTGTAGCAAATCTTGCCTGACGCCCCTTATTAGATTTGCGTCGCGCGTCACGATCTTTTCAAAATAATAGAGCCGGTTCAGGAGATCGGACATCGAGGTCGCGCCAAGGAGCAGGTCAAGGTAGCTGATCCGGCCGTTCTTGTACGCTTCGCGCACCCGCCGCTCCAGAAGGCTCGATTTCCTTTCCAGCTCGCCCTCGCTCTGCTTGAGCTCGACCGTCAGTTCGCCGATCTTCACTTCGTTCTCCTGCACTTTGGTCTTGGCCCGGTTGAGCTTCCGGTTGGTCAGCCGCAACTCCTGCGTCACAACCACCATCTTCCCCAGGACTTCCTGCTGTTGTTGCTTGGTCAGCTTCAGTTTTTCCTGGCTCGCCTTCAGTTCATGCTGGATCTTCTCCAGCTTGGCCTGCTCGACGCTCATTTCAGCCGAGGCGGCACCAAACAGCAGGCACACCCCGAGCAGGCAACTGATAAACCTCATTAATTTAAGATAATAACACATACGCGGAGCCCCCTCAAGGTTATCCGAAGAAGGCCTGGCGGCGCCGTTGCCGGTGGAAGGTCACCGCAAAACGGTGCGCTTCGTCCCGGGCCCGCTGCAGCAGCCGCAGCGCGGCCGAACTCTTGGGTAACCGTAGCGACCGGCTCTTCCCGGGAAAGAAGATCTCCTCTTCCCGTTTGGCCAGACCGATCAGCGGCAGGTCGGAACAGCCGGTCTCGAGCAAGGCTTTGCGGCCAAAAGCGACCTGGGCCGGGCCGCCGTCGACCATGACCAAGTCGGGTCTAGCCATCTTTTTCGCCAGGGAACCGCCATAGCGCCGCTTGACCACTTCATAGATCGCTTGGACATCGTTCGGCCGGCCGACGACGCTTCGCACCTTGAAGCGCCGGTAATCGCTCTTCAGCGGCACTCCGCCGAGGAAGGCGACCATGGAACCGACAATATTGGTCCCCTGAATATTGGAGATGTCGAAACATTCCAAGCGCAACGGCGGCCGGGACAAATGTAATACTTGTTGTAATTCGGTCACGTCGCCCAGCGCCTGGGGGAGCGGCGACCGGGAGAGGTTGGCTTTCCCGGCCATCATCTTCCGCAACAATTGACTGCTGTCGCGGAAATATTTCGCCCGCTCAAAATCCTGGGCGGCCGCCGCTTTTTTCATCTCGCTGGCCAACTGACCCAGGGCCGCCTCGGTCTGACCAGCCAAGAGGAGCTTGATCCCCTCGACCAGCGAGCGGTAATCCCGGCGCGAGATCCGGCCGACACAGGGGCCGGCGCAAGCGCCGATGTGGTAATAGAGGCACGGCTGTTCTCTTGGTTTCAGCGGCGTCTCCCGGCACCAGCGGACCGGGAAAAGTTTCTTGACCAGGCGGATGACCGCCCGGACCATCCCCCCCTGGAAACGGCCGAAATACAGCGCCCCGTCGTCTTCTTGGCGCCGCGCCAGCAGGAGCCGCGGCCAAGTTTCGTTAACGGTCAGCTTCAGAAAAGGATAACTTTTGTCGTCCCGCAACGCCACGTTGTAGCGCGGCCGGTATTTCTTGATCAGCTCATCTTCCAGGATAAGCGCGTCCAGCTCCGAGGCGGTGGTCAGATAATCAATATCGCGCAGTTTGCTCAGGAGAATGCTGACCTTGAGCTCGGGGTTGGGTTTAAAATAAGAGGCGACGCGCCGGCGGAGCGCCTTGGCCTTGCCGACGTAGATGACGGTGCCGCTTTTGTCCTTGAAGAGGTAGACGCCCGGCTTCTGCGGCAGCGCCTTCAGCTTCTCCGGCAGGGAGCTCATCGCTTATCTGGCGACGACTTTGACCTTGAGCTTGGCGTGAATGTCCTGGAAGAGCTTGGCGGCGACGCTGTACTCGCCGATCATCCTGATCGGCTCCAGCACCTCGATCTTGCGCTTGTCCAAGTCTACCCCGGCCGCCCGCTTGACCGCGGCGGCGATATCGGCCGTCGTGACCGAACCGAAGAGCTTGCCTCCCTCGCCCACGTCAACGCTAATGGTCAAGTCGGCGGCGGAGAGCTTATCGGCGAGGCCTTGCATCTCGGAGCGCCGCTGGCCGATCTCGGCCTTTTTCTTTTCTTGGCGCCTGGCGGCCGCGGCAACGACCGCCTCGGTGGCGGCAATGGCCAACTTGCGCGGCAGGAGATAGTTGCGGGCAAAGCCGACGGCGACTTCTTCGACCCGGTCGTCCTCTAAAAATAATACTTTCATCTTAATCCACCACGTACGGCACGAGGCCGATCTGGCGCGAGCGCTTGATCGCCGCGGCGACCATCCGCTGGTGCAGGGCGCAGCAACCGCTCATCCGGCGCGGCGCGATCTTGCCACGGTCGGTCATAAAGCGTTTAACGAACGGCACATCCTTGTAATCAATCCCGACTTTTTCGATGCAGAAGAAGCACGGCTTCCGCTTGCGCTTCTTGAACATCCCCTCTTTTTTCGGTTTCCTTGCTTCTCTGGTCATTTAGCCACCTCGCTTAAAATGGGATCTCGTCTTCGACGACTTCGTCAGTCTTCTGTCCTTTGTCTTCAGTCTTCTGTCCGCCTTCAACTGACGACTGTTGACTGTTAATTGTCGACGGTTGACTTCGTTGCCCAAGCATCTGCATCCCGTCAGCCACGACTTCCGACATGGTCCGCGGCTGGCCATCTTTGCCGGTAAAGGTCCTGATCTGCAGGCGTCCCTCGATCGCCACCGGCCGCCCCTTTTTCAAATATTCGCCGCAAATCTCGGCCAAACGCCGCCAGGCAACGATGTTGATAAAATCAACGTCCTGCTCGCCTTCGGCCGCCCCCCCTTTTTTAAATCGGTTGACGGCGATAGCGAAACGGGCGACCGGGATGCCGCTGGTCGTGTAGCGGAGTTCCGGGTCGCGCGTCAAATTGCCGATTAGAAATACTTTGTTATACATGGTTTAGAACGGCAGGTCGCCCTCCAGGCCGGAATCGTCGACGACTTCGTCAACGGCCACTTTTGCTTCTTCCTTGACCCGTGACCCTGTACCCTTCTCCAATTCAGTCATGCTCTTGGCCACCACTTCCGTCACCCAGCGCCGTTGGCCGGATTGGTCTTCGAAAGAGCGGTTCTGGATCCGTCCCTCGACCAGGGCCAGATGCCCTTTTTTCAAATGTTGGCCGCAGACCTCGGCCAGCCCGCGCCAGGCCACGATGTCGATAAAATCGGCGCCATTTTCCCCGTGACTCGTCGCCGGCCGCTCGACCGACAGACGGAATTTGGCGACCGGCAGGCCGTCGTTCGTAGAGCGGAGCTCGGGGTCGGCGGTCAGCCGCCCGATCAGGATGATCCTATTTAGATTCGCCAAGCGGTTCTCCCTTAATCTCGCCGACGGCCACGGCCTCGATCGGCGTCCCGGAGATATCCTTTCTCTCGGCCCGTTCCGGTCTCACCGCGTCCGGCTCTACCGCCTGGGAAATAAGGTAACGGATAATGTTCTCGTTCACCTTGAGGTAGCCGATCAGTTGGTTAGGGAGCGCCGGCGGGGACTGAAAGCGGACCAGGACGTAATAGCCCTGGGTCAGCCGTTTGGCTTTCATCAATATCGACTGCAGGCGCCGGGTCCCCCATTTTTCCGTCTTGTCGATCTGGCCCCCCAGCTCCTTGATCTTCTCTTCGACTTTGCCAACCACCAGCCCGATTTTTTCCTCGCCGTGGGCGGGATCCATTATGATTATTAGTTCGTACGGGTTCACGGACAAAACCTCCTTTTAGGGTCAACAGGCAAGTGTATATTGTAGCACAAAAGTGGTCAGCTCACAAGTCAGGGGGTAAAGCGGACTAAGATCAGGTCGCCATCCTTGACCTGGTATTCTTTTCCCTCGGTCCGGAGCCAACCGCGCTCGCGGGCGGCGGCGTATGAGCCGGCCCGGACCAGTTCAGCCGCGCCGATGACCTCGGCGGCAATAAAGCCCTTTTCCATGGCCGAATGGACCTGGCCGACCGCCCGGGGGGCGCGGGTCCCCTGCTTGACCGTCCAAGCACGGCATTCTTTGGCGTTAGCAGTGAAAAAAGTTATTAGATCGAGCAGTCGGTAGCCCGCCCGGATCAGGCGGGGGAGGGCAAAGTCTTCCAGACCGACGCTTTTCAGGTATTCCTCGGCTTCGGCCGGGGGGAGTTCATTGATCTCCCCCTCCAGTTTGGCACAGATCGCCACTACCCCGGCATTTTCCTCTGCCGCCAGAGCTTTGACCCCATCAACTTCCGTCCGGTTGCCGGTCTCATCAACATTGGCGACATAAAGGACCGGCTTGAAGGTCAGCAGGGGGAGATCGGCCAGCAGGGCCAGGTCTTCATGGCTCAAAGCAGGTAAGACCTTACGGGCCGGGCGGCCGGAGTCAAGCTCTCCCTTGATCTTTTCCAGGAGATGGAGGTATTTGAGGACGTTCTTGTCGCCAATTTTAAGAGCGCTCTTAACCGGTGCTAATTTACTCTCCAGCGTGGCCAGGTCGGCCAGGATAAGCTCGGCATTGATCAGCTCGATATCGCGCCGCGGGTCGACCGTCCCCTCGACATGGGTAATATTGGGGTCAGGAAAACAACGGACCACATGGGCAATGGCGTTGACCTCCCGGATGTGCGCTAAAAATTGGTTGCCGAGTCCCTCCCCACGATGCGCCCCTTTGACCAGCCCGGCAATATCATAAAACCCGATGACAGTCGGAACGGTTTTAGCCGAGCCAACGACCGCGGCGATCTGGGCGACCCGCTCGTCCGGCACGGCGACGACGCCGACATTCGGCTTAATAGTTGTGAACGGATAGTTGGAGACGTCTACTTTGGCCTGGGCCAGAAGATTAAAAAGGGTCGATTTACCGACGTTAGGCAAACCGACGATACCGAGCGTGAACCCCATTAGTCAACGATAGTCAGGCGGAACTTGCCGAGGAGGCGTCCGTCATCGCGGGAGATCAAACTGCCGACGTAGATGGCGTTACCGGCGAGAGTTCCCATATCGGTCCGGCCATCCCAGGTAACTTTATTGACCCCGGCTGAACCACCTTCGCCGCCGGCCATCAAGGTGAACTTCTTCGCTCTCACCCCGCCGACACCGATGACATAGATATCGATATTAGCGTCAGCCGACAACCCGTATTGGATGGTCACTAGCTTCTGCTTGCTGATGCTGAACGGGCTCGGATAGGTCAGTGGCGGCCCGACCAGGCGGAGCGGCCCGCCCATCACTTCAACGGTCGCTGTTTCGGTCGCGATCGCGGCGGCGGCAAGGGTTCCGCCGGAGCGCGCGCTGACCACAAAATTATGCGGCCCTTCGGCCAAGGCCTCCGGCACGGACAGCTTGAGGCTCAGGGCGTTGAATTTGTCCTCTGCCGAGCTTGTCCCGGCGGCGTAGGTCTTGGAGGCGACGCTTGACGCGTCGACTTTTAATGATTTGACGTTGCTCGTTCCCGGATCGACCGTCACCGCGTAAGCGTCAATATTTTTTGCCAGCATATAGGGAGCATCAATATTGATCTCTACCCTGACATCCGGTTTGCTGGAGACGACAAATGGCTGGCCCTTGGCGACCAGCGCTGGTTGATAGAGGCGGTTGCCAAACCAGATCTTGACGCGTGGCGCCGGCTCTTGCGCCCCCGCGACCGGCGGAATAATACCTCCGCCCAGAGAGAGCGCCATCCCTTTGACCTCGTCCCACCCGGTACCGGAGATCTTAACATAACCATCGGCACCGTAACCTTTGGCATCTTGCTCGGTCGAGACCCGATAGGTATCACCGACGACCAGGGAACCGGGGAAGATGGCAAAGGCGTTGATCAGGAAGCTATTGGCCGCGCCGAAACAACTGCTCTCGGCATATTTACCCTCGCCCAGCTCGGTCATATCGCGGAACAAGAAGATCCGCCGGTTGTTGACGGTCGATTCCGGGGTATCGGCGACCGTCCCGACCACCCAGTAAGGGGGCATCAGGGGTTTCAGCTCCGTCTGCGCGAAGGCCATGCCTGACGGCAGGCAAGCGCAAGAAGCTAAAACCAACCCTATGCAAACCAGCGCTAACTTTTTCATTTTTTCAGTTTGATCGTTACGTCCTTATCAACCGATAGATAGTAACCTTTGCCGGCTTTGAGCGTCAAAGCCGCCGGATCACCGGACGGGGTCACATAGAGCTTATTCCCGCCACTGTCATAGGTGGCCCCAAAAAGCTGTTGGCTTTCATCCCAATAAGCCGCGGCGGTAACCTTAGCAGTTTCCGTGGCATTGACAGCCTTGATCAAATCGCCCAGGGTGGCTACCCCGGTCAGGATCGAGGTCCCGTCTTCCTTCTGGACTTCCAGCGGCCCGTCGAAAGGCATGCCGATAGAATTGACTCCCATGCCGTCGGTTTTTTTCTTGAGCGTGATCGTCAATGATGTGACCCCGCCGCCGACACCACCGGCCCCTAATGTGTAGCCGAGAGTGGCGCATGGCGGGCTATTGCCAAAGGGGCCGTTATAAACCACCTCAAAATAATAAGTTCCGCCCGGAGTTAAGGTTGTCGAGGGGAGGATGAGACTGGCGCCATGTTGGTTTGGGTCCAGCGTCAATTTATTTGGGTCCTGCCCCCACGACCAATCCATCGAAGAAACTTCCCTGATACCGTCATCAACCGCATGCGGCGAGGAAGAAACTATCAGGTTTGAAACTGTGGTTAGCGGGGTATGACCACTATCATAAGGATGGGCGGTCGTTTCAGAAATATTGTTGATATATGGCGTCTGGGGGGCGGCCGCTTTATGATCAAGATTGATCAGCTTATCGTCCACGTCGTTCGTGTCTTTGGCCGTGCCGAGCTGGTACGGGCCGTTGAACCCGTAATATTTACCCAGGGCCGGGGGATTATCGCTCCAGCCTTTCAGGTAAAAGGAACTCCCGTCTTGAATAGACGTGCTGGTCTGCCAGATGCCTGATGCATCGGTTATACCAAAAGCCCGTAGAGTGCCGGAATAATAAGTCCCGCTTCCGGTCGAAGCCACGGCCCCTTCAATGGCTTGGATCAAAGCGTTGCTGACCGCGCTACCGCCTTTTTTAACAATAGGATTACGGATTGTCGCGATAGCCAGCACCGGTCCGCTGAAAACCAGCCAGGCCAGCAAAACAGCCATTCCCCCTTTTAACAAGCGAATTTTCTTCATTGTCATCCTCTCCTTTATTTGTTACGGATTGAACGTCACGTCGTTTGAAGTTGCGTTGTAATACCAGAGCCCGCCGCCGATCTCCATCTTCAGGGCTCCCATCGTCCCTTTGCCGTCCAGATCGACCAGCGACCAATCTTTATTCACGCCGTCGTAAACCGCGTGTTGATAGTACTGTGATTTATTGTCAAACTTAAAGACTTCCGCCCCTTTGGCTGCTCCCAGCCCCTTGTCCTTGAGCAAGCCGGACCAGCATTGCGGTAATGCGAAGTCATTGTAGAACGCTCCCTTATAAAAAGTTGTGCTGTATCCTTTATCATTCGCCGGCACATTGCCGACTACGGTGATCGGGATATCGTTGGCCAGCGGATTATAGATCCAGTAAGCCAAGCCCCTATTAATTAGGATTGGGATATCCCATTTTGTCGAATAAGCAGCGTGATCGTATTTCTGCGCTAGATTGTTGAAACCGAAGACCTCAATTCTGGCCTTTTCGATCTGGGTCGTGAATGTTTTGGCCAGATCGTCGTTTGTGGCGGTGAACGGCGTAGAAATAAAGTTATACTTGGCGCCGCCGGTCCCGGCCCCATAGACCGTCTTATCCATCTTACCGACCGCCGGCGCGTCAGCGAACGGCGTAGGCGGCACAGTCTTGGCGACCGCTTTATAATATTCTTCCGGCGCTCCCGCCCCGACCTGGTTCTCGTGAGTAAATCCGTTGGTCCCCGCCGTAACTTTGCCGCCGTTGTAAGTGCCGCCGGGGACGACAACCATGCCCATGTCGTTGACCAGGACCGTCCAAACATTGTTGGCATTGTCCTTTTCATACTTACCTGTCCCGTCACCGGTCATAGCATAGATCGTCGGGCTCTTGATCTTTATCGGGTCCCAACTAATATCCAGGGATGATCCCGGCAGATCCGCCTTCCGGGAGATATACAGCCCGGTGTCAACTTCGGTTGTGATCCCCTGGCCAGCCGCCAGCGTTAAAAACTTGGCGGTGAGGTTCTTATAACCGCTGTCGACGTCGGCTTGAACTACGGGCAAGTCCGTCTGGTTAACGCCGTATGATGTGTTGTTAACCGTCTTAGCAACCACCCCAATATAATATGTTTTTGCCGTGATCGGGTTCATCTGCAGGTCTTCGATGGCGTTAACGGAAAATACGCCGCCGGTCTGGGTCGTCCCCTTCCCGTAAGCCTGAAGATAATTATTTGCTTGCGAATAAACATAGACATCAAATCCCGCCAGATCGGTGGCGGTCAAACCGGTCGCGCCGGGATCCAGGGTCCCGTTGATCCAGAACGCCGCCGGATAAGGCGCCGGCTGCTGGTCAGCCCGAACCCCCGCGCCAGCCATGACGCCGATCGCCAGGATCAATAACAATAATTTAACGAGTTTATTCAATTCTTTTTCCCTCTAACCTATGCCTGAACATTAATTAATCTATTTTGCCGTTCCCTTCAATGTGTAAGGAGTGCTCGAGACATCTTTGTTCACGCTGATCTGGTAGGCCCGATTCTTCTGGATCGGCAGGACCAGGATCTTATCATACGTCGCGTAGGTATCAGTCGGGTACGAAACGCCGCCCGTGACCGCGTGATTCGTATAACTGGTGATCGAGGTCAAACCGACGTGTTGCTGTTTCGCTTCGTCATACCAGCCAAACACTGTGACAACATCCGCGCCCATTTGCGTATTAATACTCGTGATCAGTTCGCCCACCGTGGTGATCGCCGTGCTTGATTTGTCGGTAATGTTACCGGCGGTCGGGTCGAACGGAATAGCGATCGTGTTGATCCCTGTGCCAGGCTTAAGGAATTTATAATTGATCGAATAAGTTCCGCCGCCGCTGTCACCGGTAGCACCAACAGTATAAGTAGCTGTGGAACTCCACGGTCCCGCTTGACCCCACAAATTATAATGTTTTACCTTGATTATATATTTATCATTCATGCTCATTACGTCGCCGGGTAAATTATCCGGAAGAATAAAACCGGTTCCGGGCAGCCCAGTTACCTGGACCGGCGCGCCGCCATTTTTAGTTATTTCCCAGTCTGATTTGCCGATCTCAATCGTCATGTTGCCGATCTGGTCCGTGGCTGAAGAGAAAGTCGCCTTCTTCGATAACGGTAGTTGTGGGTCGAGAAATGTGGTCCCGGTTTCGGTATATTGGGTTATTTTTGTCGTAACAGGGACCGCCCGAACAAATGAATAGGCAATAGTTACAGGCACAGCATTAAGCGTTCCGGCAGGATTTGAATAAGAAGGCAGTGCAGTGTATTTTACTCCATCTTGTTGGGCCGTGCCGCTCCAGATACGAATGTAAGTTGTCTGGCTGTTTGTGTCTTTTGAGCCAAAAACATAAATCGCGCTGGGTGGGTTAGACGCTGGCTTTGCTTGAAAGTTTGGATTGCCTAAATCAAATAAAATGTTCGGGTCTGGATTAATAATTCTTGAAGTCGAAGCGGCTGTCATGGAGTCGCCGGCCCAATAATATTGGATACGATCGATCACCAAGGATTCATTATAAGTGACTTCTAACAGCGCCCGGGCGGAAGAAGAGAGCAGTAGCAGGAAGAAACCGGTAGCCGCCAACCACACCCCCAATTTAAACTTTTTATTACATATTCTCATTTTATCCCTCCATTAATCTAATATTGTTCAATTTTTGTATTGTTCAATTTTTGCGTCGCTAAAAGGCACCACGTTCCATCTTCTATTGTTTGCCGCATATTTGTACCAGAAGCCGGCATCGAATTTGAGCGCTGGGAAGTTCGGCCCCCAGTTTCCAGCCGTCTTAACAAAATAGTCCAAGCCGTTTCCCGTCTGCATCTGCGGCATAATGATATCTCCATCGACACCAAACCCGCCGCTGGCAACAGAAAGCGGGAAAGGATTTCCTGATAAATCAAAGGCCAAAAGATTCTTTGTAAAGGCGGTATTTGCCAAACTGCCGGCAAAGGTTATTGTTAAATCGGAGCTTCCGGGATTTCTGAGCCAGAAACCGACCGCCGGCCCAACGAGAAAATCATTTCCCGTAACATTAGTGTTATTAACCGTCACGTAATCCAATCCGCCCCCGCCAACTGTCGACGGAAGTAAAATGACCTCATTCGCGCCAAGTTGCCCGAGAAAAACATTGGATACTTTTCCTGCCGAAACCGGCAGACCCAGCAATTTCATCTGGCCAGATTTCTCCACCGTCACATTCACTTTCCCTACCGCCCAGGCCGACGCCAGATAGGAGATATTGCCGGGCACATTGGGGTTGATATCCATTTCATTCGGGAAAGTATTTTGGATGCCCTTGAAATAGACCTCACCAAATCCCTGTCCAACCTGATTCTTGTGAATAATATAGCCGCCGGCCAGGTCGCTGCCTTCAAACGGAAAACCCAGACCCAGCTTATCATTGATTGTGGCCCAGCCCGCGTCATTGGTGTATTTCCCGGTCCCGTCGCCGGTCAGCATGAATAGCTTTGGGTTCTGATACTCAAAAACCGTGATGTCCCAGGAAACCTTAATATTGCTGCCGCTTCTTTCGATATTCAAAGGCACTGTGCCGTAAGGGAAAGCCGGTCCTTCACCGTATTTTATGACCAGGTCCTTAGTAATATAGCCAACATCAGTGATCGTAACGTCGACCGGATTCATGCCATAACCATCCTTCCCCTGAACAACCGCAACTTTGTATTGCTGTCCCGCCACGATCGGCAGTTTTTTCTCAGCAATAATATTCATCATGTAATCGCCCTTTACTTTCGAGGGCGGCGGCATGTTGATCGTTATGGCGTGCAGCTGGCCCCCGACATAAGGGCCGGGGAAAACGTCCTTATATATAATTACCTGACGGTTCGACAGGGCAAGAATGATGGGATGAGCCTGTTCCTGCGATTGGTCGACCGTCACGTTGCCCTTGAGCCAGTACATGGCATTGAAGAACGGCGGCGTTATCGCCTGGGCCGGGAGAATCGGCAACCAGGCTGCCATCAGACCAACAATTAAAAATATATTAAATCGCTTTAACAACTATTCTCCTCACGCGTTATTTTATTTTCAACTTAAACCCGGAAAATGAGCCGTTGACGCTGAACTGGTAGGTCCGGCCCAAGACCAGCGGCTCCGCCGCCCAGTCCTCCTGAATTGAGTCATCGGAACGGGTTTGCGGCGGCGTTTTAGTATAATCGATCGCGTAACCGTGCATCCCCTGGGCGCCGGTAACCGAATCCCACCAGCCGATGGCGTTAACCGCATTATCAATATTATCCTGATTTTTTGCGAACTTATTAATGGCCGTCACCAGGTTTTTTACCATGGCCGGTTTTGGCAGCTCCACGTATCCGCCCAATCCAAATCCATCGGAACAAGAAATTGTTGTTGTTGCCGGATCGACCGTCAATTCATGCTGGTTGATGGCCAGATTCGATCCCTTAAAGAAATTCCAGGTCGATTCGCCGGCGACAGCAGCTAACATTGTAAAATCTGCTTTCGCCCAACCTGAAGGAGCCACTCCATCCACCAGGCCGCGGACACGGAACCAGTATGACGTGCCGGAAGTTAATTTCCGCCCGTCGACAAGCTCACCCAGGGCCCAGGAGTAAATTTTTGAGGTGCTCGTTAAGGTCTCATTTTGGGGCATTCTGACTACCAAGTTTGCATATCCATTATCTGTCGCCAGCTGAAGCTCGATACCGGAATATTCAAAACCCGTTCCGTCGGTGTTTTCGCTCAAGCTCCACGATACCTTGGCCGTTTCATAGCCCCATAATTTACCCAGGATAACAGGATCGTTCGGCGGCCCCATCTTGTAGAACGTCGCGGTGTCATACGTCGTGGTCGGAGGGATGGTCGTCCCCATGCTGACCGGCAGAATAGAATAAGTAGAGGCTGTCTTTAACAGGAGATAGGTGGCGGCGGACGGCGCGGCATAAATATTATATACGACGTAGCCACCGACCGTTTCAACGGTATAATTGGTGCTTGGTGAATCAGCCGGGGTTGTTTGATTCGGTTTTGAGCCGGAAAAAACTATCACAGGAACGCCGGCCAATATGCCTGAATTTATTTTCACTATCCCCGCGTAGCCAAAAGCCGATCCTTGCAATATCGGCAAAAGCAGGGCGACTAGAAAAACCGACACCAAGCCTCCTTTTAAAATTTTAATTATCTTCATATCGCAACCTCCCTATTCATATGTAAATCTCACTGGGCCGGGACCTGCCAGGTAAAAGCATTTGTGCCTGTAAAATTATAGCCGTAGGCTTTCATTATTTTAAGTTGAGTGCCGCCCGGCCATTTTGTCCCGTCAAAAGTTAACGGCGCAAGAAATTCTTGCCCGGCATTGTCCCATTCCCAGAGTGAATCCCCGCTAACGCTTTTGCCTGCGGCAAAACCTGTCATATTGAGGTCAAGTGTGGCCTGAGGATTGCCAATCAAATTCCAGCCGTACGACGGCGTCCCTGTCTTAAAGCTTATCGGCCGATCCAGGGCCTTAGTATTAACATTCCCGATCATTGTCGTGACTTTAGGGGAATTAGCCGTTAAATTTAATAAATATCCAAATCCGGGATTAAAATTGTTGTTCCCCCAGGTCGATTTATCAAAAGTAATTGGAGCGATAAATTTTTGATTAGCGTCTTCCCAGACCCAAACCTGATCCCCCAGCGTATAATCTGTCCCTAAAACCTGATCTAATCCGCCAAGCAACAAGGGGGAAGAGATAAAGTTCCAGCCCGAAGCAGGCGTTTTATATAAATTAACATTCGCCTTCCCCACCGCCGGAGCGACCACAAAACAGGTCTTGCCCTTGTAGAGCGGGTCGGTATCCTGACAGATCGTTTGGGGCGTCACGCCTGCTTGCAACCCGAAATAATAAACTTCGCCGGCTCCCTGACCAACTTGAGTATTATGGAACAGTATCCCCGCTAATATATTAGTCACGCCAAATTGACTGGCAATTGAGGCGTCTGTATAAAGTTTCCATTTTGTATCGTCAGTTTTTTGGAACTGGCCGGTCCCGTCGCCGGCTAAAACGTAGATCTTGGCCCCGGGAGCCGCCGCCGCGTCCCAGGTAATTTTAATGTTATCGCCATCGCGGGCGATCGTTAGCGGGACCGTTCCCCAGGGAGCCGTGCCGATCTTATTGCCGCCGCCTAGCCCGAACAGTCCGGGAATTATCGTATAACCGCTCCCTGTCATTTGCCCGCCGATCGTATCTCCCTTGGAATCCTTAAGGGTATAACCACTGCCCGTTAGTGTTTGACCGCCGGAGTTAATGACGTCATAGAGGGTATAGCCGCTCCCCTCAAGCTTGTCGGCCGCGGCCGGGGCGGCAATGACCAGTGCCGGTAATATTAATATTATAAATATTTTATTTAAATTCATTTTCATAAACCCAACCATCCGTCCCCTTCGACCCCTAAGCTACCGCGTGCGGCACCCGCATATGCGCTTCGAGCTTATCTTTAACATCCCGCATCAAATCGTATTGCGCGTCAGCGTTAGTATCGTGCTTCTTGTCGATTCTTTTCAGCTCCAGTTTTATCCAACCAACATCGTTTTTAAGAGTGCCGACATCTTCTTTAAGCACGCCAACATCTTCTTTAAGCACGCCAACGTCAGCGGCAAGAGCGTCAAACCGGCCCAGAAGCTCCTTATTCCCATCCACAATGAGCTTTTCGATCTTATTTAATAATTCGTTAGTCTTTTCTTCAGCCATATTTTATCTTCCCCTCTACCCAACCACCTGCCCCCTATTTCTTGACCAGCGCTTTCAATTCGTCGATCTCTTTCTTTTGCTGAATAGTTTTGTTTTGCTTGTCTATGATTTTTTCTTTATCATTTGCTAATTAATAACTAGAAAAGCAACTTTTCCATTAGCCGCTGCGGGAACGGGAACAAACAGCTTAAAGCTTCCGGCCAGGATATCCTTCACGCATAATTGTGTTGAAGTTGACCAGTAACCGGTTTGTGGGGTAGCTAAGATAATTGAATTGGCCGTGACATACGAGTTCAATACTTTAACAAAACCACTGGTCCCTCCAGTATTGGTAACAGTCCCAGCAGCTGCGTTGATCGTTGTTGTGACGGGAGGATTCAGATCAAAACCCGTTAAAACCACAGTTTGATTTACACTGTTGACCTTGATCGTCCCTTTAGAGATATTAATTGCCGTGCCGGTTGTACTCTCCGCCCTAATTGCAGTCCCACTAGCAGTAAATGCCATAACGGCGGTCCCAGCCTGGCTATAACCATAAACCCCGTTTTCACCAAAAGAAGAGTGGTTGTAACCCAGATATCCGAAATTATTGTAATTGATCTGCCCGTATACGCCGCCGACGTTGCCATTTCCCAACAGCTGGGTCCCCCAATCAGCGCCGGGTTGGAGACGCTTCCCTCCAAGTAACCCATAGATTCCATTCCCATTTATATCTATCGGGGAATCTTTATTTATCCCTAATACGCCGCGGGCTCCTCGAGTATAAAGGCTTACACCATAATTAGATGTATCTTCCGTATGGAGCTTTCCCCAAGGACTAGTCGTCCCGATCCCGACATTGCCGCTTTTTACCGTAACTCCCGGCAATCCTTCCGCCACCTGCGCGCGGAGGGAGTAAGGGACGGAGAGGAGGGGTTGAGTGCCGTTTTCTGGGAACACTCCCAGCTTCCCGAGTATAATCTTAACATAATAAGGTTGATCAAAAGGCGTAAAACTATTATCGATGTCAATCGGAATATTAAAAAATCCCTTTTCGTCAATTGTGATTTTTGAAACTAAATATTCCTTAACCAGCGCCGTCCCACCTTCATCACTATAAATTCCAACCGCAACGTCTGTGGTAAATGGAAACGAAATAGGAGCGCCTGATTTTGGCGTGACAACCCCCTGAATATTGATCTTTTGCGGGATCGCCGCCCAGCTGGATCCGACCAGGATCGCCACCATCACCGCCGCCGTTAAACCTGCCGTCATTATTTTTTTCAACATATCATTGTCCTCCCTTTTTCTTTTCAACTCATCGCGAGGGTTTTATGCCCCGACTTTTGCTTCTATTTTATCCAAGTCTCACGCGTGCGCGGGCATTTTGATATGCTCTTTCAAGTCTTTTTTAATTTCACGGACATCCGCGGCTAAAAATTCAACCTTGCTGTCCACAAAATCGATCTTTTCTGAAAGTCGCCCTTCCATTTGAGCCATCTCGGACCGGATCACCTGATGGCCCTCGGCGACCGCCTTGACATCTGACCCGACCTTTTCGATCATGACCGCTATCTGATTAAGCGTTATTTCTTTCTCCGCCATTTAAACAGCCACCTCTTGACGTTTTTTACGATCTCTGATTTCCGTCTCTCTTGCGCCGCCATAACATGTGCCGGAAAATTCGCCTTGATACGTCGCGTTCTTGCATTTGCTGGAAAGCTCGCAGGCCGCCCCATATTGAGCCTGCCTGAAATCAGAACAAATCGGCGGTCCGATCTTTTCCTTTTTGATGACTCTCCGCTTAAATCCAAAATTTAAATTGTTTTTCTGATTTACCATTTTCTTTTTCTCCTCATTACCCCTCCCACTCTTCGTTTCCAACAACCTAACCACCCTTCCCTTATCAAGCATGGGCCGGCTGACGCATGTGCGCCTCGAGCTTTTCCTTAACTTCGCCGACATCTTTTTTGACGGCCTGCAGTAAATCGTAATGCGCGTCCGCGTTAACGTCATGCTTCTTGTCGATCTTCTTCACCCAGTCTATTATTGATCTTTGCCCCTCTCTCAATTCATTCAGCCCGCCTCTTAACTCATCCTGCCCCGTCCTTAATTCATCCTGCCCGCTCTGGAGTTGCAAAATCCCTTGCATAACCTCTTTCTGCCCGTCCACGATCAGCCGCTCGATCACGTCTAAAGCCGACGCTACCCTTTCTTCCGCCATTTTAATAGCTCTCCCAATTCAGCAGATCCTTGTCGAGCAGCGTCTTCACCGGCTCCGTCTTATAAAGCATCTCGACCGTCTCGGCCCGGTTAAGCAGTTTCTTCGGCTCGAACGGCTTGTCTTTCAGGAAGTCGAGCAGGCCCGCTTGGCTGGCGCCGGCCAGGAGCTTGGCGACCCAATGCTCGGCCGCGATATCCTGGAACTGGCCGGTGAAGACCTCTTCGGAGATGCCGCCGTAGCGGGCAACCATGGCCAACCCTTCGGCCCGGGTGATCTTGCCGTTCGGCTGGAACTTGTTCCCCGGGTAACCGAGGACGATGCCCAGCTTTTCCGCTTTGGCAATGTAGGCCGCCGCCCAATGCTTCTTGGCGACATCTTTAAACTTCATCGGCAGGGCTTCCGGCGTCCCGCCTATTGTCTTGACGATCAGGGTCGCCATTTCGGCCCGGGTAATGTTCCCCTCCGGCCGGAAGGTCTTGTCGGGATAGCCGGTGATCACACCCGCCATCGCCAGGAGAGAGATCTGTTTGTCGACCCAGTAACCGATCTTGACGTCGGGGAAGGTGATCAGCCGGAGGGCGCGCCGCTTGCCGGAGAAGATCGGTTTGTTCGCCCCGTCATAGAGCGAGGCGGTGATCTTGTTCTTGCCAAACTTGAGGTCGTAAACCGAGCTGAACTCCCCCTTTAGGCCGAACTTAGTCGCCGTATCATTAAGAGTAAGCTTCTTGGCGTTCGGGTCCAGGACCGTGCCGATAACGTTGACCTTCTCATCGAAGGTGATCAGCTTATCTTCCGGCGAGGTCAGAACAAGCTTGGTCTTGACCTCGACCGGCGGCAGGAGCCCGTAGGAGAGCGAGAAATAATGGTTATCCACGTTCGGCATGCCGGCAAAAGTGTGGTAGGCGTAGTCAAAGTTGAACCCGCCAAACATCAGGCCGACGCCGAAAGCGTTGTCCGTTACCGTAGTCAAAGCGCCGGCCCCGTCACCCGCCGCGTCCTGGTCGATGCCGGCCCGGATCGCCAGCATGGAGAAGGGCTTCCACTCCACCGCGGCATGCATGACCCAGGGATACCCGCTCAAGGTCGGATAAGTGTCGGCATCGAGCATCAGTTTGACTTCGTGGTCGCCCAGCGCCCGGACAGCGTCTTTTTTGCCGATGACCTGGAAAGCGGAACCGAGCTTGAGCGAGGCCGGATATGATTCGTCATGACCGGAAGAGTAGTGGAGCTTCCCGCCCAGGGCGGCCGGGAGGAGGTTCTGCACCGCCGCCCCCAATTTGATCCAGGTCTGCGGCGGAGCGAACTTCAAGCCGAAGTCGAGATCGAAGCCGGAGGCGTCGCCCCCGAAAATGCTGTCGCCGTGGAGTGAGGCATTAAAGAATTTCAGGGTTGTGCCGAAAGCGAGCCGGTCAGCCAGGGGGAGCTTTTTTAAGTATTCGACAGCATCAACTTTATTGGCGTAAGCGAGGCCAATGACCGAATTCTCGTTCCCCATCACCGGCTGGCTAAGGTCAAAGGTGTAGATCGGGTCGTCCGGATCGGACCCCACCTCAACCGTGGTCGCGAAGGCGCCGCCGATCGAGGTCCCGGCATAAGCCAAACCGAAAACGCCATAGGTGGTCGGATAATAACCGGCAAAAGCGAGGTAACTGTATTCATCGAGGAACTTTCCCGACATCGAAGTGACCTGCCACCCTTTGGCGTCGGCCAGTCCGGCCGGGTTGGTGTAGATCGAGGCGGTCCCTTCCGCTAAACCAAAGTACGCTTTACCGAGCCCCAGGACCCGCGCGTCCGGAACGATCCGGGTCGGGTCAAGCGCAGTGTACTGCGCCAGCGCCAAGCTGGCGCACAGGGCCAATATGGCAACAGCCAGGCTCCCCCTGTTCGCCTTCATTACATCCCATACCTCTTGTCGACGAGAGCGAACTTGCCTGAAGCGACGATCCGCTTGGTATTGTTATCCACTATCTGGACCAGCGCGATGCAAACCCGTTGCAGGGCGGCCGGGAGCGAACGCTTGGGAATGATTATTTTGGACCCGTTGGTGATCGGACCAGAGTAGTTCTTCGAAAAAGCCGGCGCGCCGCCGGCCGCGGTATAGATCAAAACTGTCGCCCCTTGGTCGAGCGTGACCGCGACCTTTGACTTAAAGTAGAGGACGAGGTCTTCGCTCTCGAGGTCGACCTTGTAAGGGACCGGGAGAACGTCAAAAAGGTTTTTTCCTTGGGCGACAGTGCCGCTTGATGGCGGGACATCGACCGGGAGGACCTCCTGGCTGACATTGCCGGCCACATCTTCGGCATAAAGCTCGATCGTCGCCCAACCGGTCGACATTTTGGCCGGCAGGGAGAAGACGACCGATGCTTTGGTCGTTCCGTTCAGGGTCACCGCGCTCTCGGGGATAGAATATGTGTTGTTGGACCCGCTCTGGATGACCAGGACTTTGGCATTCAAGCCGCTCTTGGTCAACGTTGAGGCCGAGGTAGTTACGGCAAAAGTAATCGCTGGCTGGGCGTTGACCGCGAGCGCTGGCGTGGGATATTTCACTCCATCGAACCAGACCTCATTGATCGTGACCGCGCCGTTATTGGCCGTGACCGTAAAGGCGCCGGTATTCGTGACAAAAGTCAGGTCGGGATTGGTGACGGTAGCGTCAACCGCGCCAACCGGGGCAGTTGAGCTGACGGCGATCGTCGCCCGAAGCTTGGTGGCCGATTCGACCGTTGTCCCGTAAGCCGCGATCCCGCTGCCGGAAAACGAGAGGACCGCGCCGGGGATAAAGTTTGTCCCGGTGACTTCTATGGTCCCGAGCCACCCCTGCGTCCGGGAAATAGTTGAGAGCGCGCCGATCGTCGGCGAAGCGAGTTTACCGACCGTCCCGCCTGAACCGGCGGCATAAGCGTAGACGACATTGGTCCCGGCTTCGAGCGTGGTCACAATGGCCAGGTCCTGATAATTGACGCTGGCGCTCGTCCCGGGATACTGGAAATAGCTGGTCCCGCTATCTTTGGTGAAGGCGATCAAACCGGAGTCGCCGGCCAGCCAGCCGGTATCAGTGTTGACAAAATAAGCCGCGCGGAAATTCTGGGAAAAACCGGTCGTCTTGACCTGCCAATCGGCCGCCGAGCCGCCGCCATTGGCCGTTCTCAAGACCAGCCCGCTGTCCCCGACGGCGTAGCCGACCAGGTTATTGGCAAAAAAGAGGTCGCGGACCGGGGTCGTCCCGGTCCAAACCGTAACATCGTTCTTGACCAGGGCGTATGTACCGCCGCCAAGCGAGCCCCACTCCCAGGTGGCGTCACTCGTCAGGACGACGCCGTAGACCTCGAAAGCCGTCTCCGACAAGGCAACCGAGGTAAAGCTCCCGCCTGAATCATTGGAATAATAAAGGAAGCTGCCGGCCGGGCTCGCTTTATAAGCGGCAAAAGCGATCCGGCTGCCGTAGGCCGAGCCGCGGCGAAAATCGGCCCCGATGATCGTCCCCGCAATAGTGACCGCGGAAAAATTCGTCCCGTCAGTAGTTTTATACAGGCCGTTTATCCCGCCGGCCAAGTACGCTTCGCTGCCGCTCAGAACGACAACATCCGTAAGGGCAACCGCCCCGACCGCGGCCACGTCAAAACTAGCCCCGGCCGTGACCGTCTTCAGTTCCGTGCCGGTCTCGCCGACGATAAAGCCGAGGTCCTTATTGAAAAATGCGGCCGCGTTAAGCTGTTTGGTCGTCCCGGTGGTCAATCCGTCCCAGCCGGCGTAAGCCAGCGGGGCAAAACAGAGGAGCAAAGCCAATCCCACTAATATTTTTTTTGTCATTAAACTACCTCGTTGCCGACTTTATTATAGTCCTTGATCCCGGAACTGTCAACGCAATCTCTTGGCCGCGGCCTGCCCTTGCGGCGAAGCGAGCAGTAATTGGGCGAGGTCCGCCCGGGTCAGATAGCCGGCCCCTTTCGGCACCGGGCTATCGGGATCAGCTACCTTGTTCGGTTCGACGCGGCGCGCGGCCGCCATAATGTTCTCATATTCCCGCTGGGTCACTCTTTCGTCCGGCTGGAACGTCCCGTCGCTTTGTCCCTTGATCAGGCCGGCAGTGGCCATTAACTCGATCGCTTCCCGGGCCGGATGTCCGGCCGGCACATCGCTGAACTTGGCCAGCTCAACCCGGGGCGGCAGCGTCTCTGATGGCGGGATAACCGCTTCTGGGGTCGGTCCCGCGGCTTTTACTTCCTCCCCCTTGTAACCAATGGCAAAGTAGCTGGTCGTCGGCTCGGTCGGCAGACCGCTCTTATAGTATGTGTAGTCGAAGGTGATCCCCCGCGCCCGCAGGCCGATGCCGCCGGCAAAATTGGTGTAGGTTTCGCTCCCGTTCTTCGGGGTCTGGTCGATCCCTCCCCGGATCGCGATCAATTCGCTCGGGCGCCACTCCACACCGGAATGCCAAAGGAGGGGGACGGGCCTCTCCAGCGCTTTGTCCAGGTCGAGGAGGATCATAACCTCCTTACGGACTTTCCAGGCGGCACCCAGCTTAATGTTCGCCGGCAAGCTTGCCGACGCGCCTGAATCATAGTTAAATCTTCCGCCCAGGTTGGCCGGCAGGATGTTCTGAAAATTAAGGCCGAGATTAAGGTCGCGCCGCGCCTGGTAAAGGAAACCGAGGTCGAGGTCCATCCCGGAACCGCGGTTGGCCGCCAGGAGGGGGGAATCGACCGAAAAGCCTTTCATTAATATGTCTAAATTTAAACCGATCGCCAACCGGTCAACCATCGCCCCCGCCAGGGAAAAGACGATCTCCTGTTCGGTGTAATTAACCTCGACCGTAGCCGGCAGTTCCATCGGAATGCCGGTTGTGGTGTGATTAACATACCCAAGGCCGGCTGTTACCCCCTGGAATCGCGGAAAAATCGCGCCGAGCGTAATGGTGCTTTCGTCCGAGTGGGGAGAAGTATAGGAGTTGAACAGGTTGAGCGCGCTAATCTGGCCGAGCCCGGCCGGATTAAGAAAAATGGCCGAGGCATCGTCCGCTAACCCGACATAGGCTTTCCCCAAGCTGATCGGCCGGGCACCGACCGACAGGCTGTCCGAGTCAACGGCGAAAGCCGCCGAACTAAGAAGCAGGACCATTAATGCCAGCAGGGTGGCCCTCGTCATTTAGTTGTTGATCGTTCGATTGCTGATCTGGCCGATCAGGAATTTGACGTTTATGACGCTCTGCTTCGAGCCAGTCTGCGTGGCATAGGCTTCACAACGGTAGAGCCCCGCCGGGACAAACCCGTAATTCCCTTCGTATTGTCCATAGGCATTTGGCGACCAGACGATCTCGTTAACCACGCTCGGCTGAGCCGTCAGTTCGATCGTCTTGACCAACCCCTGGTTCGCGTTGATGATGTAGGCGACCATTTGGATCGGCCGGTCGACCGTAAAGGAGATCTTGAGCGGGGTGCCGGCCAGCGGCGCCCTTGGATAGCTGATCACCGTGACCCCCGAAGGGATGGTGGTAGTTGTCGTGGTGGTGGTCGTCGTCGTGGTCGTGGTCGTCGTCGTGGTCGTGGCTGAATTGATCGAGAAATTGGCATTAGATTCGTCTGTCGCGGTGTAACCGTTGCTGGCCGTCACGATCGCTCGGACGCGGGCTTCGTTGGTGCTGACGTTAGGCACGGTCCAGGCGTAGGTGCCGCTGTTGGTCACGCTGGAACTAATAGTATTTGGATAAGTTGTTCCGCTGTTAAGCGAATAATAAAGCGCCAGGTGATCTATCCCCGCGTCCTGCGTGGCGGTCCAGGTTATATTGTAGGCAACCTCGCCGGTTAAGTTTTCGCCGCCGTTGGGGGTGATAACTTGGACCGTTGGCCGGTGGTCATAAGGATAGGCGCCCATGTCCGCTCGCGAGCCGTCGGGATCAACCGTGGAGGCGGGATCGCCCGTGTCAATGCAGGGAGATGACGATTGAAGGTTAAAATTATTGCCCGTCGCATCGGAAAATGCCGGATCAACTGATATGTCCCCGATCTTGCCTGAAACCGTCCCGTCGTAAACGGTCGCGTTCCCGAAAACACAATTGTAATTTGAATTCAGGGTACCTTCCGCCCCATTTTGCGAAATCCCGGTCGTTCTAACCCCGGTGTTATATATTATTGTGTTTTTCGCGTCAACGGTATAGCCTGCTCCCGAGGTATCCGCGTAGATCCCCGTGCCGCTTCTGACAATTGTGTTCCTATCGATCGTCAGATCGCTTTGGTTGCTGTAAATTCCAAAATTCGCGCAGTCCCTGATCGTATTTTTGGTGATCGAGCCGCTGGTCAGCGCGGCATTAACAAAAATTCCGCGGCCGGCCGAATAAATAATATTAGAAGCGATATCGACCGTATCGTTTACTTGCACGCACTGAATGCCGTACGTAAAATTTGATCCATTAATAATATTATTTTTGATCGTTATGACCGAGGCGGCATCTATCAAGCCGGCCACGACCGCCGTATCATCGCCATCTCCCTTGACCGTAAACCCCTCCAGCGACGCGTTGCCAACCAGTTTGATCGCCTGCGTCGAGGCGCCGCTTTCTTCGATCGTGGCCTGATATGTCGCGGTGGCAACAAAAAAATTGTTTGTTATTGTAATAGGAAAGGTTTCTCCCAACGCCGCGTTGTAGGTGCCCGGCTTGACGTAGACGGTATCACCGGCGGCGGTCGAGCCCAGTGCCGTCGCCTTGCTCAGCGTTTTCCAGGGCAAGGCCTGGCTGCCGGTGCCGGTCGCGTCGCTGCCGTTGACGGCGTCAACATAGTAAGTAGCGGCAAATGAGGCGGAGGCAAAAAGGGCCAAAAGAAGCCAGGCACGTATGAGTGTATTCATAGCTAAATTATAGTAATTATAGCAATGCCTCGCATAATGTCAAATGATATTGACCTTACCCCATCTTCAGTACCATATTGATAAACCAATGTTCGTTGCAGAACCATTAATGCCAGCAGTGTGGCCCTCGTCATTTAGTTGTTGATCGTTTGATTGCTGATCTGGCCGATCAGGAATTTGACGTTTATGACGCTCTGCTTCAAGCCAGTCTGCGTGGCATAGGCTTCACAACGGTAGAGCCCCGCCGGGACAAACCCGTAATTCCCTTCGTATTGTCCATAGGCATTTGGCGACCAGACGATCTCGTTAACCACGCTCGGCTGAGCCGTCAGTTCGATCGTCTTGACCAACCCCTGGTTCGCGTTGATGATGTAGGCGACCATTTGGATCGGCCGGTCGACCGTAAAGGAGATCTTGAGCGGGGTGCCGGCCAGCGGCGCCCTTGGATAGCTGATCACCGTGACCCCCGAAGGGATGGTGGTAGTTGTCGTGGTGGTGGTCGTCGTCGTGGTCGTGGTCGTCGTCGTGGTCGTGGCTGAATTGATCGAGAAATTGGCATTAGATTCGTCTGTCGCGGTGTAACCGTTGCTGGCCGTCACGATCGCTCGGACGCGGGCTTCGTTGGTGCTGACGTTAGGCACGGTCCAGGCGTAGGTGCCGCTGTTGGTCACGCTGGAACTAATAGTATTTGGATAAGTTGTTCCGCTGTTAAGCGAATAATAAAGCGCCAGGTGATCTATCCCCGCGTCCTGCGTGGCGGTCCAGGTTATATTGTAGGCAACCTCGCCGGTTAAGTTTTCGCCGCCGTTGGGGGTGATAACTTGGACCGTTGGCCGGTGGTCATAAGGATAGGCGCCCATGTCCGCTCGCGAGCCGTCGGGATCAACCGTGGAGGCGGGATCGCCCGTGTCAATGCAGGGAGATGACGATTGAAGGTTAAAATTATTGCCCGTCGCATCGGAAAATGCCGGATCAACTGATATGTCCCCGATCTTGCCTGAAACCGTCCCGTCGTAAACGGTCGCGTTCCCGAAAACACAATTGTAATTTGAATTCAGGGTACCTTCCGCCCCATTTTGCGAAATCCCGGTCGTTCTAACCCCGGTGTTATATATTATTGTGTTTTTCGCGTCAACGGTATAGCCTGCTCCCGAGGTATCCGCGTAGATCCCCGTGCCGCTTCTGACAATTGTGTTCCTATCGATCGTCAGATCGCTTTGGTTGCTGTAAATTCCAAAATTCGCGCAGTCCCTGATCGTATTTTTGGTGATCGAGCCGCTGGTCAGCGCGGCATTAACAAAAATTCCGCGGCCGGCCGAATAAATAATATTAGAAGCGATATCGACCGTATCGTTTACTTGCACGCACTGAATGCCGTACGTAAAATTTGATCCATTAATAATATTATTTTTGATCGTTATGACCGAGGCGGCATCTATCAAGCCGGCCACGACCGCCGTATCATCGCCATCTCCCTTGACCGTAAACCCCTCCAGCGACGCGTTGCCAACCAGTTTGATCGCCTGCGTCGAGGCGCCGCTTTCTTCGATCGTGGCCTGATATGTCGCGGTGGCAACAAAAAAATTGTTTGTTATTGTAATAGGAAAGGTTTCTCCCAACGCCGCGTTGTAGGTGCCCGGCTTGACGTAGACGGTATCACCGGCGGCGGTCGAGCCCAGTGCCGTCGCCTTGCTCAGCGTTTTCCAGGGCAAGGCCTGGCTGCCGGTGCCGGTCGCGTCGCTGCCGTTGACGGCGTCAACATAGTAAGTAGCGGCAAATGAGGCGGAGGCAAAAAGGGCCAAAAGAAGCCAGGCACGTATGAGTGTATTCATAGCTAAATTATAACAATTATAGCGATGCCTCGCATAATGTCAAATGATATAGCCCCACGGGGAATCGAACCCCGGTTCTCAGCTTGAAAAGCTGGTGTCCTAACCCCTAGACGATGGGGCCGCAACCGCCTGCGGCGGGAACTTCAAACATCCAACATCAAACTTCAAAAGCAATGTTAAGTATATCAGAGTAGCAGAGAGTAGTTCAAGCCGCGAACTTCAGCAGATCGTCGAGGTTGTGAACACCCTTTTGCCCCAGCAGGTCGATAAATTTGAGCCAGAGCTGGAAGGTGATCTCGACATCTCCCGGGGCCCGGTGGGTCAAGGGGGTCGGAATGCCGAAATGCTCGGCGACTTTGGCCAGGCGGTGCGAGGGAAGACTGGGCAGAAGTTTGCGCGAGAGTTTCAAGGTGCAGATCAGGGAGCTGGCGATCGTCCGGCCAAAGCTTTTATGCAGATGGTGGTTGAGGAACGGGATGTCGAATTCGGCGTTATGGGCGATGAGCGGCCGGTCACCGATGAAATCGAGGAAGGAGCTCAAGGCTTTTGGCTTAGCCTCGCCAGTTTCCTCCAGCATCTCTTTGGTGATGCCGGTCAGCTTAACGATCTCGGGCGGGACCTCACCGCTAATTTTGACCAGCGCGCTGAAAACGTCGACGATCTCCCCTTTCTCGATCCGCAAGCCGGCGATCTCGGTGATCTCGGCTTCGGCCGGCAGAAGGCCGGTCGTCTCGATGTCAATGATAACGGCGCCCAGCCCGAGCAGGCCGAGGAATTGCTCGCGCGCCCGGCGCAGGAGGGGGAACTGTTCTTCCAGTTTAACAAACTCTTCAGTATAAAAAAATCCGTGCATAATTATTTAAATAATTCGCTGATATCGACCGCTTCAAAATTGTCGCGGCTTTTAACTTTAACCTCGCGATACTCGGACAGGTCGATCGCTTCTTCAACTTCTTGTCGTGAGCCGCTAGTTGTTGATGCCTTGCCCAACCCCTCATTCTCCACCCGCCATTCCTCAAAAGTCCAGCTCGGCAGTTCTTCCAGATAACGGGAGATCTTCAGCAGGACCTCGCCGTCGTAGCCGGAGTAGATCAACGGATAGCTCATATATAGTTCGTCTTTGGCCCGGGTGACCGCCACATAAAAGAGCCGCCGCTCCTCTTCCATCTCGTCATCCTTGCCGAAACTAAGGTACGAGGGAAAACGGCCGTCCGCCAGCCAGACGAGAAAGACGGTTTTCCATTCCAACCCTTTGGCCTGGTGGATGGTGGTCAGGACGCAAGCTTCTTTCTCGGTCGCTTCGCCCTCGACGATCGTCTCCGATTCGATCCCCGAGGCGAGCGCCAGCGCGCTCAATAGCTCCTCCAGCGACTTATACTGCGTGGAGTAACTCCCCAACTGCTGCAGGTCCTCAAGCCGTTCGCGGTAGTTCGGGAACTGGTTCTTGAGGTAGTCTTCGTATTCCGATTCGCTGACCGCCTTGATCATCTCGGCCGGGGCGTCCATTTTCTCGAGCAAGGTGGCGATCAGCGCCTGAAAGCGCTTAAAAGAGCGTTCGGCCCCGGACGGAGCCAGTGCCGCCGTCGCCGCGCTCTGGACCTCCTGGAGCGGCTCGGCCGTCGCGTCAATATGGCGGAAGATCTTGTCCGCCGTCCGGGGGCCGATCTTCGGTAAGAGTTTCAGGATCCTCCCCCAGGAGATCTCGTCGCGCGGGTTCTGGACCACTTTAATGTAGGCCAGGACATCCTTGATGTGCGCTTCTTCAAAAAAACGGAGGCCGGAGCGGACCTCGAACGGGATCCCCCGCTTGGTCAGCTCCATCTGGATCTCCATCGATTGGTAGTGCGACCGGTAGAGAACGGCCATCTCGTTGAGCGACTGCCCCTCTTCCCGCAGCTCCAGCATCCGCTGGGCGACGAAAGCCGCCTGCTCGTAGACCGTGGTCACCGCGGCGACGACCGGCTTCTGGCCGCTCGGGCGGTGGGTCTTTAAATTCTTCTCGAACTTCTCCTTGGCCAGGGTGATCGCCAGGTTGGCGATGGCCAGGATCTCCGGCGTGGAGCGGTGGTTCGTCTCCAGTTTATAGACCTGGGCATCGGGATAAACATTTGGAAAATTAATGATGTTCTTGAAGTGCGCCCCGCGGAAGCTGTAGATCGACTGCGAGTCGTCGCCAACCACCGTCAGGTTGCGGTGCCCCTGCGCCATCAGGTTGATCGTTTTGGCCTGCAGGGCGTTCGTATCCTGGTACTCGTCCACTAATATATGTAAGAACTTGGCCGCGTAGAGCCCGGCCACTTCCGGGTTGTCGTTGAGCAGTTTCCACCAGTAATAGAGGAGGTCGTCAAAGTCCATCAGGCCATTCTTCCGCTTCCGATCGCCGTAGAGCCGGAAGACCCCCTCGATCTCTTCGGTCAGCGGCTCGAACTGGGGATAGTTATAAGCGACGACGTCGGTCAGTGAGCGGCTGGTATTAAGCGCCAGGGAAAAAATAGCTTGGAGCGTATCCCCTTTGGGGAAACAGCGGGCCTTAACGTCGATCTTCGACTCGGTCAGGCACGAGTCGACCAGCTCTTTCGAGTCAGCGCGGTCAAGGATAGTAAAGTTCGGCTGATAACCGATCAGTTTGGCGTGCCGCCGGAGGATCAAATTGCCGACATGGTGGAAGGTCCCCCCCCAGATCCCCTTGACGTCCCGCTTGAGGAGCATTTCGACCCGGGACAACATCTCCCGTGCCGCCTTGTTGGTAAAAGTGACCAGGAGGATCCGGTCCAGCGGCACCCCCGACTCGACCAGGTAGGCGACGCGGTAAGTCACGGTTCGCGTCTTGCCCGACCCTGCGCCGGCGATCACCAGCATCGGCCCGCCCGCGGCCAGCGCCACCGGCAACTGTTCGGCGGTCAGGGCCTCTTTATAGTTGATGCGGTAATTCGGTTCGGCCGAGAAGTGAGATTTTAAAACGTATTTTTGAGACATTGAAGGGACATTATATCAGAAAAAGACCTCGTTCGGAACCTGAGACTGAACGTCTCGGTTCCTCACTGGAAACAGCGACGTTTAGTCGCTTGTTTCTCAAACTATCTTCAAGTTCAGGTCCAAAGCCTCTGCCGAATGCGTCAGCGCGCCGAAAATGATATACTGCATAGGTCATGGCTGAACTCGATAAGCAAATTGAAATCCTGAGGAGAAAGTCTCCCGCCGAGAGATTGGCCCTGGCCTTCGGCTTATTTAGCTTTGCCCGCCAGAGAATTTCCGCTGAAATCCGCCGTTTGAATCCCCACCTCAAAGCCGCCGAGCTGGCCCGATTGGTTAATCAGCGACTCGCCAGATGAAGAGCGCGCAAGAAGTTTTTGTTGAAGTTCTATCCGTTTTAGAAAAATTAAAGATACCCTATATGATCGGGGGATCGGTGGCGTCGATCGCCTACGGCGAACCCCGCCTGACCTTGGATATGGATGTCGTGATCGATTTAGCCCCTCCTAAGATCAAAGAATTCGCGGCTTCGTTTGGGCCTGAATATTACGTTAATCCTGAAAGCATAAATGAAGCGGTCAATTCTTCGGGGCATTTTAATTTTATTCAATCCGAGGTCGGGATCAAAGTTGACTTTTATGTTTTAGGCAAAGATAGTTTCAGCCAAACCGAGTTTTCGAGAAAGAAAAAAGAGGCCTTTGACGAAAATATTTCCGCTTTTTTCGCTTCTCCCGAAGATGTGATCGTCAAAAAGCTTGAATGGTTTAAAATGGGGGAGTCGCAAAAACATCTGGAAGATATCGAAGGGATTTTAAAAATATCCGGCGATAAATTGGACCTGAATTATATTGACAAGTGGGCCTTGAAAAACGGGACACACGCTATCTGGAAAGAGCTCAAAACTAAACTATCTTCAAATTGATGTCCAGCGCCTTGGCCGAATGCGTCAGCGCACCGACGGAGATGAAGTTAACGCCAGTTTTGGCGATCGCGGCCACATTCTTCAAATTAATCCCGCCCGAGGCCTCGGTTTTAACTCCGGTCTTTTTGCAAAGCTTGACGGCGGCACGCAAGGTTTTCGGGCCCATGTTATCCAGCAGAATCCTGTCCACTCCGACATTGATCGCTCTCTGAACCTCATTAATAGTCTTGGCTTCGATTTCCACTCCCCTCGTCCCCCGGCCCCCATCCCTTGCCTTCTCAACCGCTTTTTCTATTCCCCCAGCTAATTTGATATGGTTGTCTTTAATTAAAATAGCATCATATAAGCCCATCCGGTGATTCTGCCCGCCGCCCATTTTCACCGCGTATTTTTCGAGAAGGCGCATTCCGGGGATTGTTTTGCGTGTATCGAGTATTTTCGTTCGAGGCGCGTAATGTGTAACGCGTAACGCGAATTTTTTTGTCAGAGTGGCAATACCCGAGAGGTGCTGAAGAAAATTCAAGGCGACCCGTTCGCCGGCCAAGATCCCCCGCGCCGGGCCGGAAACTACTGCAATGATTTTGCCTTTTTTGGCAAAGGCCCCATCCTTAACTTTCGCAGAATATCTTATCCGCGGATCGAGATGACGAAAAACTTCGGCGGCGATGGCCTGCCCGCAAATGACCCCAGCTTCTTTGGCCGTTAAAATCGCTTTAGCTTTTTGATCTTTTTGGATTATCGCCCTGGTCGTAAGGTCCCCGCGGCCGACATCTTCCGCCAGCGCCAGCTTGACCATAAAATCCGTTACTTCTTTAATGCTCATTACTTAATGACGAATAGGATAACATAATAATACATCAGCGGGGCGGTTAGGACAAAAGAGTCGATCCGGTCGAGCACCCCACCATGTCCCGGGAGAATGTTCGATGAATCCTTCTCCCCCGCATCACGCTTGATCAGCGATTCAACCAAGTCGGAAAGTTGGCCAAAGATGCCGATCAGCCCGCCCAGGATTAAGGCGTGACTAAGCTCGAGCTGGGCGGTCTGGCTTAAGATCATGGCGGCGACCATCGCGACCAGAAAACCGGCCAGCGCCCCCTCCCAGGTTTTTTTCGGCGAGATTGACGGCGCCAGCGGGGTGTGCCCGAGAAACTTACCGGCCAGGTAAGCGGCAATATCCATTGCCCAGATCGTGAACATCAGGAAAAAGAGATAGCCGCCGTGGTCAGTCAACCCCCGGATAAAGATCAGGTAGCTGAAGAACCAGCCGACATAGATCATCCCCAGGATGGTTACGGCCACATCGACCAGCGTATCCTTCTCCCTCTTCAGGAAAACGCCAGAGATCAGCGCCAGGGCGGCCGCCAGCGTCAGGATGGCCGAGTGGGCCGGCTCCCAGTTCCGTTTCAGGGCGTAATAAGAGAAGACGATAAAGAAACCGGTGATGATATTGCCGACATAATAAGCCGGGAAGAGCCCTTTCTTCATCATCAAATTGTAGAACTCGTTGACCGCGACGATCGCCAGCCCCAGCACCAGCAGGAGGAAAGGGATCCCGCCGTAATAAACGGCGGCCAGGATCAGCGGCGCCCCGATCAGGCTGGTCACTACCCGGACGATCATTTGACCTTCCCGAAGCGGCGCTCGCGCTGGGCGTAAGCGGCCAGCGCCTCGGCCAGCTGTTCGCGGCGGAAATCGGGCCAGAGGGTCGGCGTGACATAGATTTCGGCATAGGCGATCTGCCAGAGAAGGAAGTTGGAGATGCGCATTTCATTCGCCGTCCTTATTAACAGATCTGGGTCCGGCAGATCCTTGGTGTAAAGATACTTGCCAAATTCTTCTTCGGTTATTTTCTCCCTGGTACCTATCAATTCATTCACCGCGTCAACGATCTCCGCCCGCCCCCCATAGTTGACCATGACGCTTAAGGTAATGCGGTCGTTCTCCTTCGTCTTCTCCATCGCTTCCTTCATTTTGGTCTGCAGTTCGGGGGAGAAGCGGTCGAGCTGGCCGAGGAACTTGAGGCGGACGCGGTTTTTCATCAGTTCGTTCATTTCCCGGTCGATCGTCAGGGAAAAGAGGCTCATCAGAAAGTCGACCTCATCCCGGGGGCGCCCCCAGTTCTCGGTGGAGAAAGCGTAGACGGTCAGATATTTGACGCCGAACTCGGCGCAAGCTTTGAGGACGGCGCGAAGAGATTCCGCCCCGGTCTTATGGCCGGCGATCCGCGGCAGTCCGCGCTGTTTCGCCCAGCGCCCGTTGCCATCCATTATCACCGCGACATGCTGGGGGATACTGTTGTTAACCATTTGTATAAACTTCCAACATCAAACTTCAAACCTCAAAACAATCGACAATCAATAAATAACAACTACCAAAAATTCTGGTATTTATAAATTGTTATTTGCCCTTTGTTTTGATGTTGGAAGTTGGAGGTTTGAGGTTGATGGTCAGACCTCCATTATCTCTTTTTCTTTGGCGGCAAAGAGCTTGTCGGTCTCGGCGGTATATTTGTCGGTCAGCTCCTGGACTTTTTTATCCTTGAGCTTTTCCTCATCTTCGGTGATCTTCTTCTCGGCTTTCTGTTTTTTCAGCACCTCGATCGCGTCGCGGCGGACATTGCGGATCGAGACTTTCGCCTCTTCCACTTCTTTTTTCAATCCTTTTCCCAGCTCCCGGCGGCGGTCTTCCGACAGCTCCGGCAAAATGAGGCGGATCGCCCCGCCCTCGTTCTTCGGATTGATCCCGAGGTCGGAGGCGAGGATCGCTTTCTCAATATTCCCCGCGGCGCTCTTGTCGTAAGGGGTGATGAGGAGCACTCGCGCTTCGGGAGCGGAGACCTGGGCCAACTGTTTCAGCGAGGTCGGCGCCCCGTAGTAGTCAACCACGATATTGTCGAGGAGCGCCGGGTGGGCGCGGCCGGTCCGGATCGAGGCAAAGTTCTTTTTTAGCGCCTCGACTGCCTTCAGCATCCGCCCTTCGCCATCTTTCAAGACGTCTTCCATCTCATTTTCCTCCTTGTTTTTCGACCTCGACCAGCGTCCCGATCTCTTTCCCCTGGACCGCCCGCTTGATATTGCCCAGCTTCATGAGGTCGAGGACGATGATCGGGATCTTGTTCTCCATGCAGAGCGAAGCGGCGGTCGAATCCATGACCTTTAGCCGCTTCTGCAGTACCTCCATGTGGGTGATCTTTTTATACCGCTTGGCGTCCTTGAACTGGCAGGGGTCTTTGTCGTAAACGCCGTCCACTTTGGTCGCCTTGATGACGACATCGACGTCGAGCTCGGCCGCGCGGAGGGCGGCCGTCGTATCGGTCGAAAAGTAGGGGTTACCGGTCCCGGCGGCCAGGATCACCACCCGCCCTTTTTCCATGTGGCGGATCGCCCGCCGGCGGATAAAGGCTTCGGCTACCGAGCTCATCTCGATCGCCGTCTGGACCCGGCAGGGGACTTTCAGCCGTTCGAGGGCGTCCTGCAGAGCGAGGGAATTGATCACGGTCGCCAGCATCCCCATGTAGTCGCCGGTCGCCCGGTCGATCCCCTTGACCGCGCCGGCCACGCCGCGGAAAATATTGCCGCCGCCAACGACCACCGCCACCCCGGCCCCTTCGTCGTGGACCGACTTTATTTCGTTAGCGACCACCGAGAGGACTTCCAGGTCGATGCCGTATTTCTGCCGGCCGCCAAAGACTTCACCGGAGAGTTTAAGGAGAATTCGTTTGTAGCGCGGCCTTGCCATATCAGGCGGATTATACTATAATTTTAGCGTCATGGCAATTCTTTTCCCTTACTTTGAATTGGCCGCGTCCCTTTTTATCCTGCTGCTCGCTTTCCAGATCTGGACCCGTCACTATGGGAACCGCCTGGCCCGCTTCTATTCTCTCTTCGGCTTCCTCGCCTTCCTGGCGGCGATCCTGACCTATTCCTTACGCATCGCCTTCACGCTCGAGTTCGCGGCCGACATCAACCGGATCAGCGCCACGCTTTGGGCGTTCGTTTTTGCCATGTATTTCCACTTTGTCCTTATTTTCACCAAGAAAGAACGCCTCCTGGCTAACCCCTGGAGCCTGGTCGCGCTTTATCTGCCGCCCTCTATCATCGGCGCGCTCTTCCTTTTCACTAACTGGATGTATTTGCGGCACGAGATAGTTGCCATTGGCATTATCAGCCAACCGGCCCCGCTCTACACTCTGTTTCTTTTGGAGGCGGGCCTCTTTTGTCTGGGTGGCGCTTGCCTCTTGCTTAACTATGGCCGGCGGGCCGTGCAGCCAATAGTCCGGACCCAGGCCTATATTATCGCTTTTGGCTCGATCGTTCCGGTCGTCATCGGGCTGATTACCGATATGTTCCTGCCGCTTTTTTTGGGACAAAGGATTATTCCGCCAACAGTCGTTTTTGACATTGCTGTCATGAATTTTTTCATTTTTATCACCATGCGCCGCTACAGCCTGTTCGCCATCTCGCCGGAGCTGGCGGCCGACGCGATCATCGAGACCATGCCGGATTCCCTCTTGGTCACCGACCTGACCGGCCGCGTAATTTTCCTTAACGAGGAAGCGCGGCAGTTCTTTCACGTGCCGGAGGAGGAGATCGCCGGACACTGTATCGCCGACCTCTTCCGCAACAAAGACGATTTCTACCGGCTCTACCGTGAGGTGGTGGAGAAAAGATTGGTCGTGGAACGATTTGAAGCTGAGCTGGTCAACCCGCTCGGCGAGCGGATCCCGGCCTTGATCAATGCCCGGATCATCCGCGACCGCCATCTCGGCGAAACCCTCGGCATCGTCTTTGTCGTTCGCGACGTCCGCGGCTGATGAAACAATATGATGTGATCGTTGTCGGCGCCGGACACGCCGGGATCGAAGCGGCCTTGGCTGCGGCACGCCTTGGTTGCCAAACTTTACTCCTGACGCTGAATCTCGACACGCTCGCGTTCATGTCGTGCAACCCGGCCGTCGGCGGGCCGGCTAAAAGCCAGCTGGTCCGGGAAGTCGACGCGCTCGGCGGCGAGATCGGCCTCGCTACCGACCTCACCTTTCTCCAGATGAAAACACTCAACACTAATAAGGGGCCAGCGGTCCACGCCCTCCGCGCCCAGTCCGACCGTCTGCAATATCACCAGACGATGAAACACCGCCTCGAGGGACAAGCCAACCTCGACCTTAAACAAGCCGAGGTCGTCGAGATCCTAACCGAGCGGCAAATAGTTTGCGGCGTTAAGACAAGTTTGGATGTTATTTATGAGGGCCGGTCGGTCGTCGTCACGACCGGCACCTTCTTGAACGGCCTTATCCATGTCGGAATGCGTCATCAAGCGGCGGGAAGACTCGGCGAGCCGCCGGCCACCGGCTTATCCGCTGCCTTAGCCGGGCTTGGCCTCCAGCTCGGCCGGCTCAAGACCGGCACCCCGGCCAGGTTGAACCGCCGTTCAATAGATTTTTCGCAAATGACGCTCCAGCCCGGGGACGAGCCGCCCAAAATGTTTTCTTTTATCTGGGAGTACGCGCAGTATGGCCTGCCCAACGTTCCCGAGAACCCGGCGGCCAAACTTCCCCAAGTGCCGTGTCATTTGACCTGGACGAATGAAGAGACGCATAAGATAATTCGCGCCAATCTCGACCGCTCCCCACTCTTCCAGGGGAAAATAAAAGGGACCGGCCCGCGCTATTGCCCTTCAATTGAGGACAAGGTCGTCCGCTTCCCGGAAAAAGATCGCCAGCAATGTTTCATTGAACCGACCGGGCGGGAGACGGAGGAAATGTACCCGCAGGGGATGTCGACCTCTCTGCCGGAAGATGTCCAGCTCGCTTTTCTCCGGACGATGCCGGGGCTGGAAAAAGTGGAGCTCCTCCGTCCCGGCTATGCCGTCGAATATGATTATGTTTTGCCTTCACAACTGCAATATACTCTGGAAACAAAAACGATCAACGGCCTGTTCTGCGCCGGTCAGATCAACGGCACCTCCGGTTATGAAGAAGCGGCGGCCCAGGGGCTGGTCGCCGGGTTGAACGCCGCTCTCAAGGTTAAAGGGAAAGAACCGCTCATCCTGGGGCGGGCTGATAGCTACATCGGTACACTGATCGACGACTTGATCACCAAGGAGATCCTGGAGCCCTACCGGATGCTCACCTCGCGGTCGGAATACCGCCTCGTCCTGCGCCAGGATAACGCCGACCTCCGCCTGACCGAGAAAGGATATCGTGTCGGGTTGGTGCCGGAGGAGCGCTACCGCGCCTTCCGGAAAAAACAGGCTGCGGTTGAACAAGGCGACCGGCTCTCCACCGAGATCTCGGAACAGATCGAGATCAGCGCCAAGTATGCCGGCTATATCGCCCGCCAGCTCCAGCAGATCGCCCGGTTCAAAAAACTGGAGCACCGCTTGATCCCCGGCGACCTTGATTTCGACGGATTGTCTGGCCTGTCTCGGGAATCACGGATCAAACTCGCTCAGCATCGCCCGATTTCGATCGGCCAGGCCTCGCGCCTGGCCGGGGTCTCCCCGGCCGATATCGCCGTTCTGCTCGTCCAGCTCGAAGCGGCTAGACGCGCCTCCCCCGCTATGTTAGAATAACCCTGATCTGCAAGGAGGTGAACACGAGTGAGAAAATATTTAGTTACTGCCCTGGCTCTCGTTCTGATGTTTGGTGTCGCTAAAGCGGCCGACTTCAGCGGTATCGGGACCATCGACGTCCAAAAGGTCTTCAAGGGCTACAAGGAGACCGGGAAGTCCCAGGCCGAATTAGCCAAGCTGGAAGAGGGCTTCAAGAAGGAGTTCGAAGATAGCCAGAAGACGCTGGCGCAGGCGGAAAAAGACGGAAAGAAACCGGAAGAACTCGAGAAGATGAAGAAAGATCTCGAGGAAAAACTGGCCCCCAAGCGCGAGGCTCTCATGCGCCTCAACGAACAACTGACCACCCAACTCCAGTCGAAGATCCTTGACGCCGTCAAGAAAGTTTCCAAGAAAGTCGGCATTGAGGTTGTCCTCGATAAAGTGGTCGTCATCAATGGCGGCACCGATCTGACCGACCTGGTGCTGACCACCCTGAACAAGTAACCGTGAAGCTAAAGCAGCTAGCGGCCCTCGTGGCCGGCGAATTGGTCGGCAACGGGGACTTGGAGATCCGGACGGTCGCCTCTAGCGAAATGGCCGGGACCGGGGATTTACTCTTCGTTCTTGAAGATAAATTCCTGGCCCCGGCTTTGTCTTCCCGGGCCACCGCCCTGGTGGTTGCTGCGACCGCCAAGGTGTCCGGCAAACCGGCCATTCTTGTTAAGAACCCCCGCCTGGCCATGGCCCAGATCCTCCCTCATTTCGCCCCGAAAATTAAACGTTCGGCCGAACGGCATAAGTCAGCGGTCATCGCCCGGTCGGCCAAGCTAGGCCGGCGGGTGGCGATCGGCGCTTTCGTTTCGGTCGGTGAAGAGGTCGAGATCGGTGATGATACCGTCATCCACCCCAATGTCACTCTCTACGACCGGGTCAAGATCGGCAAACGCTGTATAGTCCATGCCGGCGCCCGGATCGGAGTGGATGGCTACGGTTTTGTCTGGGACAACGAGCATTGGGCCAAGGTCCCGCAGCTCGGGACGGTCACAATCGAAGATGATTGCGAGATCTACGCCAATGTTTGTATCGCCCGGGCGACGCTGGGCGAGACCCGGATCGGCGCCGGCACCAAGATCGATAACCTGACCCACGTCGCCCACAACTGCGACTTCGGGAAGAACTGCGCGATCACCGCGCTGGTCGGTTTCGCCGGCTCGGTCACCTTCGGCGACCACGTTTCGGTCGGCGGCATGGCGGGCTTCAACGGGCACATCACCGTCGGCGACAACACCGTGGTAATGGCCAAGGCGGGAGTGACCAAAGATATCCCCGCCAATTCGGTCATCTCCGGCTATCCGGCGATCAACCATCGCGAAGATCTCGAGATCCAGGCCAGCCTGCGTAAACTCCCCGAGATTATTAAAAAGCTGAAGTGAGGATCGCCTTTTTCGCCGATTCCTACAAGCCGTACCTCTCGGGAGTGACCAATTCCGCCGAAATCCTCGTTAACGAGCTCCGCGCTCTGGGCCACCGGGTCTATGTCTTGGCCCCGCGTTATCCCGGCCATGTCGATACTGACCCGGATATCATCCGCTTCCCTTCGATCGCGGGCGGCTACCCGAGGTTCCGCTTGGCCATCCCGTTCGTCCGGTCGATCCCCGAAGTGGATATTATCCATAGCCATTCCCCCTTCCAGGCCGGACTCCTGGCCCGTTTCATCGCGCGCCGCCGCCGCATCCCGCTGGTTTATTCCTTCCACACGCTCTTCACCCGCTACGTCCATTTTGCCCGATTTGTTCCCAAGGCTTTGGCCAAAATGGCGATCGTTGCCTATCTGCAAGCCTTCTGTAACGGGGCCAACCAAATAATCGCTCCTTCGGAAATGGCCAGGCGCGTTCTCCTGAAATGGAGGGTCTTCCGGCCGATCGCCGTCATCCCGACCGGGGTTGAATTACTAAAATATCCGGCCGACTTCGCCGCCACCCGCCAGCTGTTGAGAAAAAAGTATGGTTTATCCGGCCAGGATAAAGTTTTGCTCTATGTCGGACGGCTTTCTAAAGAAAAAAATATCCCTTTTCTTTTGAAGGCGTTCTCCGAACTCCAAACTCCTAACTCAAAACTCGTCCTCGTCGGCGGGGGGCCACTCCTTGAGGACCTCAAACATCAAAGTTCAAAATCAAAAAACATTGTTCTCACCGGTGAAGTTTCATATCCAGAGATACTAAGCTATTACCTGATCGGCGACCTCTTCCTCTTTGCTTCGACCACCGAGACCCAGGGTTTGGTCCTGGCCGAAGCCAAGGCGGCCGGTCTGCCGATCGTCGCCCTTTTCGCCGGCGGGTTGGTCGGGACTGTGCGGAACGGGGAAGACGGCTACCTCGTACCGCGAGACCTTAACGCCTTTGTTGGCCACGTCCGCCGCTTGCTGGCCGACGGCGCGCTCCGTCATAAAATGTCCCAGGCCGCCCGGCAGGACGCCCGCGACCGTTTTGCCGCCCCGCTCATTGCAAAGCAGTTCGAAACTGTTTATAATTCCCTAAGTCAAAGGAGGCCTTCCTAAATGAAAAATGTTTGGAGATTGAGGCTTCGCAATTGTTTCGTCATTGTTATTTCGTCATTGATCATTTCGCCATCTCTGGCTTACCCTCGGGTTTTCCCGGCACCGGCGCTCAACGGCCCGACCGGCCTGATCAGGATCCCTTCGGCCGACTGCATCCCCTACAAGAACTTTAATATCGGCGCCGACTACGGCACCACCATCAGCTCTGGCGGCACCACCTCGACCGAAGGGGTCGTTTCCTACAAACTGAACCTCGGCACGTTCCACGGGGTGGAACTGGGGATCGTCGGCGGGACCGAAAAAACCTCCAGCAAGCTGCGGGAAGGGGTCTTTGTCAACATGAAGCTTTCGCTCTCTACCGGCGACGACCCGTACCCGCTCCTCCTGGCGCTCGGGGTCGAGAACCTCTTTTCCTACACCCAGACCGATGTCTATATGGTCGCCACGAAGTATCTCCAGCAGGGGCCTAAGTTAACCTTTGGCTTCCAGGCCGACTTTCCCAACTATAAGTTCCGCCCGCTTGGTATCGCCGGCGTGGAATTGGCGACCGGCGACAACCTCTTTCTGGCCGCCGACCTGATGGCCGGGGAGACCCTCTTCCAGGTCAACGCCGGGGCTAGGTTTTATTTCACGCCGATCTTTTCGCTCAACTTCTCGGTACTGAACATCCTCGACGGCAGCCAGGTCAAGGACCCGCGCTCCGCCTTGGTCGGCTTTAGCTGGGCAAATCCGTTCTAATGGACGAGCTTCTCCGGTCGGTCGTGGCAGGGATCAAGGACTATGTTCCCGGCCGGACCGTGACCGGGGCAGTTAAGTTGGCCTCGAACGAAAACCCCTTCGGCCCCTCCCCACTGGCGCTTGAGGCAATTGCCAAGGAAGCTCATAACTTACATATCTATCCCGATCAGCGGTCGACCCTCTTGCGCGAAGCACTCGCCAAACACCTGGGAGTCGGCGACGACTCGATCCTTTGCGGCAACGGGTCGGATGATATCATGCAGGTCCTCGGTTCGACCTATCTTAATCCCGGCGATGAAGTCATTATCAGCCAGAACACCTTTTCTTTGTACGAATTGATCACCCGGATCTTCGACGGGAAGATCGTCACTGTTGAGCTGAAAGATTACGAGCTCGACCTGGAGGGTTTCGCCCGGGCACTCACCACCAAGACCAAGCTTGTCTTCCTGACCAATCCGAACAACCCGACCGGGACCGCCTTCTCGGCGGCGCAGTTCGACGCGCTTTTGGCCAAGGTCCCGCCGACCGCGCTGGTCATCGTAGATGAGGCCTACATTGAGTTCGCGGAACGGGCCGACCTGCCGAACACGCTGGCGGCCGTTAGAGCCGGAAAAAATATCGTTGTCCTGCGGACCTTCTCGAAGTATTACGGGTTAGCCGGCTTGCGGATCGGCTATGGCGTCGCCCGGCCGGATATCCTCCGGCCGATGTTCCGGACCAAGATGCCCTTTAATGTTAATCGTTTAGCCCAAGCCGGGGCCTTAGCTGCGTTGGATGACAAAGAGTTTCTGGCTAAGACCTACCAGAATAATCTTGAGGGGAAGAAATATCTTTACGCGGAGTTTGACCGGCTGGGATTGGCTTACAAGAAAACAGAAGCAAACTTTATTTTTGTCGACCTAAAGAAGTCAGCTGATGAGCTCTTTATGGCGCTAATGAAGCAGGGGGTAATTATCCGGCCCTTGACCTCTTTTGGCTTTCCAAGCGCTATCCGCGTTTCGATCGGGACCAAAGAGCAGAATGAGAAGTTTATTGCCGCTCTTAAATCACTATCATGATAGATTTTTAATCCTAATAATGTGTTATTACTTCTACAGCTCCCGGCTCAAGATTTGACATATACCCAGCCTTGAGTAATAATATACTCAATATTGAGTATATGTTCGATCTATTGTCAAAATCAAAGATACGCCGGCGGATCATTCTTCTGTTTGTTTACAATCCAAACAAAGAATACTATTTGAGCGAGATCGCGCGGACCATTGGGGCGTCTTCGGGCACGGCGCAAAGAGAACTCAACCGCCTGCTGTTGGCCGATCTGGCGTCTTTTAAGCAGCGCGGCCGGCAAAAGCTTTACTCGCTTAATAAAAGCTACGCTCTGCTTAATGAGGTTGGCTCTATAATTAAAAAGACCTTCGGCGTTGAACTCGAGCTGAAAAAGGCGCTGGGGAAAATCACGGCTATTCAATTCGCGTTCCTTTTCGGTTCTTATGTTAAAGGCGGCTTTAAGTCCGATTCCGACATCGATTTGTTTATTATTGGCCCGGTCGATGAAGACGCCGTCTACCAGGCCGTAAGCGAGGTGGAAAAGACCATCTGTCGGACTATAAACTATCATTTATCAACCGCCTCCGACTTCCTCAAAAAGCTCAAGGACCGCTATTTCTATAAAGAAATATTAAAAGATCATCTTTTAATAAAAGGAGACGATTATGAGTTTAGCCGATTTATTAAACCAGCTAATTAAAGAAGGCAAATTGCAGAAACAACAAACCGGGCTGGACTATTTAAACGGCCTTTTAGCGGCGGCTAAAAGGAACTTTGAGGCGGCAGAGCTGGTTAAAGACCGGATCGATGAAGCGGCGTTTAAGTTGGCATATGACGGACTATTGCAGATTGGCCGCCTGATCGTGCTTTTAAACGGCTATCGCCCGGCTGGCGGCGAGCAGCATAAAAACACGTTCCTTGTCGCCGGGGAACTTCTTGGCCCGGAATACCATGATTTAATCTCAAAGATCCAGAGATATAGGATCAAAAGAAACGATTGTATTTATGAGCCGCACGGGCTGATCTCCAAAAGCGAGGTCGCCGCGCTGCTAAAAACCGCCCGAGAATTTTGGGCCAAGGCCAGAAAATACCTTGAGGCGAAAAATCCTCAATTAAAATTGTTTGGCGGAATTTAAATATTTATGCTAAAACAAACACCCCTTCATCATAAACATCTTGCCTTAAACGCTAAAATGGTCGAATTTGCCGGCTGGGCGATGCCCGTTTCCTACCCGGCTGGGATCATCGCCGAACATACCGCCGTCCGCAGCTCCGTCGGGATTTTTGATATCGGTCACATGGGACTAATCAAGATCGATGGGGAGGGCGCGCTGGCGCTCATCCAAGAAGCGGCAACCAATGACGCCTCAAAATTGGCGGTTAGTCAGTGCCAGTATTCCGTTCTCTGCAACGAAAAAGGGGGCGTGATCGACGACATTTTGGTTTACAGATTGGCAGATTATTTCATGATCGTCGCCAACGCCTCTAACGCCGAAAAAGTTTTGGGCTGGCTAAGAAGCCTGGCCGGAAAAACGGCGGTTCAGCCGCTCGACGGACATTGCATGCTTTCTCTCCAGGGACCCAGGGCGATCGCGGCGGCCGAAAAAACCTTGTCCGTTTCGCTCACAAACTTAAAACACAACCACACTCTTTCGGCCAATGGGTTGGTTTTTTCTCGCACCGGCTACACCGGCGAAGACGGCGTTGAGCTGATCGCCGCCAAAAAAGAAGCCGCCTCCCTTTGGGACGCCTTCGTCCAGGCCGGGGTCCAGCCGTGTGGCCTGGGGGCGCGCGACACCTTGCGGCTCGAGGCGGGCCTGCCGCTCTACGGCCATGAATATGACGAAGAGACCACGCCGCTCGAAGCCGGCTACGGCTGGGCAGTTAAGTTCGATAAGGGTGATTTTATCGGCCGGGAGGCTCTGCTAAAAGAAAAGAACGAAGGCCTCCGAAAAAAATTAGTCGGCATCGAGCTGGCAAGCCGGGCGATCCCGCGCCAGGGGAATTTGGTCTTCGACGATCAAAAAGCGAAAATAGGGGTCGTAACCAGCGGGACTTTTTCCCCGACGCTGAAAAAACCGGTTGCCCTCGCCTACCTCTCCCCTCAGACCTCACCCCTCACCCCATTATTCGTCGAGATCCGCGGCGAAAAGGTCCCCGCCCGGCTCGTTGACAAAACCTTCGTGAAAAGAGTAAAATAAACAGTAATGGACCTCAAAAAAACCTATTACTATATCATCTGCCTCGTCTCTCTTTTCGTCCTCCTGTGGGGGGTGGTCGATCTGACCAGCGCGACCGTCGGCCTGGCCATGAACAACACCACCACGGTTTCTCTCGCGCGGGCAACGGACGCCCCGGTCGACCAGAGCGGGGAACCGATGATGGATATGTTCTACCAGAAAAAAATGCTCTACGACCGGCTCTGGGATAGCCTGGCCCGCGTCATTGTCGCCGGCCTGATCTTCGGCTATAGCCGGGTCAAGGTCAACCAACTGGAGGATTAGATGTATCCGGATAATTTAAAATACAGCAAAGAACACGAGTGGGTCAAGGCCGACGGCCGGATCGCCACGATCGGCATTACCCACTACGCGCAGGATTCCCTGGGGGATATCGTTTACGTCGAGCTCCCCCCGCTCGGCAAGGAGTTCAAGGCAAGGCAGGAGTTCGGTGTGGCCGAGTCGGTCAAATCGGTCTCCAGCCTGTATACTCCTGTTTCCGGCAAAATCGTCGCCCGCAATGACGCCCTCGATGGAAAACCGCAGTTAGTCAATGATTCCCCCTACGGCGAGGGGTGGATCATCAAAGTGGAGATGTCTGATCCCGCGGAGGTGAACGCGCTTCTCTCCGCCGCCGATTATCAAAAGATCTTAAAGTGAGCGGCGACCTCTGGGCCGATATTCCCGCCTCGAGCCGCCTGAAAAAGCCGTTGGACCTCCCGCCCCCGCTGAGCGAGCCGGAGCTACTGGCCGAGATGGCGGCGCTGGGCGAACGTAATTCCACCACCTATAACTTCCTCGGCGCTGGTGCTTATCATCATTTTATCCCTAGCGCGTTGAGGCATCTGGTCGGCCGGGCAGAATTTTATACCGCCTATACCCCTTATCAGCCGGAAGCGAGCCAAGGGACCTTGCAGGCCATTTACGAGTATCAATCGATGGTCTGTGAACTGACCGGCCTTGATGTCGCCAATGCTTCGATGTATGACGGGGCGACCGCCTTAGCGGAAGCCGCTTTCATGGCCTGCCGTATCACCGGGAAGAAAAAGATCGCCGTTGCCCGGACCGTCAATCCGCATTATCGCCAGGTTTTGCAAACCTACTGTAACGCGGCCGATCTTGAGTTGGTCGAGTTGCCATATGACCAGAAAACTGGGGCCACGAATCACGAATCACGAATCACGAACGACCTCGCCTGCTTCATCCTCCAACAACCTAACTTCTTTGGGCACATTGAGGCAGTTAGCCCGTTGGCCAAAAAGACCCATGAAGCAGGGGCTATCTTCATAGTGGCCGCGAACCCGATTTCGCTCGGACTGCTGCAGCCCCCTGGCGCCGCGGGGGCCGACCTTGTCGTCGGCGAGGGACAGCCGCTGGGGAGCCCGGTCAGTTTCGGCGGGCCAGGGCTGGGGATCTTGGCGACTAAAAACAAGTATTTGCGCCAGATGCCGGGGCGGATCGTCGGCGGGACGGTCGATGTCGACGGGAAAAAAGCCTTTGTTCTGACCATGGCGACACGCGAACAGCATATCCGCCGCGAACGGGCGACCTCTAACATTTGCAGCAACGAAGCGCTTTGCGCCTTAACCGCAACAGTGTACCTTTCTCTGCTGGGGAAGTCGGGGTTAAAGAAAGTCGCGGAGCTCTGCTTGCAGAAAGCGAACTATGTCCGCCGGGCCCTACCGGCCGCTAAACTCCCCTTTCCAGGCACGCCGATCTTCCAGGAATTCGTGGTCAGGACCGCGCGGCCTTTTGGCCTGGCGCTGGACGAATATTATCCCGAGCTTAAAGGTTGCCGGTTGCTCTGCGTGAATGAAACGGTAAAAAAAGAGGCTCTGGATAAATTAATAAGCGAGCTCGCCGCGGCCTAACGGTTTGTCCAGGACCAACCCTTCCCCGCCCAGCACCACTTCTTTCTCCCCGGCCAGCCAGATCCAAGCCTTACTGATCCCCGGGACCGCCGTGGCGGTATAAACTATTTGCGCCACCAGCCCCTCGACCCGATTTGAGCCGCCGCCGTAAGCCTCGAGCCGGCCGCTGAAATCGATGATGGCAATATCCCTTTCCGCCTTGATCGACCTGATCTTGACCCCGGCCGGCAGCTGCGTCGTAATTCCCTCAGCCGCCTCCTGCGGGGTCGGTCCCGCCAGCAGCGCTTCGATCGCCTGCTTGAGCGGCGGGGTATCGGGCTTTAGCGGCCGTTCAACGGCGATCAGTTTTTCGCCCTTAAAGAAATGCGCCCTGACGACCGGATTTTTCTTTTCCACGGAGAGATTGGTCCAGGCTAGGAAGGCCAGGCCGACGATAGCCAGTCCTACCAGTGCGATGTAGTAAAGATTCTTTTGCGCTCTCTTTTTTGTTTTTCTTTTCACTAGCATATCATTATAGCGGGAGCTTCCCCGAAACTCAATAAAATAAGCCCCTCCATAAATCATTGAAATTTAGCCAAGAAGGCAAAGATAACTACTTGCGAGAGAAATGGGAGGGGAAAAACAATGATGCTTTTTAGAAAATCAATTAACGTCAGAGTTTTGTGGCCCCTGCTTCTTGCGTCTGGAACGGCTTTCGCCTGTTGCAGAAAGGCGCCTCCCCCTCCTCCGCCGGAAAAACCATTAAGTTCCGAAAAACCCTCATGTCCGGGGGACTCCTTGACTTCAGCGCTTTTTAGGGGCTTGGAACTTCCCTGCCCTAAAGCAGGCAAGGAACTGCCGTCAGATTACAACTCACTAACAAGAAAGGTTGATGGAAATATAGGGAAGAAGAACGGCCTTGTAGAAGCCGAGGAGCTTTTTCAAGAAGTTTTTGATAATCGTCCAGTATACCGTCCAGTCATTCAGGAATTGTATCGGGCCGGACTAGAGGATCCTCTCGAAGAACGGACTGAAATAAAAGATTACGTTTTGCGGCTTTTTAATAAATTTCGCCCTCAAACCGAACTGGACAAAGCTATTCTTCTATTTAGGGCAGTTATTCCTCCTTCCGAAAGTTTTGAGGTTGGGGGGGGCCCCTATTATGGACTTCGCACGGAAGAAAATGGGCTGGCTATTCCCTTCAATATGGAGTGGAACGCCCCTTTGAGGAAAAAACATGGTTCTCTTTTACCCAAGGAATTGATTGCGGCTTCTCCAGAAGAGAGAGTCGCGGTTTGCCTTGAATACAGCCACCTTTTGGTCTCCCTCCTTCGCGCCGCGGGAATTGAAGCCCACGCGAATGGAAAATCAGTCGGCCGCCATGTTTATACCATCGCTAACCTGGGAGGACAGAAATACAAATTGGACACGCTCAAAGGCAGCAAAGGCGTTGCTAGAAGAAAGCTCATAGAGATTCTTGGGGAACCGGATGCTTCCTGGCAAGTATTTTTTATTAATCCTAACGAAGAAACTGTACTCTTTGGCTCTAGGCGGATTGTTGAAAAAGAAATAAGGCGAAGGATTAAAGATCCAATTAAACAAGCAAAAATTTTGATCGTTTTTAAACAATCTCAACAATTGGTTTTCGAGCCAACAGTTACAGAAGCCGACACCGACCGAGAAAGCATTGCTGACCATTATAACTCCGAAGGAGTGGTACTCGCCGAGCAAGGAAAAATCCCGGAAGCGCTCGAAGCCTACGATAAAGCACTGGAAATTAATCCTGATTTTCTTAATGCCTGGATCAATAAAAGACTTGTGCGTCGTAAGCAAGAGAAAAAATAGCTGTAGCGGAAAGATGTTTTAAGCGGGCTAAAGAGCTGGGGCTGGATGCCCCTCGCCCGTAGGCTTGGACTTTGATAAATATTCTCTTTGCAAATTCAGTGCAAACCTTGTCAAGGAAGTCAACGATAACTTGTCTGGGAAATGGGAGGAGGAAAAGATGAATATTAATTTTAAAAAACCGACAGGTATGAGTCGGGCTTGGCGGGCGCTGTTTCTTGCGTCTTGTACAACTTTGGCCTGTCACAAAGGAGCGCCTCCTGCTCGCCAAGCAGAAAAGCCAAAAGCAGCCTTATGCCCAGGGGGCTCCCTGAGCGACGCACTTTTTGGGGGCTTGGGGCTGCCCTGTCCCAAAGCAGGCAAGAAACTGGCGTCAGATTACAACTCATTAACAATGAAGGTTGACGGAAACGTGGGGAAGAAGAACGACTTTGTAGAAGCCGAGGAGCTCTTTGAAGAGGTTTTCAACCATCGCCCAGCCTACCGTCCAGTCATTCAGGATTTGCACCGGGCCGGCTTGGAAGATCCCTTCGAAGAAAGAGCTGAAATAAAAGACTTTGTCCTTCAGCTTTTTAAAAAATTCCAGCCTCAGACCGAACTGGACAAGGCCATTCTTTTATTTAGGGCGGTTATTCCTCCCTCTCAAAGTTTTACGGTCAACGGCGTAAGTTATCGCGGGCTGACCATTAAAGAAGGCGGGCTGGCCCTCCCTCTCGATTTTGGTCTTCTTGCCCCCTTAAGAAGAAAATACGGAGATCTTTTGCCCAAAGAGTTAATCGGCTCGCCTCCGCCGGATCGGGTGGCGGCCTGTCTTGAATACAGCCATCTTTTGGTTTCTCTCCTTCGCGCTGCTGGGTTTGAAGCTCACACGAATGGAAAAACAGTCCCCTCCCATGCTTATACAATCGCTAACCTGAGAGGACAGAAATATAAATTGGACGCAGTAAAAACCGTTGTTGCCAGAAGAAATCTCTTAAAGATTTTGGGGGAAACTGATGCTTCATGGCAAGCATTTTTTATTAACCCTAACGAAGAAATTTTAACCTTTGTGCCGACTGTCGAAGAGAAAATAAGGAGAATGATTAAGGATCCAATTAAACGAGCAAAAATTTTGACCGTCTTTCAACAATCCCAACAACTAACTTTCGAACCAACGGCAACAGGCGCCGGCACTGACCGAGAAAGCATTGCTTTACATTATAACAACGAAGGAGCGTCACTCGCCGAGCAAGGAAAAATCCCGGAAGCGCTCGACGCCGTCAATAAAGCGCTGGAAATTGATCCTAATTGTGCTGCGGCCTGGAACTGCAAGGGGGCAACGCTTCAAAGACAAGGAAAGCTTACTGAAGCCCTGGAAGCCGTCAATAAAGCGCTGGAAATTGATCCTAATTTTGCTGCGGCCTGGAACGGCAAGGGGGTTGTCCTTCTCAAGCGAGAAAACCTCTCGGAAGCGCTGGGAGCCCTTGATAAAGCACTGGAAATTAATCCTAATGATGCTGAGGCCTGGAGCAATAAAGGGGCTGTCCTTTTCGCGCAAGGAAAACGCCCGGAAGCGCTTGAAGCTTGGCGTAACAAGGGAGTTGCGCTCGCCAAGCAAGGAAAATTCATTGAAGCGCTTGAAGCTTTCAATAAAGTGCTGGAGATTAATCCTAATTACGCTGAGGCCTGGCGCGGTAAGGGAATTGTCCTTGCCAAGCAAGGAAAGCTTACTGAAGCTCTGGAAGCCTACAATAAAGCGCTGGAAATTAATCCTAATTATGCTGATGCCTGGAACAATAAGGGAGTTGTCCTTGCCAAACAAGGAAAGTTCCCGGAAGCGCTTGAGGCTTTCAATAAAGCCCTGGAAATTAATCCTAATTATGCTGATGCCTGGAACAATAAGGGAGGGGGACTTGTCGCGCAAGGAAAACTCCCGGAAGCGTTCGAAGCCTACAATAAAGCGCTGGAAATTAATCCTAATGACGCTGAGGCCTGGAGCAGTAAGGGAGTTGTCCTTGCCAAACAAGGAAAGTTCCCGGAAGCGCTCGAAGCCCTCGATAAAGCTTTGGAAATTAATCCTAATTATGCTGAAGCCTGGAGCGGTAAGGGGGCTGTCCTTCTCAAACAAGGAAAGCCTACTGAAGCGCTTGAAGCTCTCAATAAAGCTTTGGAAATCAACCCCAACGATACTGTTGCCTGGACAGGAAAAGGAGTTACGTTTAAAAAACAAGGGAAATTAACTGAAGCGCTTGAAGCGCTCGATAAAGCCTTGGAAATTGATCCTAATCTTGCTCATGCCTGGTTCCATAAAGGAGATGTGTTTGCTAACCAAGGGAAATTAAATGAAGCAATTAGGGCTTACAATAAAGCCCTGGAGATTAATCCTAACGAAGCTGAGGCTTGGTTCAATAAGGGGAATGTGCTTAAAAAGCAAGGAAACTTAGATGAAGCGGAAAAATGTTTTAAGCGGGCGAAAGAGCTGGGGTTAGATGCCCCTCACCCTTAGGCTTGGAGTTTGATAAGCATCCTCTTTTTCGCTGCTCATGAAAGCTACCAAATTTAATTTCTCAATGCTATAATAACGGCGCAATAAGTTTCCTGGAGGATAAAATGAAAACTATCAATTGGGTCATTATGGTCGTCGTCCTCGCCGCCATCCTGGCGTTCGGCGTTTATTTCCTGCGCGGTTCACAACCGGCCGCCCCTATCCAACCGGTCGAGGAGCCCAAGCCGGTCGCGATCGTCGAGGTCAAGGCCGGCCTGCCCAAAGTCCTCACCCTCTACCAGCCCGAGGACGGGGAGTCGGACCTGGCGGTTTTTGTTTCGAATGAGTTGAATAAAGAGGCTCGGGGAACAGCGACCTTCCGGCTGATCAACGTGGAAGCCGAGCCGCAAATGGCCGAGTTTTATGGCGTGAGCGGCACTCCGGCCGTGGTCTTTCTGACCCCAGCCGGCCGTCTCTTCCGGAAACATGACGGTTATCTGGACAAAAAAGCGATCCTCGCTATTGTCGCCCAGATCAAAAACTAATCTTTTTTGCGCCGTCTCGTCCGCTTGATCGGGAGTTGGGCCCGCTCTTCTTTGATCTTCTGGAGCATCTCTTCTTTCCGCTCCTGCTCCGTCTCCAGCGCCTGCTCGAGCACTTCGGCCGCTTCTTCGTTGGAGATGATGCTCGCCACGTCAACGATATAATCCCCTTCATCAACCCGCTGGATGCGCACCCCTTTGGCGTAGCGCCCCTGGGCGGAGATGCCGCTCGCCTTTTGCCGGCTCATCGTCCCGCGGGCGCTGACAAAGAGAAGTTCGTCGCTCCCGTGGATGATCTTCATCTGGGAAACCGTGTCATTGTCGCGGAGCTTAATGGCGATATGTCCTTTGCCCCCCCGGTTCTGGGCGGAGAACTCGTCCAGTTTCATCCTCTTGCCGAAACCGCCGCGCGAGATGACTAGCAGGTCGCCGCCGTCGTTGAGGACGTCCATCGAAACGACCGCGTCCTTCTTTTGCAGGCGGATACCGCGGACCCCGGCCGCGGTCCGGCCCATCGGCCGGACAACTTTTTCCGAGAAGCGGATCATCAGACCGCTCTCCGCGCCAAGGATAACTTCGCGTTTGCCGTCGGTCTCCTGGACCCAGCGGAGCTCGTCCCCTTCCTTCAACTTGATGGCAATGATGCCGGAGCGGCGAATATTGGCGAAATCTTCTACCGGCACTTTCTTGACCATGCCGTTCTTGGTCGCCATCATCAGGAAAGATTTTTTCTCAAAGTCGCTGACCGCGACCGCGGAGGTGACCGACTCGCCCTGTTCCACCTGTAAAACATTAGCAATGGCCTGGCCTTTGCCGGAACGACTGGCCTCCGGCAGATCGTAAACCTTTAATTTATACACCCTCCCCCGGTTGGAGAAGAAGAGGACAAAGGCATGCGTGGAGGCGGTGAAAATATTCTCTATCTCATCCTCTTCCCGCGTGCTCATCCCGGCCACGCCGCGCCCGCCGCGCAGTTGTGACTTGAACGACGAGACCGGCACCCGCTTGACGTAACCATCGCGGGTGATCAGCACCGCCACTTCCATTTCCGGGATAAGTTGCTCGATGTTAACGTCCTCGGCCGGCGCGCTGATCTCGGTCCGCCGCTTGTCGCCGTACTTTTCCTTGACCTCGAGGAGCTCCTTCTTGACCAGGGCGAGGAGCTTTTTGCGGCTGGCCAGGATCTCCTTGAGCTCGCCGATCAGCTTTTTAAGCGCCTTCAGTTCTTCTTCGATCTTAAGTCTTTCCAGGGCGGTCAGGCGCTGCAGCTTGAGGTCGAGGATCGCCTGCGCCTGAATTTTGGAAAGATCAAATTTATCGATCAGCGCTTCGCGGGCATCATCGACGCTCTTCGACTTCTTGATCAGGTTAACGATCGCGTCGATATTGGAGACGCAGATAACCAACCCTTCCAGGATATGCGCTTGTTCTTCCGCCCGGCGCAATTCGTATTTTGTCCGCCGGGTCACGACCTCTTCGCGGTGCTTAAGGTACTCGGCCATCATCTCGCGGAGGTTGAGCAGTTTGGGCTGGCCGCCGACCAGGGCCAGCATGTTGACGCCAAAGGTAACTTGCAGGTTAGAGTGCTTGAAAAGCTGGTTGAGGACCACCTCGCGCGAAGCGTCGCGCTTCAGCTCAATGTAAATGCGCATCCCGTCGCGGTCGGATTCGTCGCGCAGGTCGGAGATCCCCTGGATCTTCTTATCCTTGACCAGCTCGGCGATCTGTTCGATCGTCTCCGCTTTGTTGACCTGATACGGTATCTCGGTGACAATGATCGCTTCCTTGTTGTTCTTGACCCGTTCCAGGTCGTAGCGGGCGCGCAGGGTCAGCAACCCCCGTCCGGTCGTGTACGCGTCGTTGATCCCCTGCCGGCCGCAGATCAGGCCGCCGGTCGGGAAGTCGGGCCCGGTCACGATTTTTTGTATGGCTTCGAGCGTCGTCTCCGGGTTATCCGCCAGCGCGACCAGGCCATCGATCACTTCGGTCAGGTTGTGCGGCGGGATATTGGTCGCCATCCCGACCGCGATACCGGAAGAGCCGTTGACCAGCAAGTTGGGAATGCGGGACGGGAGGACGAGCGGTTCCTGTAGCGATTCGTCAAAGTTAGGGCCAAAGTTGACCGTCTCCTTGTCCAGGTCGGCCAGCATCTCGACGGCGAGCTTGGAAAGCCTGGCTTCGGTATAGCGCATGGCCGCCGCCGAGTCGCCGTCGACGCTCCCCATGTTCCCCTGGCCATCGACCAGCGGGTAGCGGAGCGAAAAATCCTGGGCCATCCGGACCATCGCTTCGTAAACGGCCGAGTCGCCGTGCGGGTGGTACTTACCGAGGACTTCCCCGACGACGCGGGCCGATTTCTTATGCGGCTTGCCCGGCTGCAGTCCCAGCTCGTCCATGGCAAAGAGGATCCGGCGGTGGACCGGTTTAAAGCCGTCGCGCACGTCCGGCAAAGCGCGGCCGACGATGACCGACATCGCGTAATCGATGTAGGAGGTCTTCATTTCGTGCTCGATCGTCGTCGGCATAACGTTGGCCCGGAAGATCGGCTCAGTCGCCGGCTCGGCCGCGGCCGTTTCCTTGAACTTTTTTCTTCTGATCATACGTCTAACCTCTTGACATCTTTAGCGTGTTTTTCGATAAAGGCCCGGCGCGGCTCCACTTCGGAGCCCATCAGCACGGTGAAAATGTTGTCCGCCACTTCGGCGTCTTCCAGTTGGACCTGTAGCATGGTCCGCGTCTCCGGGTTAAGGGTCGTCTCCCAGAGTTGTTCGGGGTTCATTTCACCTAACCCTTTATAGCGCTGGAGGCTGGTCCCTTCCCGGCCGATCTCCTTCATTTTAGTCTCCAGCTCTTTGTCGGAGTGGAGCCAGTGCTGCGCTTTACCCTTCTTCAGTAAGTACAGCGGCGGTTGAGCGATATAAAGATGGCCGTTCTCGACCAATTCGCGGGCGTAGCGGTAGAAGAAGGTCATGATCAGGGTGCGAATATGGGCGCCGTCAACGTCGGCGTCGCAGAGAAGGATTATCTTATGGTAGCGCAGGCGCTTTTTCAGTTCATCGGGAGTTAACTCCACCTCCGACTCTCCGTTCCCGTCGCCTTTCAGGGCCGCGATGCAGCCGGGGCCGATCGCGGTGATCAGCGTCCGGATCTCGTTGTTGGCCAGGATCTTATCCAGCCGCGCTTTTTCCACGTTCAGGATCTTCCCCTTGAGCGGCAGGATCGCCTGGAATCGCCGGTCCCGCCCCTGCTTGGCCGAGCCGCCGGCGCTGTCCCCCTCAACTATGAAGACTTCGCATTTGGCCGGGTCCGATTCAGAACAATCGGCCAGCTTCCCCGGCAACATCGCCGTGTCGAGCGCCGATTTTTTCCGTTCCAGCTCCTGCGCCTTGCGGGCCGCGGCGCGGACCCGGTAAGCCAACAGCGATTTTTCGATCATCGCCCGGCCGGCCGCCGGGTTCTTGTCAAGGTAAAGCCCCAGCCCATCCGCCACGATCGAGTCGACCAGCCCCTTGACCTCGCTGTTCCCCAGCTTGGTCTTGGTCTGGCCTTCGAACTGCGGCGATGGAATGCGCAGGTTAATGACCGCGGTTAAACCCTCGCGCACGTCCTCACCGGCCAGCGCTTCATTCTCCTTCAACATATTGTTCTTTTTAGCGTATGAATTGATCGCCTTGGTCAGCGCCGATTTAAAGCCGACCAGGTGGGTACCCCCTTCCCTGGTCCGGATGCAGTTGACGTAAGAATAAACATTCTCGTCGTAATAATCTTTAAGGTGTTGGACCGCGACTTCGACAAAAACATTGTCTTTTTCCCCAGTGCAGTACGCGGGCGGAGCGTAGAGCGCTTCCTTCCCTCGGCTCAGGCTGGTCACGAATTCGACGATCCCGCCGTCATAATGATATTCTTCTTCTAATTTTTCTTTCTCGCGTTCGTCGGCCAAAACGATCGTCAGCCCTTTATTCAGAAAGGCCACTTCCTGCAAACGGTGCTTGGCGGTCTCAAATTCGAATTCAATGTCGTCAAATATGGTCTTGTCCGGGTGGAAAGTGACGGTCGTGCCGTTCCGCTCTTTATCCTTGGCGGGGGTGATCTTCTCCTTGCCCGGCTTGCCGGTCTCGAAACGCTGGTGGTACATTCGGCCGTCGCGGTAGATCTCCACTTCCATCCAGTCGGAAAGAGCGTTGACGACCGAGACGCCGACGCCGTGCAGCCCGCCGGAGACCTTGTAGACCGAGTCGCCGAACTTGCCGCCGGCATGGAGGGTGGTCAGCACTACTTCGGCCGCCGGCCGCTTGGTCTCCGGATGGAGGTCGAACGGGATGCCGCGGCCGTTATCCTCGACGCTGACCGAGTTGTCCTTGTGTATCGTGACGCGGATCTTGTCGCAGTGCCCGGCCAGCGCTTCGTCCACGCTGTTGTCGACCACTTCGTAGATCAAATGATGCAGGCCCGGTTTGCCGGTCGTGCCGATATACATCCCCGGGCGCATCCGGACCGCTTCGATCCCGCCCAGGATCTTTATTTTAGACGCGTCGTAATCTGAACCGCCCTTCCCCTTCGCCATTAATTTACCTCCATCGTTTTGAACTTAATGTCCCGGATGGCCCCTTCTCCGGCCAGCCTGTTGAATTTTTCGATCAGCTCTTTTTTGAGGTAAGTCAGTTCGCTTGCCCAGACGCTATTGGTCGCGGCCACATAGAGGACCCGCTCCTTGATCTTGACCGCGTCGGTGTGGCGCCGGAGGCGCTCGTCGACCACCTCCGCCCACAACGATGTTAGCTGGCAATTCTTGATCGCCGCGGCCACGCCGCTATCTAAACCTTGAATAATAGACGCGAGTCTCTGCGGCAATTAAGCTACCTCTTGTGTCCTGATCGGCATAACAATGTAGAGATAATCTTCGTTATCTTCCGGTTTGATGACGCCGGGGCTTAGCCCCTCACCCAGCTCCAGCACAACTTTTTCCTGGCCGATCACCCCAAGAACGTCCGTGATCAGCCGGACGTTGAAGGAGGCGCGCGCTTTTTCACTCCCCTTCACTTCGGCCGATAATAATTCGCTGACGCTTCCCACGTCGGGCGTATTGGCGGTAATGTTCATCTTGCCGCCTTTGACTTCGAAGGAGGTCACGTTAGCGGAGCCGGCTGCGATGACCGCCGCCCGCTCCGCCGCTTTCAGGAAATCCTTGTTGTTCAAAACGACCCTGGTCGCGCTCTTTTTCGGTATGACCTGCTTGTAATCGGGGAACTGCCCCTGGATCAAGCGCGAGACCAGGTAGTACTCTCCCAGCTTGAAACTGATCTGGTCGTTAGCGACCGTGACCTTGAGGGTTTCTTTATCGCTGTTCTCCAGCCTTTTGGCCAGTTCGACCAGGGCCTTAGAAGGAATAATGACGCTGGCCGCCTGGTCCCCCTTCACTTCGATCTTTTTCCCGCTCTTGGCCAGGCGATAGCCATCGGTCGCGACCAAGCGAATATTAGAGGTGTCTCCCGCTTGCCCGCTTTTCCCTATTTCCAGCAAAACACCGGTCAGAACATATTTATCTTCACTAGTCGAAACGGCAAAAATCGTCTGCTTGATCATTTCCGCGAAGACCTCCGGATCAACGGCAATGGTCTTCCCCTCCTTGACCTTGGGTAAGGAGGGAAACTCATCTGGTGGGAGTGAATTCAAGGTGAAGTGTGATTGGTTATAACTGATGCGCACGGTCCCGTTCTCACCTAATTTGACGCTGACGACGGCTTCCGGCAATTTGGCGACCAACCCGCTCAAGGTCTTGGCCGGCAAGAGGACCGCCCCTTCTTTCTCTACCTTGGCGTGAAGGTTCAGTTCCATTCCTATTTCCAGATTATTGGCGGAAAGTTTTAAACCTGATTTAACCGCTTCAAATAGGATGTTGCCGATGATCGGTAAGGTGCTGCGGGTCGCGACAATTTTCTCCACTGTATTCACTCCGGCCTGCAATTCTTTTTTCTCACAACTGAATTCCATGTACTAAACCCCCTTACCGGTTTTTATCAACAAGTTTTCTTTCCTATATTATTATAATATAAAAAAGATAGTAATAATAGAGGGCGTGGAAATGTTGATAAGTCGCTTTCTAGTTGACCGGACAAGAAAAGATTCCCCTCTTTCTCCACAGCCACTTGATAAATGTGTAGATAAGTTTACGGGACAGACTTCTACACAGGCGAGGCTGTGAACTTCTTAACGTTGGCCGTGATCATTTTTATGGCATCGGCGATCTCGGCCCGGGCTTTAAGCGCCTGCCTGATCTTTTCGCAGGCGTGGAGGACCGTGGTATGGTCGCGCCCGCCAAATTCGGCCCCGATCTTCGGCAAAGAGGCGGCGGTCAGGGTCCTGGCCAGGTACATGGCGGTCTGGCGGGCCAGCGCGATGTTCGCGGTCCGGATCTTGGCGGACAGGTCCTCGAGGCGGACGCCAAAATGCTCGGCCGAAGCCTTTTTAATGATATCAATGGAAATATTTAACCCCTCGCCGGCCGAGGTGGAGACATCTTTGAGTACCCGATCGACGAGCGGCAGGTCGATCTCGCTGTTATTAAGGGAGGCGAAAGCAACGACCCGGATCAGGGCTCCCTCGAGCTTGCGGATATTAGAGATGACCTTGCTGGCAATGAACGAGAGGATCTCGTCGGAGATGATGATGCCGCTCAAGTCGGCCTTCTTTTTCAGGATGGCGATCCTGGTCTCAAAATCAGGCGGCTGGATATCGGTGGTCAACCCCCACTCAAAGCGCGAGCGGAGCCGTTCTTCGAGCGTGGTCATCTCTTTCGGCGGGCGGTCGGAGCTGACCACGATCTGTTTGTTGGACTCATACAGGGCGTTGAAGGTGTGGAAAAACTCTTCCTGGGTCCGCTCCTTGCCGGCGATGAACTGGACGTCGTCGACCATCAGGACGTCGATGTTGCGGTATTTGTTGCGGAACTGGGTTGTTTTGTCGTCGCGGATGGAGTTGATCAGTTCGTTGGTGAAAGTCTCGGAGGTAGTGTAGAGGATCTTGGTGTTGGGATGCTTGAGCAGGACGCGATGGCCGATCGCCTGCATCAAATGGGTCTTCCCCAGCCCTACTCCGCCGTACAGGAAGAAAGGATTGTAGGCGGTGGCGGGACTTTCGGATACGGCCAGGGCGGCCGCGTGCGCGAAGCGGTTCCCATGCCCGACCACAAAAGTCTCGAAGGTATAGCGGGTATTGAGATACTGGTTGATCGGCTGCGGCGTCCGCTTGACCGGCGGGCCGGCCGGCTCAAAAAGCGGCGTCGTGAAAAGATCTTCCGAGCCGACGGCGAACTCGACCGTTAATAGCTCAGGGAGAAAAACGCGCAGTTCAACCTCGAGTAAGGTCACGCAATATTGCGAGAGCCACTCTTTAACTACCCGATTAGGGACGGCTACGGTAAAACGGCCGGCGGCCAGGCCGAGCGGCTTGGTGGATGAGATCAGGGCCTCGAAGATCGGCCGATTGAGGCTCTTCTCGAGCAAAGGGAGGACCTGATTCCAGATCGCATTGATATCAACTTCTGTCATGTGAGTTACTTTGAAAGGAAAATCAGTATATCACAAATAAATCACGATTGACAGGACGAGATAAAAGTCTGTATAATGAATAACAAGGAGAACAGCATGTCTACAAAAAGAACCTTCCAGCCCCACGCCAGAAGTCGCAAATCCACCCACGGTTTCCTGGTGAAGATGCGGACCAAAGGCGGCAAAAGGGTCATCGCCAACCGGCGCCGCAAAGGCAGGAAGCTGCTTGCTCCCAAATAGCGAGAGGATAAGTAGGAACCGCGAAATACAAGCGATCCTGAAAAGAAAACAGCTAACCTTTACCTCACCCCTACTCCGAATAGTTGCCGAACTAAATCAACTCAATACTCCACGGGTGGTGGTAGTTTGTCCCAAGTCGCTCGGTTCAGCGGTAACCAGAAACAGAATCAGACGGACTATCATTGGCTATTATGCCAATAATAGGCGTAAGATTGGGAAAAATATAGATATGGTAATGTTTCCAAGGGGGATGTACCCCGGCGAGGTCCAAGGCGAAGAGATCGAAAAGGCACTTAGGAAATGGGCTTGTTTAGCCGGGTAGTTATATATTTGTTGACTATATACCAAAAAGTGAAACCGAGAATTTTTGGCATGAGTTGTCGCTACTACCCGACCTGTTCCAGCTACGCCATTGAGGCGATCCAGAAGCACGGTTTAATTATTGGCTTATATTTGGCGTTAAAACGCTTAATAAGGTGCAATCAATATTTTCCTGGCGGGTTTGATCCGGTCCCTTGATCGATGTTCCACGTGAAACAGTTAATAAGGAGCTAAAGTGAACTATTTAGTTGATATGATGCTGGAGGTCCTCAAGTTCTTCTATGCGATAGGTGGTCACAACTACGGTTTAGCAATAATATGGTTGACTATTGCCGTTAATGTGGCCCTCTACCCCCTTACCTTATCATCTATACAACAGATGGCGGCAATGCAGAAGGTTCAGCCAAAAATTCAGGAATTACAGAAAAAGCACAAGGATGACCCAGCGGCCCTCCAAAAAGAGACGATGGGCTTGTATAAAGCTGAAGGCGTAAACCCCTTGGGGGGTTGTCTGCCGGTCCTTTTGAAGCTCCCTTTCTTTCTAACGCTATTTTGGGCGCTACAAAGCAAGGAGTTTACCGCTATTATTGGGACAAACGTCGGTTTTATCCCGGGATGGATCAACGACATCTCCAAGCCGGACCATCTGTTTATCTTGCCGATATTGATCGGCGTTAGCACCTGGCTATCGCAGAAGTCTATGCCGCAAGCGCCAGGACAAAGTCAAATGATGCTCTATTTTATGCCGATATTTATTGCTTTTATCAGTTATAACTTCGCGGCCGGGGTCCAGATCTACTGGATCGTTTCAAATATGATGGGTTGGGCCCAACAGGCCTATATTATGACGCAAAAGGTTAAAAGTAGGAGGGAATTATGAAAAATGTAGTTATGAAGGGAAAAAACGTTGACGACGCGGTTGCGGCGGCTTGTTCGGTCTTGGGGGTTGCCAAGGAGGCGGTCAGTGTCAGGGTGATTAGTGAGGGGCGGCCGGCGGTCATGGGGATCATTGGTGGAGCAGAGGCCGAGGTCGAAGTAGGGTTAAAGGAAGGCGCGGCGGAAGAAGCGAGGATAGCTCTTCAGGCGATTTTAGATAAGATGGAATTAATGGCCGCCGCTTCGATTGAATCGGAAACAGAAACGGACGTGACTTTAGATGTAAAGGGGGAGGATATCGCTCGGATCATCGGCAAGGAAGGGGCGATGCTTAAGTCGTTGGAAACGGTTGTAACAGCCATGGTCGGAAAGATAATGGGGGCCAGGGTTCGCGTTCACATAGACGCCGGCGGCTACCGGCAAAAGAGGGTCGATGTGCTGGAGAAACTGGCGGGGGAGGTCGTTGCCGAGGTCAAGGAGAGCGGCAAGGAGCGGGTTATGCCTCCAATGGAGCCAGCTGACCGCAGGGCAATTCATCTGTTTTTAAAGGACAATCCTGATGTTACAAGCGTTAGCCGTGGCGAGGGGAGAGACCGGAGATTAGTGATCGCCCCGAAGCAATAGGGCGTTCCACGTGAAACATTCACTCGATGATACTATCGCGGCGATCACTACGCCGCATGGGGTAGGGGCCGTCAGTTCGATTAGAATTAGCGGGCCGCGGGCGGTCGAGGCGCTTCAGGCGATTTTTAGGCCAACAAAGCATAGTTTTCCTCTAGAATCACACCATAATTACCACGGTTGGCTGTTTAACAAGGATAATAAGGTAGACGAAGTCGTAGCCGTTTATATGGCCGCCCCTAATAGCTATACTGGTGAAGATGTGGTGGAGATCGATTGCCATGGAGGCCTCCTATTAACCAGGCAAATCTTGGAGTTGATCATTCGCCAGGGGGTCAGACTGGCGGAGCCGGGGGAATTCACCAAGCGAGCATTTCTTAACGGTAAGGTTGGCTTAACAAAAGCAGAGGCGATCATTGATTTGATCAACGCCAAGACCGAAAGAGGGGTAGCTGGGGCGGCTAACCAACTAGCTGGCGGGATAGAAAGCGAGATCGCGGAGAGCAGAAAGAAGATAGTCGAAATACTGACTGGGATAGAGGCGACGATAGACTTTCCAGATGACGTAAATGGGTTAACTTTGGCAGAACTTGGAACACAGATCAAAAGGATCAGGGGGAGAGTTGAGGCGCTGCTAGCCACGGCAGACCTTGGCCGGGCGATCCGGGAGGGGTATAGGGTAGCGATAATCGGCCAACCTAACGTTGGCAAATCGTCGTTGCTGAACGCCTTGTTGGGGGCCGATCGGGCGATCGTCGATGATCTGCCAGGCACGACCCGGGACACGATTGAAGAGATCATCAGCCTTAACGGTATACCGGTGATCTTTATTGATACAGCCGGGATCCGGGGCGGAGTTGGAGGCGTTGAGGGGAAGGGGATAGAGAGGGCCAGAATAGCCGCGGAGAAGGCAGACCTATTGCTTTTGGTGGTTGATGCCAGTCAGGCAGACCCAAACAAAAACGAGGAAGGGGTAGGGCCTTCATCCGGCGTGCCGACAATCACAGTGTTAAACAAGATAGACTTGGTGAGCGCCGGTGCGACAGAAGAGGTGCGGGAGGGTAGAAAGACAATGGCGACATCGGCTTTGAATGGGCTGGGGATAACCGAATTAAAAGAGAAAATATTTCAGACCATAGTTGGGGATAAGGGGATAAACGGAGTGAATAAATCGTTCATTAACCTAAGGCAAGAAGAAAGTCTTATTCGCGCTAATGAGGCACTAATAAGGGCGGAAGGGGCCATATGCGCCGAAATACCCATAGAGGCACTGGCAATTGACTTAAAAGAGAGTATAATAGCCCTGGGTGAGGCTAATGGCGAAGAGGTCTCGGACGAGGTCATAGACCAGATCTTCAGCCAATTTTGTGTCGGGAAGTAGCCTGTGGATAAGGAGTGTGGATAACAATATGGGAAAAATAATTGATGGCAAATTAATTGCGGCCACGATCAGGGGAGAGGTTAAAAACGAGATCGAAAAAATTAAGATATCCGGAGGCCGTGTTCCAGGGTTGACCGTCATCTTGGTTGGAGATGATCCGGGCTCCCAGGTTTATGTCAGGAACAAGGAACGGGCCTGCCAGGAGGTCGGGATCAGCTCTGAAGTCAAACGACTGCCGGCTACAACGACCGAGGCGCAACTGATCGAGTTAGTCCGGACACTCAACGCGGATGATAAAGTTGATGGTATCCTGGTCCAACTTCCGCTGCCCAAAGGGAACGATGAAATTAAGATACTCAATGAGATCTCGCCAGACAAGGATGTTGATGGTCTTCACCCGCTGAACATGGGGAAGCTTTTCAAAGGTGAAAAAGGGGGCCTAATCCCTTGCACGCCGCAGGGGGCAATTGAGTTAATATTATCCACAGGAATAGAGATCAGGGGTAAGGAGGCGGTGGTGGTTGGGCGGAGCAACATTGTTGGCAAGCCCTTGGCCATGCTGCTTCTTCAGCATCATGCCACGGTCACTATTTGTCATTCGCGGACCAAGGACTTAGGTGCCGTAACCAGGCGGGCAGACATCCTGGTCGCGGCTATCGGCCAGCCGAAAATGATCACCGGAGAGATGGTCAAACCAGGGGCGGTGGTGATTGATGTCGGGACCAGCCGGGTGGGGGAGAAGCTGGCCGGTGATGTTGATTTTGAATCAGCTAAAGATGTGGCCGGCTATATTACCCCGGTGCCGGGAGGGGTTGGCCCGATGACCATTGCCATGTTAATGAAGAACACGTTGGCTGCGGCCAAGCTAAGAAGCTAGCTACTTTCGGAAGATCCTTAGAACGTCCCCGACCGAGACGACTGCCATAAGGGCGAGCAAGGCGACCAATCCCCATTGATGGATCTTGTTCTCCAGCTCCGGGTTAACCGGCTTGCGGCGGACCCACTCCAACAGAACAAAGACCAGCCGGCCTCCATCCAGGGCCGGGAGGGGGAGGAGGTTGAGCACCCCGATATTGACACTGATAAAAGCGGTGAAGTAGACCAGGGAGATCAGCCCGGTTTGAGCGTACTGGCCGGTGATCTGGGCGATGCCGATGGGGCCGGCCAGGTCGCCGAGTGAGACTCCCCCCCGCACCAGGAGCCAGACCACGGTCAGGGTCTGGGCGACCATGGAGTAGGTTTGGGTCGCGCCATGGTAGACGGCCTGGAGGAGGTTGACAGACCGGTAGACCGGTTTGGGCGAGAAGCCGAGGAGGGCGATCTTCATTTTGGGGTTGTATTTTGGGGTGGCCTTGATGGCCAGTTTTTGACCCCCCCGACTAACGACCAGGGTTAAATTTTTACCACCATTTTTATGGATGAACTCAATAGCCGCGGTCATCTCCTTGAACTCTATCCCGTTGATCGCGACGAGCTTATCGCCAACTTTTAAGCCAGCCTTTTCCGCCACAGAATTTTTATTGATCGCCCCGATCTCGTTGGAGGGGTGGGAGGGGATCCCGGCAAAAGCAAAAAGGATAGTGAGCAAAACGAAGGCGGCCGCGATGTTGACCAATGGTCCAGCGGCCAAGGCCTGGACTTTTTGCCAGATAGTTTTGGACTGGAACCGCTCGGCTTCGGGGCAGGCCCGATCTTCATCCGAGTCCCCCTCTCCCGCGATCCGGACAAAGGCGAGGACCGGGATCAGGCAGAGAGAAAAAGTCGTCCCGTTTTTTTCGACGGCGAAGAGACGCGGGCCAAAACCGACCCCGAATTCAAAGACCCGAATGCCGGCCCGTTTGGCCCAAATAAAATGGCCGAGTTCATGGGAGAGCGCGATGAACGAAAACACGACCACGAAGGCGAGAAGGCTGATCAACATTTTTTAGTCACTTCCTCTGCTAGCATTAAAACTTTGACCGCGTCTTCCCCGGTCACGGTCGGCGGCCGCTGACCCTTGATTGCCAATAGAAAATCTTTATGCTCTTCCGTCAGTTGGTCGACCTGTTTGACCGGTGAGGTGCTGGGGGTGGGCGACGAAAAATCACGGGCGTAAAATGTTTTATTCAGGAGATCGGCGCTGAAGACGAAGCGCTCGGTTGATACCGTAATATTCCTTGTCTTAGAGCTAAAAACACGACTTGCTTCTATTCTGCTGATAGCGCCGCGGGAGTGGGTCAGGGTAGTAACTACCCGATCAAAAACTTTTGTCCGGAGCTTCTCTCCCTTGGCCCGGATATCGACGATCTCGTCCGGCAATAATTGACAAAGCAGGTCGAGGTCATGGAACATCATGTCATAGATCACATCGGCATCGGTGATCCGCTCCGGGAAGGGGCTTAAGCGTTTGATGTCGATCCCCAGGACCTTTTCGCCGCGGATCTCTTTGAGCATTTTTTGGAAGGCCGGATTGAACCGCTCGATCAAGCCGACCGCCAGGACGACCCCTTTTTCCCGGGCCAGTTCGGTCAGTTGGCGGGCGGAGGCAGATGAGCCGGTAAACGGTTTTTCGATCAAGAGATGGCGGCCGGCGTTAAGAATTTCGGAGGCCAGAGCGAAGTGGGTTTGGACCGGAGTGACTAGAGCAACTGCCTCGACTTCGGCCAGCAGGGAGGGGAGGTCAGGGAACGACTTAACGTTCAGTTGGTTAGCCAGCTCGACCGCCTTAGCCTGGTCAACATCGGCTATCCCAACCAGGTTAACCCCGGGGAGGTTGGCCGCGATCCTGGCATGATTGCGCCCCATGGCCCCGGCGCCGACAATCCCCAGTTTCAGGCCGCGCCCCCTCATCTTTAGTGGAATTCCCGGACAGCGGCGGCGGTGGTTTCAGCCTCGGCTTCAGTCAGTTCAGGGAAAATGGGGAGGGACAAAACTTCGCTTTGGGCGAGCTCGCTCTGGGGCATGGAACCCGGCTTATATCCGAGGCCGGCAAAGGCGGTCTGGAGGTGGAGGGAGAGGGGGTAGTAAACTGCCGCCCCAACCCCCTTTCCCTTCAAATGGTCAATTAACCGGTCACGGTCTTTAGCCCGGATGGTAAACTGATTATAAGTATGGAGGCCGAGAGGGAGCTCTCCCGGCAGGACAACCCCGGCTAGCCCGGCCAACCGCTGGCGATAAATGGCGGCATTCCGGCGGCGGCGGTCAATAAACTCATCGAGATGGGGGAGTTTGACGCTTAGGACGGCGGCTTGGAGCGCGTCGAGACGGCTATTAAAGCCGATCAGGTCATAATGATAGGTCTTGCGGCTCCCGTGGCCGCGGAGAACCCGGAGCTCATCGGCCAGACGAGCGTCGTTGGTCGTAACTAAGCCGCCATCGCCAAAACAACCAAGATTTTTGGTTGGAAAGAAGGAAAAACAGCCAATATTCCCCATGGAACCAACCTTTTTACCGGCCAGCTTGGCCCCGATAGCCTGGGCGCAATCCTCGACGACCGCCAGATTATGCTTTTTAGCCAGCACCATGATCTTATCCATGGCACACGACTGCCCGTAAAGGTGGACAGGGATAATCGCCTTAGTCTTGGGGGTAATGGCGGCTTCAATCTTAGCCGGGTCGATATTAAAAGTATTTGGCTCTATATCAACAAATACTGGAGTGGCGTTGCAGTAGGCGATCGCATCGGCAGTAGCCACAAAGGTAAAAGGAGTCGTGATGACCTCGTCACCGGCCTTAACGCCGACCGCCTTCAAGGCCAGGTGGAGCGCATCGGTCCCGGAGGCTACCCCAATCGCGTGGGCGGTCCCGCAATAGGCGGCTGCTTCGCGCTCAAATTCGGCCACGGTTTCACCGAGAATAAATTTTCCGGAGGTAATGACGGCGGCCACGGCCTGGTCGAGCTCCAATCTTAGGGCGATATTCTGGCGGTTGAGGTCGAAGAAAGGTACTGGCATTGGGAACATTATATCATAGAAAGTATTTTCTTGGCGACGCGAGGCAGGATGCCGGGCCCACCCAGCATCAAGCGGAGCTGAGCAAAAGAGGCTAACATTTTTTGCCGACGCGCCTCATTGGTCAAAATATCGAGGGCGACCCGCGCTATCTTGGCCGGCTCAGCGTCGGCCATGACCAGTTCAGGGAGAACATTTTCATCGAGCAGGATATTGGGCATCGAAAAATATTTTATTTTCTTATCGATCCGTAAAATATATTTGCCGATAAAATAGGTCGGCCAGGAAAGTTTGTAGGTCATGATACTGGGCACGCCTAGGAGCGAAGCCTCCAGATTGATCGTGCCGGAGGCGCAGAGCGCCAGATCGGAGGCATGGAGAATATCATAAGTATGGCCGACGACCGCCTGCGGATGAAAATTGCCGACCAGACTGAAACTATCTTTGATCGTCTCGAAGGTGGCGGCCGGGATCAGGAAACGGGCGCTTGGCAACTCAGCTTGGATTAATTTCCCCGCGCGGAGAAGGAGCGGCAAAAGCCCTTTGATCTCCTGCGTCCGGCTCCCGGGACAGATGGCGATCACCGGTCGTTGGCCGCCGCTTACTTGCTCCGGCTCCCGGCCCAAAAACTTTTTTCTCGCTTCTTCTTTGGAGAGGGCCGGCTTAACGATGTCGATCAACGGATGGCCGAAGTAGACGACGTTGGCGCCGGCCTTTTTATAGACGTCATATTCCTTTTGAAAAATAGCGACGATAAGATCGACAGTGGCGGCCACCCGGGCGGTCCCTTTGGCCGTTCCCCAGAGCCACTCTTGCGGCGCGATGTAGTAAACCGTCTTGATGCCGCGCTTTTTGGCTTCACGGGCCAGCGGCAAGTTCAACCCCTGCGAATCGATCAGGATAAGCAAATCCGGGCGTCGTTCGTCGAGGAGGCGGACCAGGCGGCGAAAAGCCAAATAGACCGGCCAGAGATTGGGAAGCGCTTCAAAAATACCGATCGTCCCGCGGCGGGTGAGGTCGAGGACAACATCAACTCCGGCGGCGGCCAGGCGTTCCGACCCGAGGCCGAAGAACTCGAGATCAGGCCGGAGCTTTTTTAATTCACGTATTAAATATGCGCCATGGAGATCGCCGGAGACCTCTCCGGCCGAGACCATGATCTGGCGCGGGCTCATATTCCGAGTTCAGGGATGTCCGGCAGTAGCAGCTCTTCCACTTCCTCTTCCAGCGATGTTTTCTTGCTGATCCCGCGGTGGCTTTCCTGTTCGAGGAAAGCGACGATCTGTTCGATCTCGGGGAGCGGCCGGAGCCGTTTCTTGATCTCCTTGGCCGCCTCGATGGTGTTATGACCCGATTCGTAGAGGAGCTTAAAGGCTTTTTTGATTTCGGCGTGTGCTTCCTGGCTGATGCCGCGCCGCTGGATGCCAATACTGTTGATGCCGCGGACCTGTGCCGGGTTACCTTCGACCAGCATGAACGGGGCGATATCCTGGGTGACCTTGGACTGGGCGCCGACCATCGTCAGCCGGCCGATCCGGCAGAACTGGTGGATCCCGGCCATCCCGCCGACGATCACCTGGTCGCCGATCTGGGTGTAGCCGGCCAGGCCGACATAACCGCCGATGATCACCTGGTTGCCGATCCGGCAATTGTGCGGGACATGGGCATGGACCATGATAAAGCATTCGTTACCGATGACCGTTTCCCCGCCGGCCGAAGGGATATGGACCGTCACGAACTCGCGGATGATGTTCTTGTCGCCGATAATGATCTCGCCTTTTTCCCCTTTGTACTTAACGTCCTGCGGGGGCAAACCGATGGCGGTCCCGTTATGGATGACATTTTCCCGGCCGATCGTCGTCCAGCCGGTGATCAGGCAGTGGGCGCCGACTCGGGTCCCGTCGCCGATCTTGACGTCGGCGCCGATGACCGTATCCGGGCCGATCTCGACATTCTTCCCCAGCACGGCGTTTTTGTGGACGGTGGCGGTCGGGTGGACTTTAGCGCTACCGGCGGCCGGGTCCGCAAGCGAGAAAGTGAATTCACCTTCGGCGGCCACTTCGCCGTTAACGGTCGCCTTTCCTTTCATTTTGCCGATCGGCCCGCGCACCCAGACCGTTTCGACCTCCAAGCGGAGCTGATCGCCGGGGACGACTTGCCGACGAAAACGGACGCCGTCGATCCCGGCAAAGAGGACGATCTTTCCTTCGGATGACGGCAGCCGGAGCGCCATCACACAGCCGACTTGGGCGAGCGCTTCAATGATCAAGACGCCGGGCATGATCGGGATGCCCGGGAAATGGCCCATAAAATGAGGTTCGTTCAGCGTCACATTCTTGATGGCAACAGCACGCTTTCCTTCTTCCAGCTCAATGATCCGGTCGATCAACAGGAAAGGATAACGATGCGGGATCGTTTTCATTATCTCCTTGATATCTATTTCAACCATCGGTTAGCCTCCTGACAAGTTCAGAATTCAGCTGGTGTCCCGAGCGAACCGCCTTGATCCACGCTTTAAGCGGGCGGCCGAGCAACGCCAGGTCGCCGATCAGATCGAGTATCTTGTGGCGGACAATTTCATCCGGGAAGCGCGGTTCGTTCCGGTAACCCTGTCTACTCAGGATCAAGGCGTTGTCGGCTGAAGCGCCTAAGGCGAGCCCCTGGGCTTTTAGCTCCTCATATTCCTCTATGTAGCCGAAAGTGCGAGCCGGAGCGATCTCGCTCGCGTAGGACTGTTTTTTGACGTCAAACGAGAGAAATTGTTCCCCAACCCCTTCAAATTTTACCATAAAATCGAGCTTAAAGCCATTATATGGGAGGGCTTCCAATGAGCTGTCCCCGGCGGATAGGCGGATAGGTTGTTGAAGGCCCAGATAAGCTTTTTCGGAGGATAGCTCAACGACCCCGGCCCGCTCAAATGCCTCAACCCAGGGGAGGGAGCTTCCGTCCAGGGCGGGGAGTTCCGGACCCTGGATCGATACGGTCAGGTTATCGAGTCCGAGGCCATAGGCGGCGGAGAGGAGATGCTCGACCAGCGCGACACCGCCGAGAGTTGTCGCCCGGTTGGTGGCAGTGACATGGCGCGCGGTTGCCAGGATGCCATTGATCGTGACCCCGGCGTTAGCCTCTGCCGGTGAGATCGTGGCCGCGACTTTTTTACCGGTATGCAGGCCGATCCCTTCCAGGGTGAAAGCCTTTTCAATTGTTCTTTGGAATTTTGAAATTGCCATTTGTTTTGAGGTTTGAGGTTGGATGTTTGAAGTTGTTTTACCTGGGTTCCGGCCGAGCGATCGGAACATTGGTTTTCTCGCCGTAAAGGGTATAGACACTGAAGATCTTTTCTTCCTTGAGCTGCTGGCCGGCCGCGTCAAAAACCGTCCGGGTAACGATCGTCTTGAAGGGGGCGTCGGCCGCCAGGACCGCTTTGACGGTGGAGGGGACGAAGCCGTTTTCCGTCTTCATAAAGACTTGCGGGTAGGAAAATTTAACCGTTTTTCCCGACGGTGTTCCGTAGATCCGGAAAGAGAGGCGCCGGTTGGTCGCGAGGGCCTTGATCATGATAGGGTGGCCGGTATCATTCTGAAAACGAAAATCGAGCTGGCCGGGGTAGACGCCGGCGTCGCGTCCCAGCGGATATATATTAAAATACATAGAATGGTTGCGGCGCTGGAGAACTTTAATGTCGGCCCCCTGGATAGCGTTGTAGAGGGTGGTAGCGATCTGGCAAGAGCCGCCTCCCAGGAGCGGGACCAGCTCGCCTTTAACGATGACGAACGCCTCCTTGAAGCCCTGCTCGGTCGTGACATCCCCGAGTACATTGGCGACCGAGAACTCCTCGCCCGGGAGGAGGAGGGTGCCATCGATCCAGGAGGCGACCAGCTTGATGTTGTGGATCCGGTTCGGCGAATCGTGCGAACCGTAATAGGTGGTGTAGGCGGAGAGGCGTTGGACCGGCGGGTCAACGCGGAGTAACTTTTCTGTCAGTTGAGGCGGTTGCAGTTTCAGGCTGATCGGAAAAATGTGTTCCCCTTTGGCCAGGCCGGCCTTGATCGCCTGGAGGGTTGCTGCGACTTTGACCTCGCGCCCCGGCACTTCCGGCTCGATGTGGAAGCCCCCAGTCTCTTCGTAAAAGATCAGAGTAGCGTCCCGGGCGGTTGCGCGGAGCTCGGCCGAAATCTCGCCAACTACCCGCCCGAGCTGTTCATCATCGACCGTTAGGTAGAGGGGGCAGGGGACAGACTGGCCGGCGATCCGGCGTTTCAGCTCTTTGAGGTAGTTCTCACGGTGGGTAAAGCGGAAAGCCTCACGGACGGTCCGGCCAGTATCCAGGCCGACGCCGAGCGCCTCAGGAGAAAAAGAATAACTGATCTTGCCCGCCTCGAGCGAGATCAAGGGGACGAAGACCTGGGAGATAGGGAGTGGCTCGAGCTTGTCCAGCGCTTCGCTCTGGTCCAGGCCGGAAACATTGACCTGGCCGATGAAGGTTTGCGCTGGGAATTTCTCCTGGGATTGAAAAAAGTCAAAAGAGACCAAACCAGCCGTAACGACGAGTGAGATCGCCGCCAGGAGGCTTAAGACTTTGATCAGGGTCCTCAAGAAAGTCCGTTAGGCGAGGATCTTGGAGACCGCGCCGGCGCCGACGGTCCGGCCGCCCTCGCGGATCGCGAAGCGGAGACCCTCTTCCACCGCCACGTCCTCGATCAATTCGACGGTCATGGTGATGTTGTCGCCCGGCATGACCATCTCGACCTTATCCGGCAGCTTGATCTCGCCGGTCATGTCGGTCGTGTTGATGAAGAACTGGGGCTTGTAGCCGTTGAAGAACGGCGTATGGCGGCCCCCTTCTTCCTTAGTCAGCACGTAGACCTGCGCTTCGAACTTCTTATGCGGCTTGATCGAGCCCGGTTTGGCCAGGACCATGCCGCGCAGCAGGTCTTCTTTTTCCATGCCGCGGAGGAGCAGTCCGACATTGTCGCCAGCCAGACCTTCGTCGAGCGTCTTACGGAACATTTCGATGCCGGTGACGATCGCTTTCTTATGGGAGCCGAGGCCGATGATCTCAACCTCTTCGCCAACCTTGACCTTACCGCGGGAGATCCGGCCGGTGCCGACGGTGCCGCGACCGGTGATCGTAAAGACGTCCTCGATCGGCATCAGGAACGGCTGGTCGAGCGCCCGCACTGGTTCCGGGATAAAATTGTCAATAGCGTCCATCAGATCCAAAATGCACTTGGCGGCCGGCCCTTTCGGGTCCGGATTTTCCATCGCCTTGAGAGCGGAACCGCGGATGATCGGCACTTTGTCGCCGTCGTATTTATACTTACTGAGCAGGTCGCGGGTCTCTACCTCGACCAGGTCGATCAATTCCGGGTCGTCGACCATGTCGCACTTATTGAGAAAGACGACGATGGCCGGCACGTTGACCTGGCGGGCGAGCAGGATGTGTTCGCGGGTTTGAGGCATGGGGCCGTCGGCGGCGGAGACGACGAGGATCGCGCCGTCCATCTGGGCCGCGCCGATGACCATGTTCTTGACGTAGTCAGCATGTCCGGGGCAGTCGATGTGGGCGTAGTGCCGCTTGTCGGTCTCGTATTCGACGTGGGCGATAGCGATGGTGATACCGCGGGCCTTTTCTTCCGGCGCGCTGTCGATCTCATCGAACTTCTTGGCCTTGGCGTAACCTTTGGCGGCCAAAACGCTGGTGATCGCCGAAGTTAGTGTGGTCTTCCCGTGGTCAACGTGCCCGATCGTTCCGACGTTAACGTGCGGCTTTTTCCTCTCGAACTTTTCCCTTGCCATGATGATTACCTCCTAAAAAATAGAACAGAGTTAACGGGTCTTATTATAATGAAAAACAGGGCCGGTTGTCAAGCAAAAAAGATAAGCCCGCGACCGGGATCGAACCGGTGACCTCGTCCTTACCAAGGACGTGCTCTACCAACTGAGCTACACGGGCGTGGGAACCGATAACTTATAACCTATAACGGGAAATCGGCTGACAGTTGAATTATAGCAAAAATTCGGTTAACTGTTAAGCAGCTCTGATTTTTTGAAAATTGGGTCGAAGTCATACTTAGCGAGGGCTTCTTGCGCCCCTTCTTCGCGGTCGACGACCGAAATAACCTTGATGACCTTTGCTCCGGCCGCTTCCGCCGCTTTAATCGCCTCCAGGGCGGAGCCACCGGTCGTGGCGACATCCTCGACGATGACGACCGGCCAACCCGGTTCCAACAAACCTTCGATCCGTTGCTTGGTCCCGTGTTCCTTGGCTTGCTTGCGGACGATAAAGCCGGGGATGTCACCCAGGGTGATGACGGCGCCGATGATCGGGTCCGCCCCCAAGGTTAGCCCGCCGACCGCCTTGACCGGCAACCCTTTGATCTTGTCGAGGATGATCTGGCCGATCAGCTTGGCTCCTTCCGGGTGGAGGGTGACCTTGCGGCAGTCAATATAGAAGCTGCTCTTCTTTCCGGAAGAGAGGACAAATTCTCCCGTCTTGACCGCACCGGTCTTAAAGAGCAGGGCTTTGAGTTGCTCTTTCAAGGCTTAGTCGGCCACCAGGGCAAAAGCGATCAGCCCGCAGAGGATCAGGCCAAGGCCGATCCCGCCGCGAACTAAAGAGAGGAGGTCGGCCCACCATATCCAGACCGCCCAAGCGCCTAAACCGATGAACAGGAGACCAACGAGGACCTTGATGACTTTACCGATCATAAAAAAACCTCCCGGCCAGTTTTACCAGCCAGGAGGATTATAGCAAGGGACTATTTTTCTGACAAGCGGTTATTGTTCTTCGGGGGATTCTTCCGGGACGACCGTCTTGGCAACCTTAGCTTGGCGGGAAGCGAGCAGATCGCCGACCGGGATCTTGGCCCAGCCAACATAGGTATAGCCGAGAGGGCCCAGATTGAAGGAGATCTTAACCTTGTACCAGTTGCCGTCAGTGGAGGCGTCAAGCATTTGCACGTCGATCGGGATGTTAAAGACCAGGTTGGAATTTTCATCCGGGGCGGAGTAAAGCTTATTGACCTTTAAGGCTAAGGGGTCCTTGCCAGCCGCGAAGCAGACTCCGGCAACAACGATCATAACCAGCAGAATGGCGAAAAACCGCTTCATAACTTAGGCCCCCTTATACAATATATATCGTATTTAGAGGGTTAAAACTTGCGGGAAATACAACCCGAATGCTCTAACTTTGGCCCTAATTCACTAATTTTTATTGGTGAATTAGGGCCACTTTATTAGGATATTCGGGTTGTATTTAGGGCTTGAAAAGGTTCTTCAGCTGCTGTTTAGCTTCTTGCTTAACGGCCTCGACTGCCTTCTGTTTTTCCTGTTCCAAGGCCTTTTTTGCTTCGGCTTCTTTTGAAGCTAATTCAGCCTGGACCTTCGTTTCGATCTCTATCTTTTTGGCTTCGATCTTTGCCTTGATCTTGCCGACGGCGACATCCAAGGGTTTTTCTAAGATTGGTTTGGGGATCGGCTTGGAGAGGGTGCCGGTCAGCTCAAAGGTCGTCTCAAGCCAACCTTTATCGTCCTTGAAAATAGAGAATTCTTTGGGGAGGTTGGTGGTCAGGGCGGGGGCGAGCTTCAGGGTCAGGCGGTTCCCGGCGACCCAGGCCAGCCTGTTGAGGTCGATCCCCCCTTTGTAGTTGACCTTAAAGTCGTTCTGGGCCAGCCGGAACGAACTGACCGAGACGACTTTGTTTTTGAGGCCGAACGAGGAAGAGAGCTCGCCGAATTTGATATCCCCCTGGAGGGTGTTGGACTTGAGGAGCTTGCCGGCCTCGGCCAGGGTCTTGACCCGTTTCAGCTCGCCATTCTTAATCTCGACTGCGGCCTGACCGGAGAGGTTGGCCAGGATAGCGTCCGGCTCAACCCCCCGCCCGGTCAGGGCGGCGGAGGCATCAAGTTGGCCATAGACCTTGTTGGTCATTTCCCGGTAATCGGGCATTTTGGTCAGGAAAGTCTCGACCAGCGCGTTCAGGAAGGGGGTGGAATTAAAGCCGGTCAGCTTAAGGTTGCTGACGCTGTAGCTTAGGCCCGGCGCATTAAGGTCGACGGTTGCGCGCCCGGCCAGGATCCCGTCATAAATATTGACTTGGTCGAGGCCGAGTTGGAGGTTCTTCCCGGAGAGGGCAAGCGAGAGTTTGGCCCGGTCGACCTTAAATTTCTGTACGGTCAGATTGGCGACATCGACCTCTCCCTTAATGCCCAGGTTGCGCGGGACCGAGTTGGTCAGGCTATTGATCATTTTGGTCATTTCGCCCGGTTTGGCCGGGGCTTTTTTCACAGTGGTCGGAACGGCGAAGATGGCGAGCAACGGGTCGAGGTTGATCCCCTTTGAAGAAAGAGTAAAGTTGACCTGGGGAGCCACCTTCCAGCCGGAAACGGTGGCGGAGGCGTGCAGGCTTTCGCCGGCGATCGTCAAATTAAGCCCAGAAACCTTGACAGACTCATTGACAAGGTTTACGCCAACCTGGCCGGAGAGGGCGAGCGGGATAACCTTCCCGCCGTAGGTCGCGTTGACTGAAAGGGACAGGTCGATCGGCTTGACCAAGGCGAGCTCAAAGCCGCTCACCTTAATATTCAGCTGCCGGAGTTCGTTCGTGGTCCCGGCCGAGCGGTCAGAATAAACTATCCGGCCGTCCTTGACCGAAAAGCTGGTAATAAACAGGTCAAACGGGGGTTTGCTGGCTGGCTGATTGGGTGGGGCTTTGGTCTGTAATAAGTCGGAAAAGTTGAACAGCCCGTTCCGCTCTTTGACGATCTTGAGCTCTGGCCTGACCAAACTAAGCTCGGAAACGATGATCTGGCGGGAGAAAAGCGGCCAGAAGGCGTAGCGGAGGTCGAGCGATTCCGCCCGGACCAGGTCGCCGACTTCGATCCCCTGAAGTTTAATGCCGGAAAAAATATCGAACGAAACCGACTTGATGACCACTTTACGGTGGAGCGTTTCCGACAGTTTGGCGGTGGCAAAATCCTTGATTTTATCCAGCGGAAAAACAAAAGGGAGGGCGGCCAAGCCGATGATCAGGACAAGCAACAACCCCCCGGCAGTGAGCGCGACCCATTTTAGTGTTTTTTTCATAACTGCTTAGTCGATCCGTTTGACGGCATATCCGAGTTCTTTGAGCTTTTTGATCACGCTGACGGCGGAGAGCTCCTGTGAATTGAACTTGGCCCGGAGGGTGTTCCGGTTGACGTCGACCGAAGCCTCATCCACACCGAGCGACTTGAGCTCATTGACGATCAGCTCGGCGGCGGTGTCATCGACCCCTTCTTCCAGAGTAAAGCTTTTAACTACCGTGCCGGTGCGGGGGGGAAGCTGGTAAGCCGGCTCTCTCGCGGCCGGCGCCGCCTTCCTGGGAGCCTTGACCGGTTTGGCCAGCTTGGCCTTGCGGTATTTCTTGGCCGTCTTCTTAATTTTCTTCCTGACGGTTTTCTTGAGGATCTTGCGCTTGACCGGGCGAGGCTTGGCGCGGCCCTCGGCCTGGCCGGAAAAACCCGGGAGGCAGGCGAACAGGCAAAAAACGAACAGGACGGCCAAGAGGCCGGCTAAGAACTTTTTCATCTAAATCTATTTTGAAGCTATTTTTTTGTCGAGCAGCCAAGCAGGGCGTAGAGCGGGCAGTAACCGGCCAGGCCGGTCAACATCAAAATTAAGCCGAGGATAATGGCGGCCCAGGTGAGCGGCACGCCCAGTTGAATATAGGTTGCCAGCATTAGCAGTCCCCCGCCGATGATTATCCGGACGAAACGATCGGCCGTGCTCAGGTTCATCTTGATCTCGTTCATAATTTACCTCCTGAATGTTGCTGGCCTTATTATAGCTCCCGATTTAAAAAATGCAAGGGAGGTGTTATAATCGGGGCGATGGACCAGCTCCTCAAAAGCAAATACCGCATCGGCCAGAAACTGGCCGAAAACCCGTTCAGCGTTACCTACCAGGGCTTCTTCATCGGCACCGACAAGCCGGTCATCGTCAAAATTTACAAACGCGGCACGCTGAACTCGACCCTGATCAAAAGCATGAAACAGCGGGTGCTTGGCTTTTCTATCGTCAACCACCAGGGGCTGACCAAGCTCTATGACGGAGATTACGGCTGGCAAGGTTTTTATTACGTCCGCGAATATGTCGATGGGCCGAGCCTGGCGGACCTCCTGGCCCAAGGCGAGAAGTTCGACGCGGCCAAAGCGACTGTCATCATCGAACAAGCGCTGGCCGCCCTGGCGGCGGCCCATGCCCGGGGGGTGGTCCACGGCTCGCTTAAGCCGACCAACATCTTTATCGACCGGCAGGGGATCGTCAAGTTGACCGATTTTGTCGTCGAAGGGGAGCTGAAAGCGGCTTTGCCGCAAAAGATACTGGAACTGATGGCGAACGGGCGTTATGCCTCGCCCGAAGAGCTGGCCGGCCTCCCGGTCACGCCGGCGACCGACCTGTTCGCCCTGGGGCTGGTCCTCTACGAACTTTTGACCGGTCGGCCGGCCGTCACGGAACTCGGCCTGGGGGGCGGCGTGCGCAAACTGCGCGGCCCGGTCAAGCTTCCGCCGGAAACAGCGGCGTCCTGGCCACTTTATCTCCGGGAGATCGTTACCTGCGCTTTGCGGCCGGACCCGCTGCAGCGTTTTGCCTCGGCGGACGAGTTCCGCGCGGCGCTGGAAGGGCGCCGGCTCCCCCGCCGCGGAGCAGCCGACGATGAACTGGTCAAGATCTTTGAGAGCGTCGTGACCCAATACGGCGGCGAAGAGCTCGACAGCCGGAGCGAAGTGCTGGAGGAGGTCGGCCAGATCAAGCTCCGCTGGGGGAAAGAAAAGCACCGCAACTGGATCCTGGCGGTCGTGACGCTAAGTTTCGTCGTGCTCGGGATAATTTACGCTTATTTCTTAGGCAGGTAGTAAAATATGTTAACCAATTACTTGAGCTTTTATTTGATCTTTGTGATCGTCGTCAGCCTGTTGGTCAGCGGGCTGGTCTTGCGGCTCAAGCTCCCTTCACCCCGGTCTTTGATCACGGTGATCATGCTCTTTATTCTGTCGCCGCTTCTGATCGGTTATGTTTACACGGTCTATTTTGATTCCCTCCCGGAAACGATGGTCCCCGACGTCACCGGTTTAACGCTTGAAGTGGCCAAGGTCAAGCTCGAATCAGGCCAGCTCCGTGCCCGGGTGGCCGGGACGGTCTTTGAGATAAAAAAAGCGGAAGGGACGATAGTTTCCCAGCGGCCCGAGGCCGGGCGGACGGCCAAGGTCGGCCGGGTCGTCAATTTAATGATCAGCTCCGGCCGGGAAAAAGTCAATGTCCCCAGTTTGCTCGGGCGAACACTGGCCCAGGCCGACGCCATTTTAACCCCGGCCCAGCTGCAGATCGGCGATATTCGCTTCGAGCAAAGCACCGCCCTGCAGGAAGGGACGATCCTGGCGCAAGAGCCGCTCTCCGGTGAACAGGCGGAGATGGGGGGGCGGGTCGACCTGCTGGTCGCCACCAGCCAAGAAGTCGTGACCGAAGAAAGGACGGAGGAAACAGAATGATCAAGATAGCGCCCTCGATCCTGTCGGCCGATTTTACCCGGTTGGGAGAGGAGATAAAAAAAGTTGAGGCGGCCGGAGCGGACCTGATCCATATCGACGTGATGGATGGCCACTTTGTCCCCAATATCACGATCGGCCCGCTGGTCGTCAAAGCGTGCCGCCGGGCGACCAAACTGCCGCTCGATGTTCATTTAATGATCGAGCACCCCGACCGGTACATCCCCGATTTTGCTAAAGCGGGGGCCGACATCATCACGATCCACGCCGAAACTTCGAAAAACCTGGATGAGGATATCGAACTGATCAAGATGAACAATGTAGCGCCGGGAGTGGTGGTTAATCCCGCCACGCCGATCGAAGGTATTTTTCACGTGCTGGACAAGGTAGCCATGGTCCTCATCATGTCGGTCAATCCCGGGTTCGAAGGGCAGAAGTTTATGCGCGAGGTTTTGGGAAAAATCAGAGCACTGAACACGGAGCTTAGAGCACGGAAAATAGGGGTCGACATCGAAGTTGATGGCGGAATAAACATCGAGACAGCCAGGGAAGTTGTTAAAGCGGGCGCTAATGTTCTCGTGGCCGGTTCGGCGATATTTTATTCGGACGATTATAAAAAGGTCATATGTGGTCTGAAGACGATATAAGATTTATGCGTGAAGTTCATCAGCTGGCGCGGTCAGCTGAAGGGCGGACCACCCCCGACCCGCTGGTCGGCGCCATCCTGATCAAGCAAGGGCGGATCGTGGCGATGGGCTACCATGGCGAAGTTACGACCCCGCATGCCGAAGCCTGGGCGATCCAGAAGGCGGGGGACGAGGCGCGCGGCGCGACCCTCTACCTTAACTTGGAGCCATGCTGTTCTTTCGCCAAGAAAAACAATCCCCCCTGCACCGAAGCGATTGTCCGGGCCGGGATCAAGAAAGTGATCGCTTCGACAAAGGACCCCAACCCGCGGGTCAACGGCCGCGGGTTTGCCAAGCTCCGGAAACACGGAATAAAAGTCGAGGTCGGCTTGCTGGCGGACGAAGCGAAGAGATTGAACGAGGTCTTCAATAAATATATCACGACCCGGCGCCCGTTCGTCGTCTTGAAATCGGCAGTCACGCTCGACGGCAAAATAGCGACCCGGACCGGGGCGAGCCGCTGGGTGGCCGGGCCGGAGTCGCTCCACTTCGCCCACCACCTGCGTAACCTCTACGACGCGATCCTGGTCGGGATCAACAATGTGCTGGTCGATGATCCCAAGCTCAATGTCCGGCTGGTCAAGAAAGTGAAGGACCCGATCCGGGTGGTACTCGACGCTTATGCCCGCACCCCACTGGCGGCCCAGGTGATCGCCGCCGCGGGCGGCCGCACCATCATTGCCGTTGGACCGGACGCTCCCCGGAAAAGGGTGGCGGCCTTGCAAAAGCGGGGGGTAGAAATACTTCAACTGCCGGCGCCGCGCGGACTGATCGATATCAAAGCCCTGATCAGGCAGTTGGGCAAAATGAAGATCACCAGCTTATTGGTCGAAGGGGGAGGCGAGGTCAATGCCTCGTTCCTCACGGCCCGAGCGGTCGACAAGGCCTACTTTATAATCGCCCCGAAGATATTTGGCGGCCGCGACGCCAAGACAGCCGTGGAAGGAGAGGGAGTGGCGCTCCCCTCGCAAGCCAAACATTTGCGCCTGGTCCACGTCGACCGGCTCGGTTCCGATATTCTGGTCAGCGGTTATTTCTAATGTGCTACGCTATCCCCGGTAAGGTTACCGCTCTGGACGGCAAGAACGTCACGGTCGATTACTTCGGCGAACAGAAAAAGGCGATCAATGAGATCGTTAACCTCAAGCTGGGCGATTACATCTATGCCCAGGGGGGCTATGTAATCCAAACGATACCCGAACGCGAAGCGACCGAAGTCCTCGAAACCTGGAAAGAGCTCTTTTTTGAACTGCGGGAGACCGACGTCCGCCTCTCACGCCGCCCAGCCGAAGAAACCGGGGTCAGCAAAAGTATTTCTCTGATCTTTGATAAGGCCGCCGAAGGCCGGGAGCTAAAAAGAGAAGAACTGCTTAAGCTCTTGTTGATCGAGAATCCGGCCGAACTGGACCAACTTTATAAAACGGCCAACTTTCTCCGCCAGAAATATCTCTCCAACTCTTGCTGTGTCCACGGGATCATCGAATTTTCCAATTATTGTCAGCACGATTGCGCCTACTGCGGCATCCGGCGCAGTAATTCAATTATTAAGAGATACCGGATGACGGAGGAGGAGGTTTTCTCCGCTGTTGATGAAGCGGTAGAGAAGCACGGTTTTAAGGCTTTGGTCCTGCAATCGGGGGAAGACCCGGAATATCCGGCAGAGCGAGTCGCCGGGCTGATCAAAGAGATCAAGCGGCGGCACGCGGTTTTGATCTTTGTTTCGGTCGGCGAAGTGGGCAAGGAGGGGTTGGCCAAACTTTACGAAGCCGGGGCGAGGGGAGTCCTCTTACGTTTTGAGACTAGCGATCCGAAATTATACGCGAACCTCCACTGCGGCGATGAGCTGGAAGATCGTCTGCAGGATGTCAGAGACGCTTATTCACTCGGCTATCTGGTCTTGACTGGGGGATTGATCGGTCTGCCGGGTCAGACCGAAGAGAGCTTATTAAATGATATTCTAATGACGAAGCAATTGAACGCTGAAATGTACAGTTTCGGTCCGGTCCTGCCCGATGGGCCGAAAACCGATCTGGTCCTGAAAGTGTTAGCCGTCAGCCGGCTGATCGACCCGAAGAACGCCAAGATCGTCGTGACGACCGGCTTTGAGACGCTTAATTCCGAGGCGAGGCGCAAAGGGTTGCTGGCCGGAGCGAATTCGGTGATGATGAACGTGACGCCGTTGAACTATCGCCGCCTCTACAATATATATCCCGACCGGGCCCATACCGAAGAGACGATCGAGGAACAGATCAAGTCTACGCTGGATCTGCTTTATTCGTTAGGAAGAGCGCCGACGGACTTGGGGATTTAGACCGAGAATAATCTTTAATTAGTAAACAGAGCCCTTAATATCATCCTTTGAAATTCATCATGGTCCGATAACCGCCTTCTTGGGTTTCTTTCCAACAAGCCGGTTAAGATTGGCCTAAATCTTAGAGGAAGCAGTCCTAATGACTCGGTGCTTAAAACCGGACCCCAGGCGGGAAAAGAAACAAAGTTTGACAGAGATTTATCGATCTTTATTTTCCTGGCCAGCGGGTAGCGCCCGGTTAGGCCGCAAAATAACACCAGGCCAAAAGAGAAAAAATCCGCTTCCGGTCCGGCCTGGCTCTGACCCAGACGGATTACCTCCGGAGCCGCGTATTCCGATGTGCCGAAGAAGTTCCCTTCAATATCGGAATCGGCCAATAAATCTTTGGCAAAACCGAAATCCAGGAATTTAATTTCCCCTTCTTCGGAGACGAAAATATGATCGATTTTTATATCCCTGTGGACAATCTGGCTCTGATGCATCGCTCTCAATCCTTCTGCCGCTTCGTACATTAATGTTAATAGCAGATCTTCCCGATTAAAGTTCCCCAGGCGATTTAGGGGGGCGCCGGTCAGCAATTCCATCATCAATGAATCGTCATCAGTCCCAAGATAGCGGATAATATTAGGATGTGAAAGCCTTTTTAAGATTTTGCTTTCCCGTAACACAAAATGGATCTCTTCCCTGACCAGGGCTCTTTTTATAGCAATGCTTTCCCCGGTTTGTTCGTTGGTCGCCAGATAAATAGCGGTATAAGTTCTATTAGCGATCAGGTTTTTGACTTTGAATTTACCGCCAAAGAGATGATAGTGATCGGCGGGCGGCAGGGTGGCCGGTGAAAACTTGGGGACGAATTTCCCGAGTTCTTTCCGCAGATCGGTCATCCTTTCCATCATTTCTCTGGGATGCGCCGGCCAGTTCGGGATCGATCTGACTTGCGCGGCTAATTGTTCGATTCTTGGTAGCATTTCAATTATTTTCTCGATATATAATGATCTTGATTTCAGATAATATGATTATGTGATGAATTTCGGGGACATGGCTGCTCCTTAGGTCTGGCAGTGAAATAGACTTTTACCCCGGCTGCCGACGGATTTGGGGGTTTGACGATAATATTTTAGACGATTTTTCTATTTAACAAACTTGATGTTTGGCCGGTTAAATTTTTGCCAATCAAGATCAGCATTCCCCAGCAATTGAAATAAAGCTGTTATTTCTTCCGGCTTTGCATCAGGGCCTATACTGATGTGCTTAATCCCTTTTTTGGAAAGATGTTCGGCAGTTGTCGACGCTTCGGACCAAAATTCTAAGCTTGTTCTCTTTGTTGTATAAGTCGTAACACATAAATAAAGGTAGCTACCACGCTTAGAAGGATGAATTTCTATTCCGCGCAAGGGGTTGCTGTAATTATGCTTGAGACTAAATACGGCTGTCATAATGACGTCTTTAATGCGCGCAAGGCTTGAAATTGGGCGAGACGATCTTTCCGCTCTGTTGGGGCCGATTGGATTGGCCATTATTTATTTCCTCCCGTCAGTCTCCCATCTAAATTTTTTCATAAACCTGATTCAAAATATCCAATGCCTTTCTGATTAAACTAGGATAATAATCCGGATTGAGCGCGTTTCTCAACATGTACTGATATTCATCAGGATATGCAGCCGTCAGCGCGGCTGTGCCGCCCGAATTAAGGTGCGTCAGCCAGGGTCTAATATCTTCGCCGACCAAGCAAGCATTTATATGTAGTTCCCTTTCAGGGCTATTAAGTTCACCAAGGGCAGGAGCGGATGAATGCCCGATCTCAAATATTTTCGCGCAGGTCTCCCTCAAATAGTACAGCCTATCGCAGCTAAGCGGGCGCGGCGGCTTTGCCGGTTGGGCCTTTTGAGCAGCTGTGTCCGAGGTAGGGAACCAGTGCTTCATGATATTAATCGCGTCGCTCAAATTCGACCCCCAGCCATAAAGGCTGCTATATTCACGCAGGTCGCGGTCTTGGGCCAGATGATCGAGCCAAATTAGTAAACTGGGATCATTGTACGCTGACAACCGGGCCATGGCGCGGGCTGGAGAGATCTCCCCTTCTTCCAATTCCCAACTGATCAGGCGGATCTCCCCGATAACAGAGACGAGTTGGTCATCCGTCCGGCAATTGGCCGGCTGTTCCGGTTTAACGGGTTGAGTTGGAACTGTCTCTGCTTCTTTTTCAATCCCAACTGCCCGAAGCGGCCTTTGGGCCATGGCGCGAATTAGATCTTTGGCCGTCCATTCCTTTAAGAACTCTTCAACAGTTAAACGGAATGGAAAATCAAATCCACGGACTAATGTTTTAGCGGACATCGCTCCTTGAGGATAATATGAGCCAAAATGTTCTGTGGCAAAAATAAGCTCCTCTTCAGGATTTAAAGATAAAGAATCTTTACGATGAAATATTTGCCCGTCGGCAATGGCCTTTAAAAGAAAGTCGGCGGTGACTTCAAGAAATGTCTGGGTGCAATAGACTTTTAAGGGGCGTTCATGGCCCAGAAGGGTTATGCCTGTATCAACAAAATAGCCATAATCCAAAGTTGTGTGCGACAGTTGATTGGGAAGAAAGTGATCTGATTTTTCTCCGAGGACGTCGACAAATCTACCATATATGCCTGCTACGAAAAACTGTTTTCCCCATGCCCTGCCGCTTCTTGGCGGGGAGAGAGGCGCGATCGAGTCTCTTGATGCTACCGCTTGTCGAGGCGCAGGACGAGCGGCCAGCTGCGGCGGTTGGCGAGTTTCAACCCGTTGCTGACGATCCCAGGCATTTCGAGCAGCAGGATCGACATATCTAGGCAAGTTGATCTCGGTTGGGGTTCCCCCCAATTTAGTTTCCAGTTTGTGCATGGCTTCGACCAGGTCGGCAAAAGTGACCCGCTGGGTGATTAAGGCTTCAGTCCAGTTGTGGCGTGGGCCGGGGCCAAGTTCCCCCTGATAAGCGGAGAGCTTCTCTTTAGCTGTTGCGATCCAGGCCTCGATCTCGGCTTTGGGAATATTGTTGGGGTTCTGGTTCGCTTGCTTCTTAAGTTTTCCTCCGGCCGCGAGCAAGTCGGCTGGGGTTAGCGGCGCTCCCACCAATTTCACTTCTGGAGTGGGAGCTTTTGCCGGTTGAGCGGCGGCCTTCATCGCCGGATGTTGCCTTATCATTTGAGCGGTTTCGCGCAAAGCCTTGATCAGCATCGCGAGTTGTTCTTGTGAGGGCTTGATCCTATAAACTATTCTTAAGTTATCCCCATTCCCTTGAGTTAAATAGTCTATCCAGCCCGATAGGACTTTACCGTTTTCAATAAATTGGGAGAAGACATAATGTCTGTCAGGATGGAAGGTCTGAGCGGCAGATTCGCAGGCATAGACCAAACTATCGTAATTATATGAGAACGAAGGGGTTACGTTTGCCGGTCGTGGAATAATGGTCTGTGGAACTGGCGGAAGTAATTCAGTTTGTTTTACGACCGGCTTGGCGGTTTGGGGAACGGCGGCCTGGTTCTGCTCGGATGGCTGCGGCCGATAAACGACTTCGATCTTTGAGGAAAAATCATGGAGAGAAAGCCGCGCATCATCCAGGCGAAAAAAAAGCGCGGCAATATCCTCTGGTTTAGCGCCGCGTTTGATCACGATCTTTTCTACCTTCTCCCGAAAGAGTTGCCGTGCCGTTTCGTACGGCTCCTTGAGCTGATCTTTGACCATGCCGTTGCCATCAAAAATGGTGAGAGCGAATGAATAGCCCAGACGGTGGAGCGAGTAGGGAGAAATAGTGATCGACCGAAAACCCGGCTTTCTTATAATGTTAAGAAGCCGCTGTTTAACCAAGTCAATTCCCGAAGCGGGGCTAACGGGAGGTTTACTATCAATTCTCATAACAATTGTTTATCCTTTCCTGCGATTGAAAATTTCAGTTGTTTTCTGATCTGAAGATCCCTTGCCCCTGCTCTCATCCATTTAAACGATCGCTCCCGCCTGTTCAAGGAAATGCTTTATTTCTAAGGTGTCGTAGGATTTATGCGTACTGCCATTGACGAGATAAGTGATCCCCTCCAAAGTAGCATCCCGGAAATCGGTCCCGCCGAGGCTCGCACCCTTAAGAGAAACCTCTTTAATAACCGCGCCCCTAAAAATAGCACCCATAAGATTGGCTCCGGCCAAATCAACCTCTTCCAATCGCGCGCCTTCAAATTCAGTCCCGATAAGAATTGCGTAATTCAGGGAGGTCGTATTTAGCGTTGCGCCTTTTAAAGAAGCGCTTGAAAGAAGGGCCTTATCAAAATTGGCCCACGCAATGCGCGCTTCATTTAGCGATATTTGATTTAAATTTAAACCGCTCATATCAAATCTCTCCCCAGCGCCCCTCCCCAGTGTCCAGCCTTGAAGAGTTCCCTCCACAAAGGATTGCTGGTGCTGATTAAATTCATTTATCTGCCCGCTCTTCAGAGTTTCAAGCGCGGCGAGGAATAAAGGATGAGCTCCCCCATATTTACTAACAAAAAATTCATCAGCGGCGATGTGCCCTATAATCGGCAGAATTTGAGAATTAAGAACGATGACCCTCTTTTCTTTTTCATCCTCATCTAGAGGATCAACTGCCGTGATTTCTTGGGTTGGTTGCGGGGAATTATCCATCTTCCTTAAGCCCAGGTTTTTTTTCATTAACTTGATATTGGTTTTGTCGGCGCCTAAAAAGTCCAGCAGTCCATCAAGATTCAAACAGTTCCCTTCGACTAATTTCGCGGACTCCAAAACAGCCCAGGCGGGGCCCAATTTCTCTGGCGCCTGGGGACGAAGCGGCAACTTTCCCTTTAAAACTAAACCGTCTAAACGGTTAACTCTTACGTTTTTCCCGCGCCATGAAATTTCCAGCCTTGGTCCGGACATATTATCCCCTCCCCAATTCAACTACTACGTTTTCGGCCGCGGATTCGTGAAATTTCAGGCTAAATAAGTAGTGCCCCGGCCGATCTTGGTATATAATAACGACCATGAAAAAGATAACGCTGTTGCTGTTGGCGTTGTTCTTGGCCGGCGCCGCCTGGGCGGCCAGTAGTGCCAACTTTGTTTCCGGCCCGAACGGGTTCGGCATGGGGAACGGCATTGCCTCTTCGGCCAGCTTCCAGAGCGATGTCTCGACCGGGATCGTCTCCTCGGGGCCGCTGACCAGCACCAGCTTCAACAGCCTGGCCGGCATGCTCCCTATTTTAACCTTCTCGGCCAGCGGTGATGGCGTGGCCCCGGTCATCAGTAATATCAAAGTCGACGGCAGCCTGATCGTTAACGGGGACCTGGTCAAGAGCAGTGGCGTCCTGACGGCGACGGTGACCGATGAAACGTCTGGGATAAACCAAGCGACGAGCCGGGTGGTCATCGACGGGACGGCGACCGCCTTCAACGCGCTGACCGGCACCTCATCGTATGACGCGGCGACCGGGGCGCTAACCTGCGCGTTCAGCTTGGGGGCGGGGACGCATTATCTGACCATCGAGGCGCTAGATATCAGCGGTAACTCCACGCTCGTCTCCCGGACGGTCGCAGTTGACACCGGCGAACTGAAGGCGGCTAACGCCTTTATCAACCCCAATCCTTTTAACCCGGCGAGTGGTCCCGCCCGGCTGGCTTATCAACTGAACGGCGACGCCGACCTTACCCTGTATATGTTCAACGAGATCAACCAGCTCGTTTGGAAACGGGTCTATCTTTCCGGTAGTAATGGCGGCAAGGCCGGTTATAACGAGATCAGCTGGGATGGGACGACTGACTTCAACGAAGTGGCCGGCAACGGCGCTTATTTTCTCCGCATCGTCTCCGGCGGCCGGGTCATTGGGAAGATCAAGATCGCCGTACTAAAATGAACATCCAACCTCAAACTTCAAACTTCAAAACAAATATTAAACATCAATGGCCAATTACCAAACGTTTTGGTGTTTGTTGTTTGATAGTTGCTATTTGTTTTGAGGTTGGGGGTTGGATGTTTGATGTTACCTCGTCGGCTCACGCCGTGGCGCTGGACCCGACGAGGTTGGGTCTGGGGGCGCGGATGATCGCGCTGGGACGGACGGCGGCCGCCGATCCGGGGAACATCAACTCGCTCTTCGTTAATCCGGCTAACGCGGCCTATTTGACGGAGTTCGGGGCGACCAGCATGTTTACCAGCCTGGCGGAGGATATCAATTACACTATGCTCGGCGCGGCGAAACCCCTGCCGCAAGGAACTTTGGGGATGGCCTACCTGGGGGCTTCTTCTCCCGGCTTCCTGCAGACGACTTATGAAGCGGGGCGGGTGAGCGGGACCGGGAACGCTTTCGATTTTTCGAGCAGTGTCATTAATTTCGCTTGGGGGAAAGAGCTCCGGGAAAAACTGGCGCTTGGCTTGGCGCTGAAGCTTTTCAATAAAGGGTTTAGCGGCATCGCTGGCGGGACCGGGAGCGGGTATGACCTTGATCTCGGTTTCCTCTGGCGGCCGCGGCCGCAATTGGCCGCCGGCCTGGCGCTGAAAAATATTCTCCCCGACAACATCAACTGGGGGACTAATACCAAAGAAGATCTCCCCTCCGCGTTCAAGGCCGGCCTGAATTTCCAGGCCAGGGATAATCTGTTGATCGCAGCTGATCTGGACGTCGGCGGCGGGGATCCGTTCACCCTCCACGGCGGCGTGGAATGGCTCCCCAAGCCGTGGTTGGCGGTGCGGGGAGGGATCGACCAGTTAGCGGCGAGCGCTACGGCCAGCAACACTAACCTGACTGCCGGGCTCGGATTCCTCTTCAAAGGGTTCAGCTTTGATTACGCTTATTATAATGACGCGGTCTTGTCGGCCAATACGGCCCATTACTTCAGCTTTTCTTACCTCCTGCCCGGAAAGATCAAACCAGCCGAAGTCGTGGCGCCGGCGCCTGTCCCGGCCAGCCCGAGCCAGGTCATTCCTCTCCCGGCCCAAACAATTCTGCCCCTCTCGAAGGCGTCCCCGGTCAAGAAGAAGCAGGCCCCCAAAAAGCCGGGAATAAAGAAGCTGGCCCCCAAAAAGCGCCGCTAAAGCACGATTTCTTAGGCGATTGCGATCACGCGGGCCTATACTTTTACTTTCGACTGAGATTTTATGTTTCCAGGGGGGCTTATTGAGGAGCGGGCAGGGGTGAGGAGCGTGGTTTCGCAAAAATAATAGCCTGCAATATCTTTGCTCTTTCATTGCCATCTGCTTTTGAAAACCGATAATAACTCCCGCGTGCAAGAGGCGCAAGGAAATTAAGACCAGCTAGGTCAGAGCGATCAAAATTGTCGCGAAACCCCGATAGAAGAGGGGATCACACTAGTGAAGTGGAAAGCGCTCCCCGGATTTAAAATTAAATTGGCATCGTTACTTTGTTTCCGATAAACAAATATTTGGCTATAGCTATTATCACAGTTAATTGGTTGTCCGACCATACTGGAATTGTAGGCTTCTATAGTAGTGATCTGGTAAGGTGAATCAGGCCCGCAATTCCATGACGGTTTTTGAAAAATATAGTGTTTCCCGTCCCTTTCTCCTAAATATATGGCGCCATGAAAGTATGTATTGGTGTGTTCTCTGGCGCTTTTAACGATATTGTTTAGAATTTGCATTGTCTTTTGCTTTTCTTCCGACGTTAAGGGCGGTTCGATGCCAATATTAAGATCGTCAGGTTTGCCATTAAATTTGGATTGTATTTCGCCTCTTATGTTAATATATCCAGCCGTTTTTAACGCTTCCCAAACTTGGCCGGCTCTGGCTTTTTCCTCCGGAGAAGCATGTATCCCGCGTTCTGGAAAGTCCGGAGTAAAATAGTACTTATTTATTGTTGGCATACCTGGGGGGGAGCCGAATAACAGGACGTCTCCCGGGATTAAACCTGCTGGAATGGGCCTTACGCCGGTTACAACTTTATCGCCCTGATTATTTTCTCTGGTCGTAAAAAGAGGGATACTATTTGGCCTAGTATGATAACCATTAGCTTCTAACCTTGGCAGGATCTTATTTTCGTCCTCAAATTCTTCTTCTCTTGGAGCAGAGCCTCTTATTCCCAATGTCCATAAAACGGTTTCAAAACAATTTTTTGGCAGGTCGCCGGAAATCGACTGGTAGCCCTCCTCATGATTTGGCTTATTGCTGCATCCATTGTTATAACCCGATGAGAGGAGCTTCATTATCCTTTCTTGGACATTTGTTCCAAGGCGATTTAATAGCTGTTCATGCCCGGTGCCGATCCTTGACGGATTTGCCTGTCCAGTTGTTGCGCGGTTTGAGGGAATAGGTCGATTTGGAGGCGCGGCACCTTCCCTGGCCTTTACATTAGTTGTTCCACCCATATGATATTTATCGTGCTGGTAAGCGAAAATCTTGCGGCTGGCGGGCCTGGGCCGTTCATTCCCCTTGACCAAAGGTTGACACTGCCGGGCTGTTTTGTTACAATAGTGAAACAATTCACAAATGAACGTATCTAATCGCATTATTGCCAGACTGTCGCTTTATTACCGCTGCCTGTACAATCTCGCCCAGCAGGGGACCTTCTCCATTGCCTCGAAGAACCTGGCGGCGCTGGTTGGCCTTAAGCCGGACCAGGTGAGAAAAGACCTCTCCTATTTCGGTAAATTCGGCAAGCCGCGCGTCGGTTACAACGTCCTGGATTTGAAAGGGGCTTTGGCCAGGATCCTTGGCTTAGAGCAGGGGCGGCGAGTGGCGATCGTCGGCATGGGAAACCTTGGCCAGGCGTTGGTCGGCTACAAAGGGTTTGAGGAGCTTGGTTTTAAGATCGTGGCGGCCTTCGATAACTCTCCCAATAAGATAGGGAAAAAATACCGAGGAAAGTATTGCTACAACATAGGCTCGCTGGCCACGGTCTGCCGCCAGGAAGGGGTAGAAATGGTCATCCTGACAGTGCCGACCGAAGCGGCGCAAAGCTTGGCCCAAGAGATCGCCAAGGCGGGGGTCAAGGCGATCCTTAATTTTGCCCCGGTCCAGTTGAGCGTTCCCAAAGGGGTCAAAGTCAATAATGTTGACCTGGCGAGCGAGCTGAAGAGCATGTCGTTCTTCGTTTACGGCCAGAAAAACCTGGCGCGTAAACATTGACAGACGGCGGCGAAATGCTCTAAAATGGGCTTGCCCAGTTAAATAGTGAAAGAATTCACAAATAGATGAAAACACAATTTATCAGCCAGGAAAAAGTCACGGATTTGGCCCGGCGCCTAGCCGGCAACGGGACGGTGGTCGGCCCGGTCGAATTTAGGGGGCAAAATATTCTGGCCGAGATCACGGCCGATAACGCCGGCCAATTGAACCTGGCCGGTTACCGGACGGTTGAACCGCTCAAATCATATCTTTTCCGGCTGATCGAGAAGGTCGGCCGTTATTTTGGGGGAGAGGAGGAAATACTAGGGACCGGGGTCTGGGTACTAGGGGCCAGGGGGTGTGATCTGGAGGCGCTCGACGTGCTCGACCGGGTCAACCTGGAAGGGGAGTTTTGTGATCCGCTCTACAAGGCGCGCCGCGCCCAGATCGGTTTTATCGGCGTCGATTGTACCGCTTGCGCCAAAACCTGTTTTTGCACCATGGTCGGCGGTCAGCCGTATCCGACCCGCAATTATGACCTCTCCTTGTCGCCGGTCGCCGGGGGCTATGTGGCTGAAGCGAGGACCGAGCGCGGAGAAGAGCTGGTCGTGGCCAACGCCACCCTTTTCCGCGCCGCGCGCGAAGAAGAACTCAATGAACACGCGGGGTCACGCCGGCGGATGGAATTGCGGCTGGAGCAGAACAATCTTGACCATAAACTTAGGTTGAACTTATCTGATATCCATAAAATTAATTTGGAAAACAAGGTCTGGAAAAAACTGACCAAAGATTGTGTCGAATGCAGCGCCTGCAACTTTATTTGCCCAACCTGTACCTGCTTTCTACTGATAGATAGCGAGGCCGGACCGACGACTGCCGACTATAGCCGGCATAAAGTCTGGGACGCTTGTCTGAAGAACGGCTACGCCCGGGTGGCGGGAGGCGCTAACTCGCGGCCGAAACTATACGAGCGGCTGCAGAACCGCTACCACTGCAAGTTCGACTACTCCTACGATCGCCTTGGGCGCTACACCTGCGTCGGCTGCGGCCGTTGTATCGACTCCTGCGCGGGTAATATCGATATGCGCCTCATTTTTAAAGAACTGGAGAGGCAGGCCCCCTTAACGGCCAAACTGGTATGAACTGCAAAAATAACATTTACCGGCCAATAAAAGCGAAGACCGAGCAGGTTATCACGGAAACGCCGAATATCAAAACATTCGTTTTCCGGCCGGAAGAGCCGCTCGCCTTTTTACCGGGCCAATTTATGCTGGTCACGGTGCCGGGGGTGGGCGAGTGCGCTTTTACCCCGTCTTCGGACTATAAGAAAGCCGCCACGCTCGAATTCACCATTATGAGGTCCGGGTCGGTCACCAGCCTGATCCACCAGTTAAAAGAGGGGGACGCGGTCGGTCTGCGCGGCCCGTACGGAAAGCCGTACCCGTTGCAGGACTATCATGGCAAGGAGATCTATGTGGTTGGCGGCGGCGTCGGGTTGGCTCCGCTCCGGGCACTCCTTTATGGCTTAAACCACGAGATCGACCACCTGAAAAAAGTTGAGGTCCGCTTTGGCTCACGCTCGCCGCAAGATATCTGCTACCGGGAAGATTTACCGAACTGGCAGAAGAGAAAAAAAACCAACCTGGTCATTTCGGTCGATACGGCAGCTACGGGCTGGACCGGCAACGTCGGCCTAGTGACGACGATCCTCAAGGATGGCGATGTTGACGTCAAAAACGCGGTGGCGGTCGTCTGCGGCCCGCCGATCATGATGAAATTCGTCAACCGGCGGCTGCTCGACATGGGCTTTGCCCCGAAAGATATCTACCTTTCGATGGAAAAGAACATGAGCTGCGGAGTGGGCAAGTGCTTCCGCTGCAATCTCGGCAAGTATTTTGTCTGCAAGGATGGCCCAGTGTTCACCTGGGAGCAGATCAAGGACATACCGGAACCATGGTAACAACAACTTCAAACTTCTCCGCCAAAGGCGGATCCGCCTCCGGCGGAAAACCTCAAACTTCAAAATCGATGTGTTTGTTTTGCTCGCTGGGGTGCGGGACGGCGTTCCGGATGAGGGGGGAAGAGGCGATCGCGATCGATTACGACAGCGAAAACCCGATCAATCTGGGGGCGCTCTGCCCGCGGGGGCACTACAACCTGGAATATCTCAACCACCCACAGCGCTTAACCGCGCCGCGGCTGGGCCCCCGGCCGGTCAGCTGGGAAGAGGCGGCTAACTTCATTAAACAAGAACTGAACATTTTCGCCAAAGACGAATTTGGCATCCTGGTCTCCTGCCTGACCAGCAACGAAGACACGGCGGCGATCGCAAATTTAGCTAAAACACTCGGAATCAGAAATGTCCTTTCGGCCGGGTCGGCCGCCGATCTGGAAGCATATGAAGGTTTTAAGTGGGAAGTTCCTGGCGCCGAACTGGCGACGCTGGAGGATATCGAAACAGCCGACGCCCTGCTGATCGTCGGCGACCTGCTGACCCGGACGCCGGTCCTTTCGAAACGGGTCAACCAGGTCAAATACGGCAAACGAGGGAACAAGATCATTGTCATCGACCCGAATCGGACGCATACTGCCTGGTTCGCGACCGATCACCTGGCCTGCCGGCCGGGAACGGAAGCGGTCGTTCTGGCGGCGTTGAGCGGCGACCTGCCAGTTGCCGAAGCGGCCGAGGTCACCGGTTTGCCGGCCAACCGGCTGACCGCGGCGGCGAATGACTTTAAGGCGGCGGCCAAAGGGACGGTCCTCTATGTGCCGCAAGAGGGGGCGCAGCGCCACGACCTAGGAGTCTATTGCGCCAAAAAGATCGCGGCCGCTTCACCTAATAAGAAATATATCGTTCTCTACCAGTTCGGCAACACGCTTGGGGTGAACACGATCATTGACCGGGAGGCGCCGGAACACCCGACTTATCACGACTTGCTGGCCAAGATCGAACGGAACGAGGTCAAAGCGCTCCTGATGTTCGGGGAAGATATCTCGTCCGGCCATCCGGAACTGCAGAAAAAGTTCCGGATGCTGAAGTTCGTCGCTTTTAGCGGCCATTTCGAAAGCGAATCGCCGGCGATCTACGATACCAGCGTCCTCCTGCCGCAAGCGACCCAGATGGAAGCGGCGGGGAGTTACCGGTTGGCCGATGGGCGACTGGAAAAATTGGCGCCGGTCGCCGCCCCGGCTGGGGAGAGGACCTGCGCCGAGATCTGCCGGATGATCGGCGGTAATTTGGTTGGCGGGCCCGCAGCGCCGGAGCTCGTGAGCAAAAAGAAAGAGCCGGCGGAGATCGTCGCCGGTTTGAAAGCGATCGAACCGTTGGCCGCGATGCCGCTCGAACCGATCACCCATTTCGGCAATGACCATCTGGTCAAGAACTTTTTCTGGTACAGGGTGAACAATGGCTAAACGGGTTTATCTGAATTTGGACCTCTGTTGCGGCTGCCGGAGCTGTGCTGCGGCCTGCGCTTACGGGCACCATTTGCAGTCGCTCCTGGGCCATTCACGGTTAAAAAACGATGCCGAGCTGCCCCTCCACTGCCTCCATTGCGACCAGCCGGCCTGCGCCGCGGCCTGTCCGAACGAGGCGATGAAAAAAATGGACGATGGGACCGTCCTGCGCAGTCAATTTAAGTGTGTCGGCTGCCGGAGCTGTGCCGTCGCCTGCCCGTTCGGCGTGATCCAGACAACGCTGGAAAAACACCTGACCCCAAAATGCGATCTCTGCCTCGACCGCCTGGCGGAAGGGGAGCGCCCGCGCTGCGTGGCAACCTGCACTTCCGGGGCGTTGTCATTCGTGGAAGCGGACGAACAGGTCGTCGACGAGCAAAAAAACCTGACATCGGTTAGAATGTTGTCTAACTTCATCGGTAGGAGGAGATAAAATGGCTAAAGTTGACGAACATATGGATAATGCCTGCAGTTGTTTGCGGGAAGGGAAGATGCGGGAAGCGATCAACCAGTACAAGGAGGCGCTGAAGCTCGACCCGGAGAACGCCATCGCCCACAAAAGCCTGGGGAGTATCTATTACCGCCTGACCATGCTCGACGAATCGATCGCCGAGTTCCAGCTGGCCGTCAAACACCACCCGCTCTACGCCGATGCTTATTACGAGCTCGGGGTTTCGCTCTACCGGCGGGGGGTCTTCCAGGCCTCGATCGATGCCTTCAAAAAGGCGGTCGAGATCAACCCGAATTTCCATATTGCCCGTTACTGGCTAGGCCTGTCTTACTATTATATAGGTAAGCTGCAGCAGGCGATCGAGTACTTCAAGCAAGTGTTGGAGAAAGAGCCGCACGTCGTGGTTGCCCGCTACCACATTGGCGTGGCCTATTCGCGGCAGGGTAAATTCGACGCGGCGATCGCCGAGTTCGAGTCTTTCCTCAAGGACGTCCCCGACAGTTCGGCCGGCTACTATAACCTGGGCCGGAACTACTACAACAAGGGGGAATTGGATAAAGCGATCGCCGCTTTTGCCCGGGCGGTCGAGATCGACCCCGAAGATGACCGGTCGCGCAAGAATTTAATGACCCTCGAGGAGTTGAAGAACAAGTTTTTCTAAGCCGATGCTAAAACTTTTGCTGGCAACTTTAATAATGCCCGGGTTTCTCTTCACCGCAGTGATGGGGCTGCTGGCGACCTGGGTTGACCGAAAAGTGACCGCCCGGCTGCAATACCGGGTCGGGCCACCCTGGTTCCAACCTTTTGCTGATGTGGCCAAACTGCTGGGGAAAGAGACGATGGTCCCGGAAGGGGCCTCCCGGCTGGTCTTTCTCGGTGCGCCGCTCCTCGGCCTGGCGGCTGTTACTTTCGTTGGCACGATGCTCTGGACGCTGAACGTTGACCGTTCGGCCAGCTTTGTCGGTGACTTGATCGTCCTCATCTATTTACTGACCCTGCCGTCGCTGGCGGTGATCATCGGGGCCTCGGCCTCGCGCAATCCACTGGCGGCGCTCGGGGCTAGCCGCGAGATGAAGCTGATCCTGGCTTACGAACTCTCCTTTATTCTGGCGGTCTTTACTGTTGTCCTGAAAACGGGGACCCTGTTGATCGGCGGGATCGTCAATTACCAGGCGGTCCACGGCCTGACGATCACCTCTCTCTCCGGAGCGATCGCTTTCCTGGTCGCTCTCCTGGTCATCCAGGCCAAACTAGGAGCGGTCCCGTTCGACATCCCGGAAGCGGAACAGGAGCTCGCCGGTGGGGCCTTCATTGAATATTCCGGTCCGGCGCTGGCCGTTTTCCGCCTGACCCGGGCGATGCTTTACTTTATCCTGCCAAGTTTATTGGTCACGCTCTTTCTCGGCGGGATCGATGTCTGGTTCATCGTCAAATATATAGCCGTCCTGACCCTGGTCATCCTGATCAAGAACACTAATCCGCGTTTGCGGATCGACCAGGCGATCCGGTTCTTTTGGGGACCGGTGACCGTGGTGGCCATGATCGGGTTTGCCCTGGCTTTGGCCGGTTGGTAATTAATATGTTAAAAAAGATATTTAACTGGGGGCTTAAGAAGTCGCTCTTCGTTTATCATGCGGGAGCGTCGGCCTGCAATAATTGTGACATCGAGATCATCGATCTCCTGGCGCCGCGCCATGACGTGGAGCGGTTCGGGATCGTCCTGGTCTGCTCGCCGCGCCATGCCGATGTCTTGCTGGTGACCGGGGTAGCCAACCGGCAAACGGCGCCGCGGCTGAAGCGGCTGTATGAGGAAGTGCCGAAACCTAAACTGGTGATCGCCATCGGTTCCTGCGCCTGCTCGGCGCATATGTTCCGCGACAGCTACAATTACAACCAACCGATCGACCAAGTGATCCCGGTCGATGTCTACTTGCCCGGTTGCCCGCCGAAGCCGGAGGCGATGATCAACGCGGTCCTGAAAGCGCTGGAGAAAGTACGATGATCGAAAAATTACAAGAACAATTCGGGAATAAGATCGGCGAGGTCTGGGTGAAGAACTCGCGCCGGACCTTTGTCTCGGTGATCAGTGAGAATATCCCTGAAATACTCGGTTACATGTGCCTTGACCTGGGCGGACGCTTCTCTACGGCGACCGCTCTCGACAACCGGGCGAGCATCGAGATCCTCTATCACGTCGCGTTCGATAAATTATCGCTCGTGATCACTCTCCGGACCTTTATTGCCAAACCGGAATGCGTCATCCCGACTTCCGCCTTGCTCGTGCCGGCGACCGAATGGGTCGAGCGCGAGATCCACGAGATGTTCGGAGTCAACTTTATCGGCCACCCGCAGTTAGAAACCCTCCTCCTGCCGGACGACTGGCCACAGGGGGTTTTTCCGCTCCGCAAAAAGACCTTTGAGTCAGAGGCCGAAAATGAAATGAGGGAGAATTAATATGTAGCGGCGACCTTTAGGTCGCCAAAAAATGGCGGTCTAAAGACCGCCGCTACTTTTTTAAACATGAACAGAAAACAGGCATTTATACCGATCGGCCCGTACCATCCTCTTCTGGAAGAGCCGGAGTTCTTTAAGTTCTACGTCGAGGGGGAGAAGATCGTCGACGCCGAAGTGCGGATCGGCTACAACCACCGCGGGATCGAGAAACTGGCCGAGAGCAAGACTTTTGACCAGGATGTCTTCCTGGTCGAGCGGATCTGCGGCATCTGTTCGACCTCGCACCCATTTGCCATGGTCCAGGCGGCGGAAGATATCTCGGGAATTATTGTTCCCGAACGGGCGCGCTACATCCGGACGATCATCGGCGATTTGGAACGGATCCATAGCCACCTGCTCTGGGTCGGGCTGGCGGGTCACTTTATCGGCTACAACACCGTTTTCATGTGGGCCTGGAAATACCGCGAACCGGTCCTCGACATATTCGAGAAGATCTCCGGGAACCGGAACCATTACGGGATGTTCAAGGTCGGCGGCGTGCGGCGCGATATCAATGACGGCGACATTCCCTCGCTGATCACGGCGATCGACGGCGTGGAAAAATTCTGCGCCATGCTGGTCAAAGCGGTCATGGACGACCCGGCGATCCAGGCGCGGACCAAAAATGTCGGCGTGCTGAAGCGGCAGGACGCGGTTGCCATGGGGGTCGTCGGCCCGGTGGCGCGCGCGTCAGGCGTTAACTTTGATATTCGCAAACAGCACCCCTATGCCGCCTATGACCTGGTCAACTTTGAAATGATCGTCCTCCAGGACGGCGACATCTTTGCCAAGACCGCGGTCCGGCTCCTCGAGACCATTGAATCGGTCAAGATCATCCGCCAGTGCTTGAAGCAGTTGCGGCCCGGTCCGATCGAGGCCGACGTCCGCGAGATCGGGGTGGGCGAGGGGATCGGCCAGCATGAGGCCCCGCGCGGCGAAGTCATTCACTACTTCCGCAGTAACGGGAGCAATTATCCCGAACGCCACAAGATTCGCGCCCCCTCCTTCATGAACGTTCCCTCTTTCAAGAAAACAGTCATCGGCGAACATATTGCCGACGCTGCCCTGATCACCGCGGCGGTCGACCCTTGCTACTGCTGTACCGAACGGATGGCGGTCGTCGACCCCGAAACGGATAAGATTTTAATGACCGGTGAAGAATTAGTCCGAATGTCCCAGGCCAGAATGGCCGAGTTCAAACAACGATGAATATATTATTGATAGCCGTAATAGCCCCTTTCGCGGCAGCGTTGCTCTGCCTGCTCTTCCGGCGGCTGGCCGGAGCGGTCGCTTTGCTGGCGATGCTGGCCGAGATTACCCTGGCGCTCCAGATCTTTGCCGGCGGCCGGTTGTTCAGCCCGTTTCTCGCCTTGCAAACGACCCCCCTGGCCACGGCGGTTTTCCTGGCGGCGGCCCTCATTGGCTTGTTGATCGTCATTTATTCCCTGAAGGCGCTCCCCGGGCTGGCCCGGATCGGCGAATATTACGCTTATCTCTTGATAACCATCGGGGCGGCCGCCGGCGCCTTCTTTGCCGGAGACTTCTTTACCCTCCTCTTTTTCTGGGGAGTGGTTGCGGTCGCTCTCTATCTGTTAGTCGGCATCGGCGGCGACAAGGCAACAGCCGCGGCAAAGAAAAGTTTAATTATTGTCGGCGGAGCCGATGCCCTGATGGTCCTCGGGACCGGCCTGGTCTGGCTGTTGACCAGATCGATCGCCATCGGCCCGACCCACCTGCCGCTTAATAATCCCTTAACGATCATCGCCTTCCTGGCGCTGGCCGCCGGCGCGTTTGCCAAGGCGGGGGTGATGCCGTTCCACGGCTGGATACCGGATTCAGCCGAAGTGGCGCCGGCTCCGGTCATGGCCTTACTGCCGGCCTCGCTGGATAAACTCCTCGGCATCTATCTTTTGGCCAGATTGAGTTTAGACGTTTTCCTGATCGAACCTGGTTCGGTTGTTTCGACCTTTCTTTTGGCGATCGGTTCCGTGACGATCCTGGCCGCTGTTCTAGGCGCTTTGGTCCAACATGATTTCCGAAAACTACTCGCCTTCCACGCCGTCTCCCAGGTCGGCTATATGGTCATGGGGATCGGGACCGGCCTGCCGATCGGGGTTGCCGGCGGGTTGTTCCATATGTTCAACAATGCCATTTACAAATCATGCCTCTTTCTCTGCGGCGGTTCGGTCGAGAAACAAGCTGGGACTACCGATCTCGCTAAATTAGGCGGCTTGGCCAAATTCATGCCGCTTACTTTTACCGCCTTCCTGGTGGCCGCTTTGTCCATCTCCGGGGTCCCGCCCTTTAACGGATTCGTCTCCAAATGGATGATCTACCAGTCGCTGGTCGAGTTGGGACGTTACGGGAACAACTGGTGGATAGTCTGGCTGGCGGCGGCGATGTTCGGTTCCGCTTTTACCCTGGCGAGCTTCATGAAACTGCTGCACGCGATCTTCCTCGGACAGTGGACCGAGAACACGACCAAAGCCAAAGAAGTGGAATGGCCGATGTGGTTGCCAACGATCATCCTGGTGGCGCTCTGCTTGCTCTTCGGGCTATTTGCTTTTAGTTTGCCGCTTAAATTTCTTGTCCTGCCGACGGTTGGGACGATTAGCCTGACCGGCTGGTGGCAGCCGGGTCTGGCGACGGTCATGTTACTGCTTGGCCTGGTGGTCGGCTTGTTCTTTTATCTGATCGGCAAAGTGGGGGCGGTGACGACCCGGCCCCCCTTTATCGGTGGCGAACTCCTGGCCGAAGAAGAGATTAGGGTTTCCGGCGTCGATTTTTACGATTCGGTCCAGGAATGGGGGCCGCTTAACGCGATCTATAAGATCGCTGATCGGCGAAATTTTGACCTTTATGCGCTCGGGTCCAGAGGGGCCTTGGCTTTGTCCGGCCTGCTCAGTTGGCTGCACAACGGACTGCTGCACACGTACCTGGCCTGGATGTTATTGGGGATGATGATCATCCTGTTCCTGTTAATGAGGTAAATAATGATTGAACTGTATTTATTAATGGGTTTTATTCTTATGGCCGCGGTCGTAGCGGTCGAAAGCCATGACCTGCTTTCCGCGGTCGTCTCGGTTGAAGCGGTCGGGCTCGGTTTGTGTATCATCTTCTTGCTGCTCGGGGCACCGGAGCTGGCGATCACCCAGCTGGTCGTGGAGATCCTGGCCCTGATCGTGCTGATCCGCGCCACGCTGGCCAAGTCGGTGCCGGAAACTTACCGGGGGCGGGAACGGTTGGCCTACGGCATGGTAACCTGTTTTATCCTGGCGCTGGCCGGGGTGGCTTATTTTGCTCTGCGCCAGCTGCCTGCTTTTGGCGCGCCGCAGCTGCGGGTCGCCCAGAATTACCTTGATCTCGGCCTGCAGCAAACCGGCGCGACCAACCTGATCGCGGCGGTCGCCCTTAATTTTCGGGGTTTTGATTCGCTCGGCGCGGTCGCGGCCATGTTTACAGCAGTGATCGGCGCGCTGGTAATTTTACGGGGTCGGGGGAGGAAAGAAACAAATGAACGGGATGAGCTTGATAGTTAAGACGGTCACCCGGGTGACCGTCGGCGTGATCTTTGTTTTTGGCGCTTATATTGCCGCCCACGGCCATTTGACGCTGGGCGGCGGGATCGCCGGTGGCGTGATTGTTGCCCTGGCCTACATTCTTTATGTTCTGGCCTACGGACGGACGGAGGCCGAGGAACGCCTGAGCCGGCAAAGGGCCCTGGCGATCATGACGCTAGGCGCGCTTCTTTTCCTGGCTCTGGCACTGGCCGGCTACCGCCAGGGATACTTTATGGGAAATTTCCTGCCGACCGGAGAGCCGGGGAAATTATTGAGCGCCGGGGTGATACCGTTCTTCAACCTGGCGATCATGCTGTTCTTGGGTGCCGGGCTGTTCGTGGTCTTCCTGACCTTTATTGCTTTCCGGGTCGAGGTCAAGCCGGAACCAGGCGAGGAAATCGAGGTAGGCAACAAATGATCATTTATCTGGCTTGTATCGCGCTCCTCTTGATCGGTATTTACTGCGTTGCCGTCAAGAAAAATTTGATCAAGATCATCATCGGTCTGGTCATCATGGAATACGCCGTTAATCTTTTTCTGGTCGTGCTCGGTTACCGCCGTTGCGGAGTGGACCCGATCGTCTTGCCGGGGATGGCGGCCAAGGTCTGCGTTGACCCGATGCTACAGGCGATGGCGTTGTCGGTGATCATGATCGGACTGGCGACCACGCTGCTCCTGGTGGCGATCGCCATGCGTATTTATGAACGATTCGGCACGTTCGATATTACCAAGATAAGGAATTTAAAAGGATGATCAACCTGCTGCCGTTATTCATCGCGGTCCCGATCGGCGCGGCTTTCTTGCTGCCGCTGCTGGCCAGGGTCAGCCGACGGGCACCCGACCTGGTCGCGAACCTGGTGACCATTTTCCTTTTAGTGATGACGCTCGGGATCTATTACTTCCGGCCGTTCAATACGGTCCTTAACTACCGGCTGGGCGGCTGGCTGCCGCCGATCGGGATCAACCTGGTCCTGGACGGTTTGAGCCACTTGCTCCTGCTGGTGATCAGTCTGGTCGCCGGCCTGGTCACCTTCTATTCGATCGCTTATATGGAGAAATATACGGGCAAGGCGCGCTATTACACCCTCTTTTTACTGATGATCGCCGGGATGAACGGCGCGGTCCTGACCGGTGACCTGTTCAACCTCTTTATCTTTCTAGAGCTTGCGGCGATCGCTTCTTGCGCCCTGGTCGCTTTTGGCACGGGAGCGGAAGAAATGGAAGCAGCTTTCAAGTATTTGATCATGGGTACGGTCGCTTCGGTCCTGATCCTGTTCGGTATCGCCCTGACCTACAGCCTGACCGGCACGTTGAACATGGCGGAGGTGGCGCGCTTGTTCCCGGCCAATGCCAACCACGCCAAGAATTTGATCATGGCGCTTTTCCTGGCGGGCTTTGCCACCAAGGCGGCATTGATGCCGTTCCATGCCTGGCTGCCCGACGCTCACCCGGTCGCCCCGGCGCCGGTCTCCGCGACCCTGTCCGGCGTTTTAATCAAAGCGCTCGGCGTTTACGCGATCATCCGGGTGTTCTATAACGTCCTGGGGATGAGCCCGCCGGTCGCTCTTATCCTGATGCTGCTGGGGGCGGCTTCGATCCTGGGCGGTTCTTTCCTGGCGCTTGGCCAACGGGACTTGAAACGAATGCTGGCCTATTCCAGCATTGCCCAAGTCGGTTATATTGTTCTGGGCGTTAGCCTGGGGACCCCGCTGGGGATCATGGGGGGGCTCTTTCACCTGTTCAATCACGCGATCTTCAAGCCGCTGCTGTTCCTCAACGCCGGCGCGGTAGAATACGCGACCGGGACCAGACAACTGAATGAGTTGGGCGGGTTAGGGCGTAAAATGCCGGTCACGGCGAACACTTCACTGATCGCCTCACTGGCCATTTCCGGCCTCCCGCCGTTCAACGGTTTTTGGAGCAAGCTTTTTATCATTATTGCCTGTGTCCAGGCCGGCCAATTGTGGTTCGCGCTGGTGGCGATCATCGGCAGCATCATGACGCTGGCCTATGTATTGAAAGCGCAACGGGACGTTTTCCTTGGGCCGCTACCAGCGGACCTCAAAGCGGTCAGGGAAGCTCCCTGGATCATGGGGACGACTGCGGTCGTCATGGCGTTGCTTTGTTTGGCGGTTGGGCTGGCTTTTCCGTATGTGATCGCCCTGGTTATTAATCCGGCAGTAGTGGCCGTCGCCAACGGCGTCGGTTACGGCCGGATGATCATGGGAGGGCCCTAAGATGGTAAAAAGAGGGAGCCAAACCATAGTCTTTTTGGTCGGTTTTTTGGTCTGGCTGGCACTGACCTGGAGTTTCGAGCCGGTCAGCGTACTGGCCGGCTTGCTGGTTGCCATGTTAGCCTCGGCTTTATTCGGCGAGATCCTGACGGTCACCCCGGAGCGGGCGCTCGATCCGCGGCGCTATCTCTGGTTCCTTTATTACCTCCCGGTCTTCCTTTGGGAAATGGTCAAAGCGAACCTTGATGTCGCCTACCGGGTACTGCATCCGGCGCTGCCGATCGATCCGGGGTTGGTCAAGATCAGGACCGAGCTGAAAAGCGAGGTCGCTTTGACGCTCCTGGGGAACTCTTTGACGCTGACGCCGGGGAACACGACGGTGGAGATTAAGGGAGGATACCTGTACGTTCATTGCATAGACATCAACCGCCAGGCGGAGAAGACGGCGCAGCGGTTCGAGAAAATAATCGCGAGGATATTGGAATGATGATCCAAATATTGATGTTTGGACTGATAATTTGTTGCTTGCTCTGCCTCTACCGGATCTATAAAGGGCCGACGGCGCCGGACCGGTCGGTGGCGGTCGATATCCTGGGGATAGTGGTCATCAGCTTTTGCGCGATCCTGTCGCTGCAGACCAAGGAAGGGTTCCTGATGGACCTGGCGATCGCCTGGACACTGCAGAGCTACATCGCGGTGCTGGCGCTGGCGAAATATCTGGAGGGGAAGAAGTTCGATGAATGAACAGATCGGTTACGTTTTTATTTGTATCGGGGTGGCGTTCAACCTTTTCGGCTGTATCGGGTTGATCCGCCTGCCGGACGTTTATAACCGGCTTCAGGCGGCGGCCAAGTGCGTGACCCTGGGGGTGAGCGGCACCCTGTTCGGGGTTTTTCTGATCAACGGCTTTTCGGGGACCGGGATCAAGGCGCTGCTGGCGATCGGGTTTTTATTGCTGACCGCCCCATCCGGCGCGCAGGCGCTGTCGCGGGCCGCCTACCTCTCCGGCATTAAAGCCTGGAAAAAGAGCGGGTTGGGCGATTCTCAAGAGGAGAAGGAATTACGTGAAACTACCTAAGTTGCGTGAACTGGGGGAAGCGATCAAGTCGTTGTTCTCGCGTCCCTTTACTAATATGTACCCGTTCCGGCCGCTCACGGTCCCCGATGGTTTCCGCGGCAAACCGGAATATGACGAGAAAGAGTGCGTCGGCTGTCTGGCTTGTGAAGAGGTCTGCCCGGGGCGGGCGATTGACCATGTCGATAACAAAGAAGAAAAGCTTCGGGTCATTACCCAACATCAAGATCAGTGCATCTTTTGCCAGCAGTGCGAGCGGGCCTGTATTACGGAGAAGGGGATCAAGCTGACCAAGGAGTTCGAACTGGCTCGTTATGACCGCAAGGGGGGGATCACTCAAAGTAGCAAAGAGCTGGTGATCTGCCAGCATTGCGGCGAGATCGTGGCGCCGCTGGACCATCTCAAATTCCTGGCCAAGAAAGTAGGGGCGCTTCTCTACACTAACCCGACCTTGCTCCTGGCCAGGCACGCCGAGCTGAACCTCCTTTCTCGGGAAGAGATCCCGGTGAATAGCCCGCATCCCCGCGCCGGACATCTCCAGTTCATCTGCCCCAATTGCCGCCGCGAGATGATCGTTAAAGAACAGTGGTAGACCTGACGACCCACTTAACGGGAAAAGTGGTCGTCTTAGGTATAGGCAATACTCTTAAGAAAGATGATGGGGCAGGAGTGGAGGTTGTCAGAAAATCCGAAATCCGAAATCCGAAATCCGAACAAGGATTTGTATTTATTGATGGCGGGTCGGCGCCGGAGAATCTGACGGGGGAGATCAAACGGTTAACGCCTGACACTTTGGTCATTGTCGACGCGGTGGATTTTAAAGGCCAGCCCGGCGAGGTCCGATTGATCGACGAAGCGCGAGTGAGCGATACCGGGTTTACGACTCACAACATGTCGATGCGGACGTATATTAATTATCTGCGAGAAGACCTGCCACAGTTGAAGGTGGTAATTGTTGGTATTCAACCGAAAACGGTCGCCTTCGGAGAAGGCTTAAGCCCGGAGGTTCAAAAAGGAGTGGATGAAATATGCACGAGCTTCATTTAGCGCAGGATATACTTAGGAAAATAAAGGAAGAAGCAGGTACCAGGGGCCAGGTACCAGGGACCAGGGTGAATTACGCAAAAATTCAGCTGGGGCAATCGCGTTTTACCCATATGGCTGAACTGCTGGAGCTGTTTGCTGATATCTCTGGCGGGATCAAACTGGAGATCGAGATCCTCCCGGTCAAAACGATCTGTGCCGAATGCAAAACAGAGTTTAAGCCCAAGACAATGCGGCTCGACTGCGAAAAGTGCGGTTCAACGAACATCCAGATGGTCTCGGGGAATGAATTGATCGTTAAAGAGCTCGGCTAACCGGTCGATTTTTGGGGAAATAGACAGAGACTTTAGTGATGCCGCCAGGCAGCGCATCTATCTCGATAAACCCGCCATGTTTTTGTGTTAATTCCAACGTTGTTTTTGCCAGAGGATGCAGCCGGGCCGCGCCGTTATCTTCTGTAGTTACCCTGATAAAATCTTTTCCCGCCCTTGATTCTGTCGCGGCGACGATTTTTACGCGTGGTTTAATCCGCCCCACGCAAGCCGCGGCCGGCCCCATGATCAGGCCCGTTAAAATGGCGTGCAGATCTTTTCCGGGCAACACTATCCGGTCGCGATGTTCATTGAGCCCGCTGTAATCTATTTCGAACGAGATCCCGCGTTCACGATAATATTCTGGGGAAAGTATTTCGTATTGCATCAACGTGTAATATATATAGTGGGACTGGGTCCTTTCCGAGCCCTCATCAAAAAATGCTTTGATCGTTGTGATCATCCGGCTGAGATTAGCGTAAGGCCCCTTTAATCGTTGGATGTCGGACTGAAGTTCTTCCGCATTCCCATAAATCCCTTTTTTAAATTTCATTTCTATGACATTGAAGGTGCCATTGATAGCAAAGAGAGAGCCAACCATGCTATGAAAGATGGAGGGGAGAAGCTTAAGGATCAATTCGCGATCGTTCAACCCTTCCGGCCGGTTAATCGCGCCTAAAAGAAATCTTTGCAGGCGGGGGCTGCGGCCGATCATCCGTTCAGCGCCCGACAGAACGCCCGGCACGATCGGGCGGACATAACCCATCGCTTTGCTATAAAGTTTGGTAGAGATATCGATTGTCATACAATCTTTAATCTGCGTTTTAATGAGATAATTTCAGGGGAATTGAAAATGCGCCTCAACTGCGAGAAATGCGGTTCAATGGATATTCGGTTGGCCGGTGGGGATCAGCTGGCGGTGATGGAGATAAAGCTGAGGTGAGGGAAGGGTTTGGCTTATTGTTTCAGGGCTTTTTTCAGTTCAGGCAGTTTGGTTTTGATGATATCCCAAACGATAACTACATCGATGCCAAAATATTCATGGGCAATAATATTCCTTAGACCGGCAATCTTTTTCCACTCGATATCTTTGTATTTTGCCTTGACCTCGTCCGGGAGGTTTTTAGACGCTTCCCCAATCACTTCCAGGTTGCGTACCGCGGCGTCAAGCACCAAGTCGTTTTCGCTGAATTTGATGAGCGTTAAGCCTTTAGTGTATTTTTCGATACGCTTGATCGCGGTCAAAATATCCTTCAGGAGGAGCCTATAATTTCTTGACATATTTAACCTGTTTAAGTATGTTCGGTTTGATCAAAGGTTTTAGCGCGGCGCGGGTAACCAGGTCGATTTCCTTCTTGAACAACAACTCCAAGAAAAACTTTAAATCCATGTAATTATCAAAACTTTTCTTGCTAAAATCAACAAGCACGTCAATGTCACTCGATTTAGTCGGGCGGCCAGCCGCGTATGAGCCAAAAATGCCTAATCTTTTTACCCCAAAACCCCTGATCTGCGCCTTATTCTTCAGTATTTTCTCGAAAATATGCTTAGTTGTCATATCAGTATTATAACATGAATATATATTGATGCCTCAAGGTCAAGAAACCGGACCCTGGCGAGCCGAAAATCAGAGGCCTAAAAATACAAATCGCGCAGGCCTTGTTCCAGTCTTTTCAGCTTCTTGATTGTTTGTTCTCTTATCTTGCTGCTGGGAATGTCTTTTAAATGTACCTTAATCACCTTTTCGCCCAGCTTTTTGGCCTTCACGTCACCGTAATCCAGCAAGTATTCTTTAAATGTCAGCAGGGAATTAGGCAAGCAGAAGTTTTTAATTAACCCGGGCTTGGCCATATCCATAAAATCTGCGCCGACCCGCCCGAGACGATAGCAGGCGGTGCAGAAGCTCGGGCTGTAACCGAGCTTGGAGATATCCTTGATCACTTCGGCCAGCGTCCGGTTGTCGCTGATCGAGAATTGGCCGGCGGCTTTTTTCCGCCCGAGCGACTTTTTATAGCCGCCGGGGACGGTGGAAGAACCGGCGCTGATCTGCGAGATGCCGAGGCCAATCACTTCGTTCCTCATCTTGGCTGATTCGCGGGTGGAGAGGATCAGACCGGTGTAGGGGACAGCCAGCCGTAAAATAGCGACGATCTTTTTGAAGTCTTGGTCCGAGACCGGGTAGGGCGGTTGTAGGGTCAGCTCCATGTTCGCGGCCGGCTCGATCCGGGGGACCGAAATGGTGTGCGGACCGACCCCGAACTTTTTCTCCAGTTCCAGCGCGTGGCAGAGGAGCGCCAAGACCTCGAATTTATAATCGTATAGGCCGAAGAGGACGCCGATCCCGACATCATCGATCTTAGCCTCCTGTGCCCGGTGCATGGCGTATAAATGATAGCGATAGTTAGCCTTGGGGCCGGAGAGATGCATTTTGTGATACGTCTCTTGATGGTAAGTCTCCTGGAACAACTGGTAGGTGCCGATCTGGCACTTCTTCAGCCGTTTAAAATCTTTGACTGACATAGCCGGGGCGTTAACGTTGAGCCGCCTGATCTCGCCGTTTTTATATTTAGTCGCATAGATGGTTTTAATCGCCTGTTCTAAATAGGCGATACCGGCCTGGGGGTCTTCGCCCGCTTCCAGCAGGATCCGCTTATGGCCCTGCTGTTCCAGGATCCGGACCTCGGCCGCGATCTCCGGCTGGGTCAGTCGTTTTCGCTCGAGCGTTTTATTGGCACAGCTAAAACCGCAGTAGCGGCAGTTATTGACGCAGTAATTAGTGATGTAGAGCGGGGCAAAGATCACCAGCCGCCTTCCATAGATCTCCTCTTTGACCTTTCGGGCGGCCCTAAAAAGCTGGTTCGTGACTGTCCAGTCCTGGCATTGCAGGAGAAGGGCTGTTTCAGCCGGGGTTAACCCCTTTAATTTGAGCGCTTTCCGGATGACCGACTGGGCTTCCCTCCGGGTTGACTGTTTGGCCTTCTCGAGGAGGTCTAATATCTTCGTTTCGTCGATAAAGGTGGACATTGAGGATACTATATTTTACCATTTTGAGCTATAATAGTAAAACAATGGCGGAAATCCTTATCATCGAGGATGAACGCGATATCGTCGAAACCCTGGAATATAACCTCAAAAAAGAAGGTTATCGGGTCGCCAAGGCCTACGACGGTATCAGCGGCTTGAAAATGGCCGAGAGTAAAATACCTTCACTTATCCTTCTCGACCTGATGCTCCCCGGTTTAAGCGGCCTCGATATTTGCCGTAAACTTAAAAAAGACGACCGGACCGCCGGCATCCCGATAATCATGCTGACCGCCAAGGGGACCGAGACCGATAAAGTGGTCGGCCTCGAGGTCGGCGCCGACGATTACCTGACCAAGCCGTTCAGCATCAAAGAGCTGATCGCCCGGATCAAGGTGATCCTTCGCCGTTACGAGAAAAAACCGGCAGCCGCCTCGGTGGCGCTTAAACTCAAGGACCTGGAGATCGATACCGAACGGCATGAGGTCAAGGCCAACGGCAAACTGGTCGAATTGACCGCTAAAGAATTCCAACTTCTCTTTTATCTGGCCAGCAATCCGGGCCATGTCTATTCCCGGGAACAGTTGCTGGACACGGTTTGGGGGATCGAAGTGGCGATCGAAACCCGGACCGTCGACGTCCATGTCCGGCGCCTGCGAGAGAAGCTTGGCCGGGCGGGCAAGCATATCGTGACCCTGCGCGGGGTCGGGTATAAATTCTCATGAGGATATTCCGCAAACTGCGCAGTTTCCGCGTCATCATCTTTGCCGCTTTTCTGTTGATGGCCCTGGTCAGCATCATTTCCATCCTGATCTTTAAGCGGACCCCGATCCTGGCGTTGGCCATCCCGATCATTACGGCGCTCGGCTTGAGCACCTGGCTGGTGCGCGAGTTTGCCGTGCCGCTGGCCCGCCTTACCCGGACGGCGCGCAAGATTGCCGCTGGTGAGTTCCCGCAGCGGATCGTGCACAAAGCGCATTTTGAGATCGGTAAGCTCGAGGACTCTGTCGAGAAAATGAGTTTCGAGCTGGACAAGATGTTCTATCGGCTGTCGACCGAGAAAGGGCGGCTGGCCGCTCTGCTCGGGAATATGGCCGAGGCGGTCATCGCCGTTAACCGTGACGCGCAGATCATTCTGGTTAACCCGACCGCGGAAACGCTCTTCAGCGTCCTGCAGCCGGAAGCCAAAGGGCTGACGGTGCGGGAGAGTATCCGCAATAACGAGATCGCCGATCTCTTTGAGGAACTGCTGCGGAAGGGGACGATGGTCGAGCGGGAGATCGCCATCGTTTCACCGATCCAGGCGAGCTTTGCCGCCAGCGGCAGTCCGATCAAGGACAGTCTTGGAACGACGATCGGGGCGGTCTGCGTCCTGCACGACATTACCGAGCTGAAAAAACTGGAAAATTACCGGACAGAATTCGTGGCCAATGTTTCGCATGAGCTGAAAACGCCGCTGACCGCTATCCGCAACTACGTTGAGACCCTCCTCGGCGGGGCGATCAACGATCCGGCGCACAATATAGAATTCCTCCAGAAGATCGAGAAGCATACTCTCAACCTTTCGGCCCTGATCGATGATATCCTGGAAATATCGCGGCTAGAGTCGAAGCGTGAAACCAACGCCTTCGCTCCTCTCGACCTGGTCCCGCTTTTCCACCGGGCGATCGAGACCGTCGCGGGGAAGGCGGAAAAAAAAGGGGTAGAGCTGGTCGCCAATTGCCCGGCCGAACCGTTAATCATCTTGGGGATAGAGGACCATCTCTACCGCGCCTTTCTTAACCTGCTTGATAATGCGATCAATTATACCGACGCCGGCGGCAAAGTGACCGTTAGTTGCCAGCCGTCAGCCAACAACATTGAGGTTTCGGTGCAGGATACGGGGATCGGGATCCCGGCCGAAAAACTGTCGCGGATCTTTGAGCGGTTCTTCCGCGTTGACCAGGCGAGGTCAAGGGACCTGGGCGGGACCGGGCTTGGTCTGGCGATCGTCAAGCATGTCATGAGCTTACATAATGGTTCAGTTGCGGTGACCAGCGAAGAAAACAAAGGCTCCAAGTTCACCCTCATTTTTCCCCGGCAGTAAATTTTACTTTCCCGTAACCTTCTTTTCATCATCCGTTAATCTCTAAACGCCATAATGAGCATGTCCAAAGAATTATTGGAGGTGCGAAAATGGTAAAAAGATTGACGGTCATGTTCCTGCTCCTGGCTTTATCCGGCCTAGTCTTGACTGCCCGGTCCGAGGTGGAATTCTGGTCGACCGATACCGCCCAGTTGACGCAATGGGGGGTGAATGTGATCCCAGAGATCAGGGTCAAGAATAACTTGTCGGACCTTTATTACTTTCAAACCTACATCGGTCCGGTTTGGGAGCTGAATAAGAACTTAAAGCTGAATGTTTATTATGGCCTAAAATATCAGAAGAGCGGCAGTGATTGGAAACAAAGCAATCTTGGTTATCTGGACCTCGCTTATTCGTTCAAGCCATTCAGCAATCGCTTTCGTTTCGAAGTAGATCTGACCAACGCAGTTGTTAAATACCGGAACCAGCTGCAGCTTAAGGTCAACGGGTACTATTTAGCCGATGAGTTCTTTTATAATGTGAGCGGGGCTTTCGCGGATGAAAACCGCCTGTCGGCCGGTTATACGTTCAAGGCCTTGGGGCAAACCGAGTTTAACCTCGGCTATCTCTGGCGCGCGCAACGGAAAATGGTCGGTCAGGCCTGGGCCAATAGCGCGGCGGCGATCCTAAACACCGGCCTGAAGATTTAACCTGGATTTAACATTGATTTAATGATGGCGTAATCGGAAAAAGGGATAATAATAATGTTAAGGGAGGCAAACATGTTCAAAAAAACCACTTTAGTTGTCAGTTGTTTGTTGTTAGTTGTCAGTTTATTTGGCTGCGGCGGAGGCAAGAAGGCACTCCAGATCAAAGGGTCCGATACGATGGTCAACCTGGGTCAGGCCTGGTCTGAGGAATTTATGAAATTGAATCCGACTGTTTCGATCGCGATCACCGGGGGCGGGTCTGGGACCGGGATCGCTTCGCTGCTCGGCGGAACGACTGATATCGCCCAATCATCGCGCAATATGGAGCCGAAAGAGGTCCTGCAGGCGGAGAAAAAAGGGGTCGAACCAAAGGAGATCCACGTGGCCAATGATGGGATCGTGGTGGCGGTCAACCCGGCTAACCCGGTCAGCAAGCTGACGATCAAACAGCTCTCTGATATTTTCACCGGTAAGATTGCGAACTGGAAAGAACTGGGCGGGGCTGACAAGAAGATCGTCGCCCTTTCCCGGGAACGGAACTCCGGGACTCACGTCTTTTTCCTGGAACATGTCGTTAAGTTGGGCGAGAAGAAAAATCCCAATGAATTTGAGCCGTCGGTCCTGATGATGCCTTCTTCCCAGGCGATCATCGAAGAGATCAACTCCAACCCGGCGGCGATCGGCTATATCGGCCTTGGTTATCTGACCAAAAAAGAGAAGCCGCTGGCGATTGCCAAAGCCGCCGGCGCGCCTTACGTCCTGCCAACGATCCGGACCGTCACCGCGAAACAATATCCGGTCTCCCGCTCGCTCCTCTTTTACACTAATGGGGCGCCGAGCGGCGAAGTGAAAGCTTTCGTGGATTATGTTTTAGGCAAAGCCGGTCAGGCCATAGTCTTGAAAATGGATTTTGTGCCGTTAAAATAACTCACCCCCCCCGACCCCCTCTCTTAGAAAGAGAGGGGGAGGTGGGTATAAATATGAGACGACCTTTTGATTTTATAATTGAGAAGCTGGTTTTCCTTTCGGGGTTCGCCTCGATCGTCTTTGTTATCCTGATCTTTATCTTTTTGCTGAAAGAAGGTTTGTCGCTCTTTGGCCAGGTCAGCGTCCGCTCTTTCCTGTTTGGGGTCAACTGGTATCCGATCTCCGACCCGCCGCAATTTGGCATTGTGCCGCTGGTCTTGGGATCCCTTTTTGTTACGCTGGGAGCGATCGTCATCGCCGTGCCGCTCGGTCTGGCCGCGGCGGTTTATATCGCTGAAGTCGCGCCCAAGTGGTTCGCCAATATCCTGAAGACCGGGATCGAACTGCTGGCGGCGATCCCGAGCATCGTTCTCGGTTTTATCGGCATCGTGACGTTGGCGCCGTTCCTGAAACAGCTTTTTAATCTGTCCAGCGGCCTGACCGCGCTGGCCGGTTCGATCATGCTCGCTTTTATGGCCCTGCCGACGATCGTTTCGATCATCGAAGATTCCATTGTTTCCATACCTAAAAGTTATAAGGAAGGCTCGCTGGCGTTGGGGGCGACCCGCTGGCAAACCATTTATCGGGTCACGATCCCGGCGGCCTCGGCGGGGATAATGGCGGCGATCATGTTGGGGATCGGCCGGGTGATCGGGGAGACTATGGCGGTCTTGATGATCACCGGCAACGCCGCGATCCTCCCGACCAGCTTTCTCCAGCCGGTCCGGACCCTGACCGCCACCATTGCCGCGGAGATGGGGGAGGCGGTCGCTGGCAGCGAACATTACTACGCTTTGTTCGCTATTGGGATCATCCTTTTTGTGATCAGCTTTATCATTAACCTGCTGGCCGACCTCTTTCTTCACCGGAGCAGGAAAGTTAGGAAACGAGTAACGCGTAATGGGTAGCGAGTAAGGCGTAATATGAATATGAACCCACAACTAAAAGAAAAGATCGCTTTTGGGGTTTTGCAGCTACTGACCATGTTTGTGATCTTGCCGGTCGTCCTGATCTTTATGCTGGTCCTGTTTAGGGGACTGCCCGGGCTATCCTGGGAATTCCTGACCCAGATGCCTAGTTCCGGAATGAGAGCGGGCGGAATATTTCCCGCTATCGTTGGCACGATCTATCTTACGGTTGGCACCGCTTTGTTTTCCATCCCGCTGGGCATCCTGGCGGCGATCTATCTTAATGAATACGCCCAGCGCAACTGGCTGACCCGGCTGATCGAGCTGGCGATCATCAATCTGGCTGGTGTTCCGTCGATCGTCTATGGTTTATTCGGCCTCGGCCTGTTCGTCACCTTCCTGAACTTTGGCGCGTCGATCCTGGCCGGCTCGTTGACCTTGGCGATCATGACCTTGCCGGTTATTATTACGGCCACGCGCGAAGCCTTGGGCTGCGTGCCGCGCTCGTTCCGGGAAGTCAGCTTCTCACTTGGCGCGACCCGCTGGCAGACCGTTCGACACGTCGTCCTGCCTAACGCGATCCCGGGAATAATTACCGGAGCAATCCTCGGGCTTTCCCGGGCGGCCGGCGAAACCGCGCCGATCCTCTTTACGGTCGCGGCGTTCTATCTGCCTCGCTTACCTCGTTCGGTCTACGACCAGGCGATGGTCCTTCCTTACCACATATATGTCCTTTCGACCCAGGTCCCTAATGTCAGCGTCAAGGTCCAATATGGCACCGTGCTCGTCCTGGTTGGCATGGTCTTTATCATGAATATTTTAGCTTCATGGCTAAGAGCGGTCTTCCGCAAGAGGAAAACATGGTAGAACAACCTCAAACATCCAACATCAAACTTCAAAACAAAATTCAAATCACAAATCTCAATGTGTGGTATGAGAAAAATCATGCCGTAAAAGACTTAACTTTGGATGTCCAGGAGCATGAGATACTAGGCGTGATCGGGCCGTCGAACAGCGGGAAAACCTCGTTTTTGAAAACCTTGAACCGGCTGAACGAGCTTTATCCCGGGACCACGACGACCGGCGAGGTCTTGCTGGACGGCCAAAGTATCTTTACGGCGATCGACAAGCACTTCCTCCGGAAAAGGGTAGGGGTTGTCTTCGCTCTGCCGCTCCCTCTCCCCCTGTCCATCTTTGACAATGTCGCCTACGGCCCGCGTTTGCACGGGGTTAAGAGCAAGGAGAAGTTAGCCGAGATCGTGGAGGCTTCACTCCAGGCGGCGGCGATCTGGGATGAGGTCAAGGACCGGTTGAGCACCAACGCCTTTAAGCTATCCGGGGGGCAACAGCAAAGGTTATGCATTGCCCGGACCCTGGCGGTCGAGCCCGAAGTTATCCTGTATGATGAGCCGTGCTCCGGGCTCGACCCGATCTCGACATTAAAGATCGAAGAGGCGATGCAACAATTAAAGCAAAAATACACCCAGGTGCTGGTGACCAATAACGTCAAGCAGGCGGCGCGCGCGTCCGACCGGACAGCGTTCTTTTTAATGGGCGAACTGATCGAGATCGGCGAAACTAAACAGATCTTCACGGTGCCGAAGAATAAACGGACCGAGGATTATATAACAGGGAGGTTCGGCTAATGCCCGTGATCATCGAAACAAATAAACTGAACCTATGGTACGGGACTTTCCAGGCGTTAATCAACGTCAACCTGGAAGTGTTACCGAATAAGATCACCGGGCTGATCGGGCCGTCGGGTTGCGGCAAGTCGACCCTGCTCCGTGTCTTTAACCGGATGAACGACCTGATCGACGGGGTCAAGACGACCGGGAGCGTCCTGGTGGCCGGCGAGGAGATACTCAAGGCAGAGACCGACCTGATCCGGCTGCGCAAGAAAGTGGGCATGGTCTTTCAGCGGCCGAACCCGTTCCCGCTTTCGATCTTTGACAATGTCACCTACGGGCTCAAGGTCCACGGGGTCAAGTCGCGGGAGAAGCTGGACGAAGCAGTGGTCAAAAGTCTGGGGGCTGTCCTCCTGTTCGAGGAATTAAAGGACAAGCTGGGCGCCAACGCCCTGACTCTGTCGCTCGAGCAGCAGCAGCGGCTTTGCATCGCCCGGCTCCTGGCGGTGGTGCCGGAGGTTTTGCTGATGGACGAGCCGTGTTCAGCGCTCGACCCGCTGGCCACGCAGCGCATCGAAGAATTGATGCTTGAATTAAAAAAGCAGTATACTATCATTATTGTGACGCACAACATGCAGCAGGCGGCGCGCATTTCCGACGATTGCGGCTACATGCTGCTCGGCGAACTGGTCGAGTTCGGCGAGACCGGCCGGATCTTCACTAATCCGAAAGATAAACGGACCGAAGACTATATTACAGGGAGGTTTGGCTAATGACAGATGGAAGAGAACATTTCCAAAAGGAGCTGGCCCGGTTGAACGACCTCATTTTAAGAATGGGGGCGATGGTCGAAGAGAGCATCGTCAATTCGGTCGAGTCATTGAAAAAAATGGATACCGCGCTGGCCGAGAAGGTGGTCAAGAACGATGACGCGATCGACCGGGTGGAACTGGAGACGGACGACCTGTGCCTCGAACTGCTGGCGACGCAGCAGCCGATGGCGAACGACCTCCGTTTCATCACGACCGGCATGCGGATCGGCTCGGACCTGGAGCGGATCGGTGACCTGGCGGTCGATATCGCCCAATGGACGATCGAAATGTCCGGCCAACCGCTGCTTAAGCCGCTGGTCGACATCCCGAAAATGGCCGAACTGGCCAGCCGGATGGTCCGCCGGGCGCTCGATGCCTTCGTCAAGCGCGATCCCAAGGTGATCGGCGAGCTTTGGCAGGACGAGGAACAGGCCGACCGTTATCGTGATATGGTCTACGACGAGTTGGTCGAACTTATGCAGCATGATCCGAAGAACGCCTCGCGCGCCCTGCCGCTGATCATCATCTCGCGGCACCTGGAGCGGATGTCCGACCACGCCACCAACATCGGCGAGGATGTCGTCTATATGGTCGAGGGGAAAGTGATCAAGCACCGTCCGGATAAATTACTCAAGCGCGTTTAAGCCGTGATATAATTGGCCCAGGCCCAACTTGCGAGGAGGAATAACCATGGTTTCTGTTGACAACGAATTATGCATCGGTTGCGGCGTCTGCGTTGATATGTGCCCGGAGGTCTTCACCATGACCGCCGAAGGGAAAGCCCAAGCGATCAAGGAAGCTTGCGAAGAGCACAGCATGGAAGAGGTCGCCACAGCTTGCCCGGTCGAAGCGATCAACCTGTAAAGGTACGCGGGCTTGATCAAAAAACTCGCCTATAGCTGCGGCGCGCTGGCGGCCGCCATCTCCTACCAGAGCTTTGCCACGTACGTCATTTTTTATTACGTAGATGTTCTGAAACTGCCGGTCTATCTGGCCGGGCTAGGGATGCTCATTTTCGCTTTTTGGAACGCGGTCAACGATCCGTTGTTCGGTTATCTCTCCGACTCGACCCGGAGCCGCTGGGGGCGGCGGATCCCATATTTGGCGGTTGGGGCGGTCCCTTTCGGCCTGGCTTTTAGCGCTCTCTGGTGGGCCCCGTTCACCGGCCTTGGCCAGGTCAATCTGCTTTTTGCCTATTTCCTGGCCGCGATCTGCCTTTTCGACGGCCTCTATTCCCTGACCGTTATCAACTGGTCGGCGCTCTTCCCGGAAATGTTCCGGACCCTGGCCGAGCGGGCGCAGGTCAATGCCTACCGCCAATCTATCGGCTTAGTCGGCTTGCTCATCGGGATCGCTGTTCCCCCCCTCATCTACAGTGTTTACGGTTGGGGGGTAATGGGGTTGGTCTTTGGCGTGATCATTGTTTTGGCGATCCTGACCGCGTTAGCCGGCAGTTTCGAGCGGCCGGAGGAGATCGTGGCCAAACCGCTTGGGCTCTGGACCGCTTTGAAGGCGACCCTCCAGGACCGTTCCTTCCTGACCTTTGTTTCGGCCAACCTTTTTGTCCAGTATAGTTTCACCCTGATCCTGGCGACCCTGCCGTTCTTTGCCAAATATGTCCTGCAAGCCGATCCGGGAGGGGTGACGTCGATTTTGGCGGCCGCCTTCCTGACCGCCATCCCGATGCTTTTCGTCTGGCGCTTCCTGACCGCCCGCTGGGGGGCCAAATATTGCTTTATGGCCTCCATGCTCTTGCTGGCGCTCGCCTTGCTCCCGCTCTTTTTTCTGACCACAGTCGGCCAGGCGGTGATCGCGGCCTACTTTATCGGCGGCGCGCTGGCCGGTTTTGTCCTGATCGCCGATCTGCTCATCTCCGATATCATTGACGAAGATGCCGCCCGGACCGGGACGCGGCGCTCCGGTATCTTCTTCGGGATGAACGCTTTTATCACCCGTTTTGCCATTGCCCTGGAGACGTTCAGCCTAAGCACTATCTTTATCCTGAGCGGCTACAGCCCGTACATCTATACCCAGCCGAAGAGTTTTGCCGTCGGTTTGCGCTGGCTATTGGCCGGGTGTCCCAGCTTGGCCTTACTGCTCGCATTTGTTATAATGATCTGGTATCCCCTGACCACTAAACGGTTGGTGGTGATCAAAGAGGGAGGGAAATAATATGGCAGCTGGACAAAAAGCGGTAGTTGATGCTTCGACCTGCACCGGATGCGGCATCTGCGTTGATGTTTGCCCGAATCAGGCGCTCGAGGTTGTGGACGGCGTGGCGAAACTGGTGAAACCGGAAGCGTGCGACGGCAGCGGCGGATGCGTGGATGCGTGTCCCGTTCAGGCGATCACGCTGAAATAGTTATTCCGCGGACTTTCCCCCGAGGAGCAAAAAGAGGATAGCGGTCCGTACGGCAACCCCGTTGGTTACCTGTTCTAAAATCACATTATTAGGGCCGTCGGCCACCTCTGAAGTTATTTCCACCCCGCGGTTGATCGGACCAGGATGCATGACGATTACGTCGCGGCGGGCCTTGGCCAGCCGTTCGGCATTGAGCCCGAAAAGCTCGGAGTATTCTTCGATCGAGGGGAAGAGCCCTTTTTCCATCCGCTCGCGCTGGATGCGGAGCATGTTAATGAAGTCGGCATCCTTGAGCTCCGCGTCAAAGTCATAGGAAACCTTGACCCCCATCGTTTCAATGTCCTTCGGCATCAGGGTCGGCGGGCCGACCACTACCACTTCGGCCCCGAGCTTTTTTAAGCCCCAGATATTAGAACGAGCGACGCGTGAATGGGCGATATCACCGACGATCAGGACCTTCTTCCCTTTGACAGTTTTTTTCTTTTCGATCATGGTGTAGATATCGAGCAGCCCCTGGGTCGGGTGTTCGTTGCAGCCGTCGCCGGCGTTGATGACCGGGGCGGGGCAGTTTTTGGCCGCCAGGTGGGGGGCGCCGGCCAGGCCATGCCGGATGATGACGCAATCGAGCCCCATCATCTCGAGGTTCTTGACCGTGTCGATGAGCGACTCGCCCTTGACCGCGCTCGAGGTCGACATCTGGACGTTGGTGATATTGGCTGACAGGACCTTGGCGGCGGTATTGAAAGAGGTGCGGGTCCGGGTCGACGGTTCATAGAAGAGAGTCACGATATGCTTGCCGAGGAGAGTGGGGACCTTGGGAATCGGGCGCATGATGACCTCTTTCATCGAGCGGGCGGTCTCTAAAATCAGATTGATCTCCTCAACGGAGAGCTCTTTGAGGCCGAGGAGGTCTTTTGATCGAAGCCCTTTGACCTTGTTCATAACGTTTGAATCTTACCGCTAAATATTATATCATGACGCGGCGGAATACACCATGAGAACACCCCTTGGGATCGCGACAATATTCCTGCTTTTGGTCTGGCTGATGATCGAGAGCTATCAAAGCTGCCTACCCTTCCCGGCCGAGCGTACGGCGATGGTGATGGGAACGACCGTCCGGGTCAAGGTCAACGGGTGGGGAGCGCCGCACTGGGCGAACCGGGCGCTCTTTGAGATCAAGCGGCTGGAAAAGCTTTTCAATAAGTATGATCCGGCCAGTGAGATCAGCCTGATCAATAAACTGGGCGGCCGGGCGCCGCTCCAGGTGTCCACGGATACCTTTGACGTTCTGACGCTGGCCCAGGCGGTCAACCGGGCATCAGGTGGGGCGTTTGACGTCACGCTGGGCCATCCTGGCAGTTTAATTTTAGATGAGAAGAACAGGAAAGTTGAACTTAGAACACGGAACACGGAGCACGGAACACAGGGGATTGATCTCGGCGGAATCGGTAAAGGGTTCGCGGTCGAATCGGCCCGGCGGCTCCTGCTGAAGAAAGGGGTCAAAAGTGCTATAATTGACGCGCATTCATCGATCGCCGTGATCGGTGATGGTTGGCGCGTGGGGATACGGGACCCCAGGTACCCGGTATCTGGTACCAGGGAGCTTATTGGAGTAGTGGCTCTGAATGATGGCGACGCGCTGTCGACCTCCGGACAGTACGAACAGCCAGGCCATATTGTTGACCCTAGGAGCGGTCGTCCGGCTGACCGGTGCCTTAGCGTGACGGTGGTCGCTAAAGATGCAGCCTTAGCTGACGCTTTATCAACTGCTGTCTTCGTGCTGGGCCCCGTTGACGGGCTGAAATTGCTGCAAAAGTTTCGAGCTAAATCGTTCATCATAGATAGAAACGGAACAATAAATGATAATCTTGGCGTTAAATTGCGGTAGCTCCTCGGTCAAATACAAGCTCTTCTTCTGGGAGAAGCGCGAGACGATCACCAAAGGGGTTGTGGAGCGGATCGGGATCCCTGGTTCGTTCATCAGCTTTAGCCTTCCGGGGAGAGGGGAGCAGAAGATCGAGTTTGAATGCCCCGACCACCGGACGGCGCTGCAGATGATCATTAACACGCTGGTCCATCAGGAGCATGGCGTGGTCCATGAGCTCCGCGATATCCGTGCGGTCGGCCACCGGGTGGTGCATGGCGGTGAGCGGTTCAAGAGCTCGACCTTGATCAATAGCGATGTACTCGACGCGATCAAGGAGGTCCAGGCTCTGGCCCCACTCCATAACCCGCCCAATATCGCCGGCATCGAAGCGGCTCAGGAGGTCCTGCCAGATATCCCGCATATCGCCGTTTTCGATACCGCTTTCCATCAGACGATGCCGGAACACGCTTTCCTCTATGCCGTTCCTTACGAATGGTACGGCATGTACGGTGTCCGCCGCTACGGTTTCCACGGGACTTCGCACCTCTACGTTTCCCGCCGGGCGGCCGCCCTCCTGGGCCAGAAGCCGCTCGAGACCAATCTCATTACCATGCATATCGGCAATGGGGTCAGCATCTCGGCGATCAAGGGGGGGATTTCGGTCGACACCAGCATGGGGTTGACCCCGCTGGAAGGGGCGGTCATGGGAACCCGGAGCGGCGATATCGATCCGGCCATCATCCTCTTTATGATCGAAAAAGAGGGTTTCTACGCCGAAGAGATCGATTCTATTCTCAATAAGAAGAGCGGCCTGCTCGGTATCACCGGCAAATACATGGACCGCCGCGACATCGACAAGGCGGCAGCCGAAGGCGACCGGCGCTCCCAGCTGGCGATCGAGATCGAAGTGTATCGTTTGAAAAAGTATATCGGCGCCTATCTGGCGGCCCTGGGAAAAATTGACGCCATGGTCTTTACCGCCGGGGCCGGCGAGTTGAACTGGAAACTGCGCGAGGCGGTCCTGGCCGACCTGGCCGGGCTCGGTCTGGTCCTTGATCCCAAAAAGAACGCGGCGGCCGTCAGCCGGGAGCGGGAATCGCTGATCTCCGCCGACGATTCGCCGATCAAGATCTACGTTATCCCGACCGACGAGGAGCTCGTCTTCATCGAAGATGTCGTGGCGATCCTCGAGGGACGCTATGAGACCCACACCCATTTCACCTATTCCTTCGAAAATCCCAAGTACAAACGGAAAGCCGAATGAAAATGGATGATTTTTTAAAGTTTATCTGGCTGAAGCCGGCAGAAGAACTTCGCTGCGGGGCGACGAGCCTAAAAAACCATGCCGAGCGTAAGATCAGCTATCCCTGGGAACTGATCGTTAATCTTCGGGCCGATCTGGAAAGCGATCTCCGGGTCTTGGGGGCGGGGATATTGGGCCTGGTGCATCCGTCAGCCGTGCTCTACGCTCCGGAAAATATGCTGATCGAAGCCGGAGCCGAAGTCGAGGCCGGCGCGGTGCTCGATGCCCGCGGCGGCCCGATCTATATCGGTAAAAATACAATAGTCCGGCCGCAGAGCTACCTGCGCGGCCCTTTATCGATCGGACCGGAATGCCGGATCGGCGGCGAAGTGACCCACTCGATCTTCCACGGCTATACCAATAAAGCGCATTATGGTTTTATCGGCCATTCTTATATTGGTGAATGGGTCAACCTGGGGGCGGGGACGACCAATTCGAACTTAAAAAATACTTATGGGACGGTAAAAATGACGCTCAACGGCAAAGAACTCGACACCGGCGAACAATTTTTGGGTTGTTTGATCGGCGATCACGCGAAAGTGGGGATAGGGACGCTGATCCCCACGGGGGCGGTGATCGGGCTGGGGGCCAATATTTTTGGCGGCGGCCTGACGCCGAAAGCCGTGCCGGCCTTCAGCTGGGGAGCCAAGGAAAAAGTCGAGCTTGAAAAGTTCATAGCGACCGGGAAAAACGCGATGAGCCGCCGCGGCCAAAAAATGAGCGCCGGCGAAGAGACATTACTTAAGAAATTATTCAACCTTTCCAGTGGTTAACGTTGAGCTTTTTGACCTGGCTGTTGCCGGCGCGGTTGAGCTGGGCCGCCATTTTTTCCATGGAGATGGAAGGGGAAAAAACAACGGCGCGCACCTCGACTCCCCGGCGGAGAAATTTAGATACGGTTGAGAGCGTGACGACTCTCTCGCCCAGATTTATGATGGCCGCGATCATTGGCGACAACATTTCCTGATCGATCTTGAATTTAATCTCCACTAACTGGCGGCGCGCAGGGAAAGGGTCGGCGGAAGCCGTGTGCTTGTAAAGGTCGTTGAGCCTTTTGGCGAAGAAATCTATTGGTTCCTTTTCGAGCGGTGAAGCTTTAATTTGCACGAGAGTGTAATTCTGTTCACTGCCCAAAAAATTAATCCCCTTAAGCTCCAATTTAGCGGCCTCGAGAAAATCGAGCAGGCGTTTGAACGCCCCGTGATGGTTATTATTGAACATAACATAAATACTGTCGCCGTCACGGCCGGTGACGACGGAAGAGTCTTGCAATATCCCTCCGGCGCGCTGCAGCAATGTATTTTTTCCCCCAGCTTCCGCGCCCACGCCGAGGGCGGCATGAAAAGTCTCGGCGTCGCGAAAGCCGGTTTTATTATAGAGCCGGGCAGAAGAGTAGTGAAGTTGATGGGTCTGGCCGCAAACCCTCGGGCAGAGCGCCTCAAAAAGAGAGAAAGCTTCTTTTTTCCAAACCTTGATCACAGTTTCTTCCAGAGCGATTTTCCCCCGATCGATGAATTGGCTTAACTTGCCCCTTGCTCCGCCCGTTACCCCGGCGGCGATTAAATCGAGCGAGGCGGCTGACAGCTGGGTATTGGCGGCCTTGAGCCTGGCCTTGTTGGCCGGCTGGGGATCTTTGGCCAGAATTAGTATTATCATGTCGCCGTTTTTTATCGGAGAGTCAAGGTTAGCCCTTTCATCTTGCCAGAAACCGTCAGATTGCAGGCGCCTGACAACGGCGCTAAGCACCCGGCTGCCGACACCGATTCCCAGCCGGAAAGCGAAATCGAGCACGGTGACGGCCCCGGACCCGCGCTTGGGCCCGACATCAATAATCCGGCCGTTTTCATCGTAGACATAGACATATCCTTTGTTATTCAACTCAAAATGATTGGCTTCGTAGACGGCCCTGGCATTAGGCGCTTCAAGAATAAAAGAATCAAAACCCTGATCGGTCAGCTTGAGACGGATATGCGAATAATCGCCTACCGTTGCTTGATGGTGCATGGCTTTTGATTTGATCTGAATCTCGACTTCCCAGCCTTCTTTAGCGGCGAAGGTAGCGTGCAAGGCCTGATAACCTGTCTCTTTCGGTTTGGCGATGTAATCATCGAATTCGGCCGGCTCATAAATGAAAAGCCAGGTTTCCATTTCCTTTATCAGCTCGCCTAAAGCGGTATAACATTGCTCCGTGTCTTCAACAATACATTCAAGCGCGATAAGATCATGCAGCGCCCGGCGCTTGTTGGCGATCTGGACCAGCCCTTTTTCCCGCCAGTTGAAAGTGTATTGAGGGAATCTCGCAATTAAGCACTCTCCCAGCGTCCTCATTTCTTCGGCGAAATAGCGCGGACCAAGTTTATAAACCCCGCTGTAAGTCGTGGAGGCGGTTTGAGCGGCTTTTTCCGGTTCCATGTTAAAAAAAGCCAGGTCTTCCAACTGCTGGGCGTGGCGGGAATGGCGCAGGACCTTTAAAAGGGGGGCAAAAGCATGCCGCCCATAGGGCGCGCACGGCTCCAATCTTTTGCCGATATTTCTGGACAAAGCGGTATAAATCTCGGCCGTCTTTAGCAGCAGCACATCCATATTTTGCTCGCGGGCGGTCAGCATCTTGATGTATAATCCGCCCTGATCATTGCCAAATTCCCGTTGAAAGTCGAATTCGTCAAGCAGGTGTTTTCTGTCAATTAAGTCGATTACAGCCCGGCCGCCCCGTTTACCGACAAGCGGGGGATCAACGTCCAGGAGCAGATAGGCGGCGACGGTGTCGGGAGATGTTCCCCAGCTCATCAGCAATTCAATTCCCAGGGCTTTTGGCTCAAGGTCCAGAGAGAGTTCTTCCAGAAGCTCAAACGCCGCTTTTAAGTTGATCAGATTGGCGGACGGCAGATTTTCCCGGTAAAAGGTAAAAAGGTCCTGCTTAAGGGGAGCTGTCGGTTTGGGTTCCGGTCTTTCCCCTCCGCCGGAGGGGAGTTCCGCCTGGGCGAGGACAATGGAAGCTGAAGGGATTTGCAGGTTTCCGGCCGCAAAGACAGGGCGATAAATTACCGCTGGCTGGGGAAAAAGCCCCCGAGCCGCGCGGGCAAGGAATGGTTCCGCCGGGATTTGATGGTGATGCGCTGGTGGTTTTGTCCCTATTTTCATTCAAATTGGTTATCGTCTTATTCATTGAATAATTTCAACAAAAAGTGATATACTCTTGAATGTCAAATGACCAATGACAAATGTCAAATGATGGTACTGCTTATCGATTTAATTAATTCCTCCATTAGTCATTGAGAATTGGCCATTGGTCATTGCGAACGAAGTTCGTTGCGGGATAGTGTAACGGTAGCACACTTCTCTTTGGCAGAAGCAATCCTGGTTCAAATCCAGGTCCCGCAGCCAAACTTATTAGTTAGTAATTTGTACTTGGTAATTTGGTATATAAATATAGTTAGTTGGCCGTTGGCTGGCGGTTCTAATGTTGTTCACGATGGTCAGCCACTATCTTATCGCAAACTTTCCGTTTAATCCCCCGACCCTGACAGCGATAAAGCGAAAAAAGGCTAGAATGGGATAGCTGGGAGTAAATAAGATACTATAAAAATTATTTCTGGTTAATTTCTTTAAGTAATTTGTTGGCCATATCTTTGTCTAAGGCCTTAAGAGTTTTATATTCATTAAGAGCGAGTTCTTTCTCGCCCAGCGATAAATAGCATATCCCCATGTTAAGGTGCGCATTAGCATTGCTTGGATTAATATAAATCGCTAGCTTGCTAAATTCTAAGGCGTTTTTTATTTGACCAAGTTTCAAATAAGCATTACTCAAACCGATATGTGCTAATTCAGAAAATTCAGAATTAGAGTTAAGGGAAATTACTTGCTCAAAAGATTTTATTGCTTCTTCGTAGTGTTCAATCTTATAATAAGCTTGAGCCAAGATGAGATAATCCGTCTCATTGACTGAACCAAGACTAATCGCCCGCTTAAAAGCTCCTATCGATTTATTGTATTGACCCAATTCAAAAAAAGCAATTCCTAAACTTGCATGCGCCTGAATAAGATCTGGCTGAATTTCAATTGCCTTATTGAGGATATTTTTGCCTTCGTCGTAATTGCCCAGCCCAAAATATGATAAACCTAGATTGTTATATAACCGTGCATTATTAGGGTTGTATTTTATGCCTTGATTCAATATTTCTATTGCTTTGTTGTGAAAATGGTATGTATTTGAATAAATGCCGCTTAGATTTAGGTAGGCACTAACGTCAGCAGGATTAATTTGAATAGCTCGATTATATGAATCTACGGCTTCCTTATATTGGCCGAGTTGTTGCTGACAATAACCTAACATAGAATAATCAATGGCATAGCCAGGATTAATTTCTAATGCTTTTTTGAGATACGGCAGCGCATTTTTATAGTCATTTGCCGTATAAAAAGACTGTCCTTTTTCATAATATTTATCGGCAGAATCAAATTGTTCAATATTTTGTGATTCATCTTGTCCTTTTGTTTTATCATCAAGCATTAATCCGGAGGGCTTAAACTTAAATTCAAATCTATCGTTTTCAATTACAACCACGAAAATTAGGGGGTACTCTAGCTTGAAATTCGGGTAATAACATAAATAACCTTGACGAATCTTATGGGGATACAAAGGTCGAAATTGAAAATAATTATCGATATAGTTATTAAATTCTCGCTCGACAGATGCCCTCTGCGATGAAGATATGGTACTTACAATTAGCCGATCCTTTTTGCTCTGTTCAGTTTCTGCTCTTTGCATCTCTCCGGTCCATTTGGAGCCAGAATCACTGCCACTATACGAATATTTATATTCAGGCTCAATATTGATCTCTTTTGCCTCTGAATAAATTCCTTTTATCTTTTCCAAAAAGGCTTTACTGCAATAATTTAGCGGCTTTAAATCAGAGCCGTCAAAAAGATGGGCAGCATATTTATTTTCAGCTATATCGTTTTCTTTTTTGTTTTCCATTTGTAAAGAAACCACAAAATAATCTTCTTTGAATTTCATAATTGACACCATGATATTATAATTCATGCCTTTGTATGAAATAGTTTTTATCCCATTCGCATCTACGATTTCCATATCAGGAGAATTGGAAATCGGTTGTAAGTAATTATCAGAAGGCACACATCCGCCAACAAAAAATAATAAAATAAGCATGAAAGGCAATGTCATTTTATTCATAAAGATGTTCAAGCAACCGTATTCCCCGCTAAAAACCCACAGCTATCTGGCCCCAAGTATACTCCCTTAATATTTGAACTCAAGGTTTTTGTTGAAAAAAGACAGAATCTGTTAATTAAAATAAACATTAATATTTTTCAAACGTACCACAACCAAAACATAATATCGCATCGTCAACAATATCCTTTTCTGTGTCTTCGTATGGGGGAGCCCCTTCGTAAGGGATTGGATACATTCTTCCGGTTTTTAGTTTATTATAATTAGGGCAAATTCGAGGGCTGAATCTATGTTTGCAAGATTCAAGTCTTTTTTTGCCTTTTTGGATTCCTTCTTTATTCATATGTTTGTAAGTCTTATGTAATCATATCACTATTAGTTTGTATTTGGGGCGGGGTTTTAAAACCAATAAATATTTTTCTTTTTTCATTTTTTAAAAGGCCGGGCCGCTCCGGGGAAAAGGGATCAAAAGTGCCGCTTGCTGCCGTGAAAAGTATTAGGTAAAATTATTGAAAAGGTTTGAGAAGAAGAAGGACTCGCAGCCAACCCTTAAAAGGGAGTATAATCAAGCTTATGAACGACATGGTTCCGGATAAGATATTTTTTGTCAAAGGGGTTGGCCGGCATAAGGAAAAGCTGGCCAGCTTTGAGATGGCACTGCGCGACGCGGGGATCCAGGCGGTCAACTACGTCCAGGTTTCGAGCATTTTCCCGCCCGGTTGTAAGCAGATCCCCCGCGAGCAAGGCTTGAAATTGATCAAGCCGGGCCAGATCGCTTTTATCGTCATGTCGCGCAATGACACCAACGAATCGCATCGCCTGATCTCCGCTTCGATCGGCATCGCCCTGCCGGCCGACCCCAACACCTATGGTTATTTGAGCGAACACCACGGCAACGGGATGACCGACGAGGAGTGCGGTGAGTACGCCGAGGACATCGCGGCCCAGATGCTAGCCACGGTCCTCGGTATCCCGTTCGAGGAGGATTCGAGCTGGGACGAACGTCAGGAGCAGTGGAAATTGTCCGACAAGATCGTCCGCACTTCGCACGTGACCCAGAGCGCCATCGGCCAGCGCGGCCTCTGGAGCACGGTCATCGCCGCCGCCGTTTTGATCATCGAGCCGGTCAACGGCAACGGCGAGAGCAAATAACCCTTTACAAGCTTCTTTTGCCGCCGTATAATCAGTTCGCGAATACCCATGGAGGTGTTTTGATGTTAAAGAAGATCTTAGGTTTACTGCTAGTGGTCATTATCGTCGTTTCTGCCGCGGCCGCCGCTTTTGCCGTGATCAAAGGGCTCGAAAAACAGAAACAAGCGTTGGTCAAGGTTGGCGAAAGCGTCGTCGTCCCGGAAGGGGCCGAGATCCAGTCGGCCGTCAGCGTTGGCGGCTCGGTCACGGTTTACGGCAAGGTGCTCGAAGATGTGGTTTCAGTCGGCGGTTCGGTCTATCTGAAGGACCCGGCGACGGTCGGCGGCGACGTGGTGGCGGTTGGCGGGAAGATCATGCGGGAACCGGGGGCGATCGTCCGTGGGGATATAGTTGAAGTGGCCGTGGCCGGCATCTCGCCGACGGTCTCGTTTTTCACCAAGGGAGGGATCTTAAAAGGGGTCGCCATGTTCAATGTTCTTTCTTTCTTCGGCTTCCTCGTTCTGGCGATCATTTTGGTCGCCGTGTTCACTTCCCAGGTCGGCCGGGTGTCCGCTGTTCTGGAAAAAGATCTATTACAGAACTTCCTCTATGGCTTGCTGATCGCTGTCCTGTTCATCCCGATAACCATTGTCCTGCTGGTCTCGCTCATCGGCATTGTCCTGATACCGGTCTGGGGGATGTTGCTCGCGGCGGCCGGTCTTTTCGGCTACATTGCCGTCGGCCATTTGCTGGGGAAGAAAACTCTGCATGCTTTCAGGATCGAAGGGCGTTCGATGATGACCGAAACGCTGATCGGCGTCATCTTGCTCTCGCTTATCGGACTGATCCCGGTCGGCGGGTTCCTGATCAAAATGATCGCCGCCTTCTGTGGCTTGGGCGGGGTCTGGTTGACCCGTTTCGGCGTTAAGTAAGGGCCCGGGCGGGGCGCTAGCCCATGATCACTTCGACGTGATGCTCTTTCCCTTTGGTCACCGGGATGACATTTGACGCTATCTTTTTACCGTCGAGCACTACCGACTTGACCCCTTTACTGGCCCCATAAGGATTGCGGACGGTGATAAAATAATCCGCCCCGCGGAAATGCCGCTTGACCGAGAAAGCCTTCCACTCTTTCGGGATGCAGGGATCGATCTTCAAGCCGTTATAATCCGGCCGGATGCCGAGGATGTACTGCGAGACGGCGACAAAATTCCAGCTGGCCGAACCGGTCAACCAGGAGTTCTTCCCTTCGCCGAAATCCTTGTGGGCCTTACCGGCGATCATCTGGCAGTAGACATACGGTTCGGTCTTGTGGATATCGGCGATCTTGTTGCGCGCCGCCGGGAGGATCGCCCGGTAGTACTGGTAAGCCTGGTCGCCGCGACCGAGGAGGCACTCGGCGATCATGACCCACGGATTGGGATGGCAAAAGATGGCGCCGTTCTCTTTTAAGCCGGGCGGATAAACGCCGATGCTTCCCAACTGGTGCTGGAACTGGGAGTAGGGCGGGGTCAGGATCATTATTCCGTGATCGGTCGAGAGGAGGCGGTTGACCGCGTCGAGGCATTTCTTCCCCCGTTCGTAGTCGGCCACGCCCGACATCAGCGCCCAGGCTTGCGGTTCCAAGTAGATCTTCCCCTCCGGGCAGGTTTTCGAGCCGACCGGCTCTTGCCGGTCGGTATAAGCCCGCCGGTACCAATCGCCATCCCAGGCGGTCTCGTTGATCGTCGCCTTCATCCCTTGGGCGATCTTTTCATATTTCTTTGACTTGGCCGGCTGGCCGTACAATTTAGCCAGCTCGACCATTTCACTCGCGGCGGCGACGAGCATCTGCGCCACCATGACCGACTCCGCTTTCTTTTTCCCCTGGTCGAGGTTAAGACAGTCGTTCCAGTCGGCAAAGAAGATCCGCGGCAAGCCGTGCGGCCCGAGATTATTCATCGAGAAAGCGATTGCTTTTTCCAGGTGGGTGAAAAGGTCGACCGCGCGGCCGCCGGCGATCGGAATTATTTCCTTCAAGAAAGCTTTGTCGCCGGTTTCTTTGATATAGGCGGCAACAGAATAGATCAACCAAAGATGATCGTCGCCGTATTTGTGGTCCGACGGGTTGGCCTTCTTGGTCAGCGGCGAATATTGGTGGTAGGCGCTCCCGTCGGGCAGCTGGGTCGAAGCGAGATCGCGGATCCGTTCGCGGACCTTCTCCGGGATCATGTGGACAAAGCCGAGCGTGTCTTGGTTCGAATCCCTGAAACCCATGCCGCGGCCGATCCCCGATTCGTAATACGAGGCCGAGCGGGACCAGTTAAAAGTAGTGCGGCATTGGTACTGGTTCCAGGTGTTGACCATTAAGTTCAGCTCTTCGTCCGGGGTCCGGACGGAGAAATTGTTCAGGTCCCGCTCCCAGTGTTCTTTCAACCGCTGCAGCTCTTTTTCTATGACCGCCTTGGAGCCGAACTTCTTGATCTTTTGCGGCGGTGCTTTCTTATCTTCCGCGTAACCGAGGACAAAGATAAAGGTCTTGGTCTCACCCGCCTTCAGCTTGCAGGGGATCTCCAGCGCGCCGACCGGCGCCCAGCCGCAGGCGAGGGAATTGTTCATCTTTCCCTCCACGACCGCCCGAGGGGCGGAGAAATCGCCATAGTTCCCCATAAAGTCGCGGCGTTGGGTGTCAAAGCCCTTGGGGGTGGCGTTGGCGCAGGCGAGATAGGCGAGGAGATTGTGTTCCACCCGGTAGCGGGAGAGGTGGTAGATGGTCCCGTCTTTAACCTCGGTCTCGCCGATGTTCAGATTGTACTGGTAATCGGTCATATCGTTCAGCGCGTCCCAGAGACAGAACTCGACAAAAGGGAAGAGGGAGAGGTCGCGTGATTTTTGAGCTTTGACCTCGATCATCCAAACTTCGAGGTTTTCCCCGAGCGGGACAAAATAGGTCGTCTTGGTCTGGACGCCGGCGTATTCGACTTCGATCACGGTGTAACCGAGGCCGTGGCGGCACTCGTATTTGTTCGACTTCATCACCGGCTGGTAGGAGGCCGACCAAAACTCTTCGCTGCTGTTGTCGCGCAGATAGATGTAGCGTCCGCCGCGGTCCATCGGGACGTTGTTATAGCGGTAGCGGGTCAGGCGCCGCTCTTTCGGATCGCGATAGAAGCTGTAACCCCCCGCGGTATTCGACATCAGGCCGCAATAGTCCTCCGATCCCAGATAGTTGATCCACGGCAGGGGGGTATCGGGCCGGGTTATAACGAATTCTTTATTGTCCGTATCAAAGTAGCCGTATTTTGCCATTTGCTCGCTCCCTTTCTAATTGTTAAAAACAGGCTGAAGTTGGCGTAACTGACTTTCCCCCGGCCTATTTTCTTTACCAAAATAAAATATTTGCGCGGCTTGCCCGCAATAACGTCCAAGAAACCATCCTCTGTTATTTCTCCATGGTCATAAGTTACCCCGAGCAGGTCTTCGAGCAAGGGCTGGGGATAAAGATGGCCATTCTCGTCCTTTTGACCGTAACGGGCTTCAGTTATTAAGTGCCCGCCGGTGGCGACCCACTTTTTCAAGTTCTCGTGCTGGCGCCGGGAAAGAAGATAAGGATTGGGGAGAAGGATCGTCTTATAGGGGAGCTTTCCTCCCTCCAGGTCCTGATCGAAAATAAAATCGATCAGCTCCTTATTCTTCTTATAAACCAGCTGGTAAGCGCCGGAAGCAGATTCCAGGGCGTGAGTTAGCCCGATGTCGGTCCGAACCGCCTCCCATTGTCCGGCAATGCCGCGTGGCGGGCCCTGTTCCTGGTAGGTTTGAACCTCGCTGGAGCGGAGGTAGGCAATTGCCGTAGAGGCGGTCTTTAGACCGCCATGTTTTGGCGACCTGAAGGTCGCCGCTACTTCTTTGGCAAGCTTCTTGATGACGTCCAATCGCTTCGTTGGTGATCCATCAGCTTTTAAAATTCCAAATCCGCCCGTTTCCGCGCCAAAGAGCGGCGGGCGCCAGGCATGATAGAGGAGTGCCTTGGCCCCCCGTTCGTAAGCCTGCTTGGTCCATCCTTTGATCTCCGGCCCGACCACATAATCCGGGCACCCCCAGCGGACATTCTGGCCACCTTGCATTTCAGTCACGTGGAATTCCGCTTTGCCGGCACGGGTAAAGCTCCGCCAGATATCGAGCATGAAAGCGAGGCCGCGCTCGTCCATCCGGCCCCCCTTCGGGTAAATATCGAGGCCGTACCAGTCGAGTCCCTCGCACAGCCGGCTGTGGTCGGGGACCCGGGTGCAGATCCCGATAAAGCCGTTGGTCCCGACGGGATGTTTCTGGTCGGTGCTCCGGACGATCTTCGCCAAATGGCCAATCCAACCCTTGAGGCTGTCGGTCTTAAAGCGGAACCAGTCGAGGAAGATATGAGGGGAGACCGCTTCCCAGATCCCCGCTTTGGGGGTCCGGATATCTTCCCAGCTAGAGAGATGGTTCGTCCAGAAACTCGTCCCCCAGACCTCGTTCAGTTTTTTAAGCGAACCATAGCGTGCTTTGGCCCAGACGAGGAAGGCGCGGCGGCTATCCTCACAGTGGCAGTAGTCGTTCTGGGTCGTGTGGTCGAGCGGAGGATAGACCGGCTCGTTATCGACCTGCCAATAGAGCAGCGCCGGGTGATTTTTATAACGGGCCACAAGCTTCTTGGTTAACCGTTCCGCCAGGCGCCGGTAACGGGAATTGTCTTTACAGACATTCGGCCGGGGGCCAAATTCCGGATAAAGCGTTCCGTCCTGCGCGACCGGCCGGGAAGCGGGATAAAGGCGGTAGAACCAGGGCGGGACTTGCGAGGTCGGTATCCCGAGCAGGACTTTCAAACCGTGTTTGGCGCAAATATCGAGCGCCCGGTCGAGCCCGGCAAAATTGAACTTTCCCGGCTCCGGCTCGATCCAATCCCAAGCCATCTCGTTGAACCGGACCAGGTTAAAGCCGGCTTTCTTGATATTTCTAAAGTTCTCTTCCCACGTTTCTACCGGCCATTGGTCGGGGTAGAAAGTGACGCCAAAAGGCAACATAGCCCGAACATTATAGCAAAAAAAAGGGCGGAGTTCTAATCGAGCGTAACGACGATTTTTTTGACCTTGCGGTCGCGGATGGCGCGAGCGTGCGGTTCGGGGACGACCGGTGCGTTGATCTCCACCTCGCGATCCTCGTAGCAGAGGCGATAGGCGCGCGGTTTGACGGCAGGTTCCCCGCCGTAGGTGTTCTTCCCTTTTTTGTTCAGGTAAGTGACCTCGATCGAGCCGAGGAGGGTAAAGACCAGTTTTCCTTTCTTAAAAAGCCAGCCGGGGAGGAGCGGGGCCAGGCAGAAGACGAGCTTGCCGGCAGCGTCGAGGGAGAAGATCTTTTTGCCGGTCGTCATCATCAGCCACATATCCATGAATTCGATCGCCCCGCCGGAGAGCCGGGCGACAAACCCGCGGCCGTGGCTCTGCTTGTTCGGATGGGCGCTGGAAACGAGGAAAGAAGAATTTTCCAGGGTGCTCCGCTTGTATTTTTTCGGGTCCATGAAGGGGACCAGGGCGTGCTTGAAATCGTGGAAGAACTCGTCGTACATCCCGGCCTTGAGCAGTTCGAGGAGATATTTATATTCCATGTGGAGCCAGATCGATTCGTTCTCCAGCCAGCCGGGGGTGAAAATGCGGGCCCGCCCGACCTCGATCGGCGCGGTCTCCAGGGGAGAATTGACCTTGTACATCTTCAGCTCGCGGTCGTAAAGGGGGCTCTGTTTGACCAGCTGGTAGATCCGCTTGTCCTGTTCTACCTTCAGGGCATGGACAAAACCTTCCAGGAAAAGAGGGAGGGCCTGCTGGGCGAAGCGGCGGACCTTGATCGTATTGCCGCTCTGGGTCTCGAATTCAACTGCGTCATTGATGAAATAAGTGTAGTAATTGCCGTACTTGTCGAGACAGCGGCGGATCCCGGCGTCGCATTTCTTGACGATGTTTTTTAGGAATTTGCCAGTTTGGTCGCCGGTCAGCTTGACCTCTTCGCCGCTCAACCCGAGCCGGACGCGGCGGCGGAAGGTCTCTTTTAACCCGGCCGTGACGTCCCAGTACTGGAAGTTGTCGTGGCTATTGAAGAAGGCGAGGAGGTTATTGTTGACCCCCTCGAGGAATTCGGCGACTTCGACCGGCAGGGCGATCGAGTCGTCGTCCCGGAGATGTTTGAGGGTGTAGAGGGCGAGCCGCTTCAGCTCGAGCGCTTCAGAAAGAGAGGAGCCAAAGAGCGCGGGTAAACCATTCAGGGCGTCATACCAGCCTGGCTTATCCGCTTCCATCTCCAGGCCGATCCCCTCGGCGTCGAATGAAGCCGCTTTATTCACCGCCAGACAGAGGAGCTTACCGGCCAGGGTGGTGTAATAGGGTTCACCTTTGCCCAGTCCGGTCCGGACCAAGTGGCGGTGTTGGCCGCGGCTGTTCAGTAAATGTGATTTCTCGACATCGTGCCGGACACCCTCATACTGGCGGACCTTTCCCCCGACCAGCCGGTAACGGTCCCGGCGGTCAACCACGACATGTTCGTTGTCGAAATAGGTAAAGACCGGTTTATTAAAGAGTATCTCCCGGACCTGCTCCGGAAAAAGACATTCAAAGCTTTCCAGCAGGTCGAGATTATAAAAGAAATGGTCGATCCAGAACCCTTCGCCGTGGACCGCCCCTTCTTCCACGACGGCTAGGGTGACCAGCTCGCGGGCAAACTCTTCGCGAGAGATCTTGTATTCCGCCCCGGTCTCCTCATTCTCTTTGATCAGCTCGCCGAGGAGGAACGGCGCGGTCAGTTTGGTGACCAGGGCCTGGTCCGGGGCCTTGAAATGTTTGGCGACCAGCGCCTCGGCTTGGCGGGCCGACTTAAGGCAGTATTGGCTGCCGAGAACGACCAGCGGGTTGAAACCGTCCAGTTGGATCAGATTAAAGAAGCGGATGATGTTGTCGTTGCCCACATCCGGGTTGACGAAAACGTCGTCGCGCCGGTTCTGGTTGATGTCGCGGTAATTGCCGTTCCCTTGGGAGAAATAAGTGGGCATCAGCTTAAAGTCGTTATAGTCGCGCTCCATGTCGCCGTGCTTGCGGTAGTAGGTGTAGATCACTTTATTCCCGACGGTGACGGGGAGCCCGCCGCGCAGAACGTTGTCGAGAAAGGTCTGGCGGGAGTAGAGGTCGAAACTTTTCGAGGCGCTCTCCATGTGAAAGGCGGCGCAAACCTGATCGACCAGGGTCCGGTTGCCGAGCGCCTTGCGGGCGAAATATTTGCGGCTGGAGACCCGCCGCTTCAGTTGGTTAAGCAGGTGGACATTGTCGGCCTGGCCGAAGAGGGAATAGAGCTCAAAGGTCGACCGGGGGCCGAGGCGGAACTTCTTGTGAGCGAAAGCGCAGGGGATAAAGCCCTGGGTCAGTTGTTTGCGCGGCAGTTTAAAACGGTTGGAGACGGCAAAGCCGTCGGGGAACTCGAGGCTCGAGATCTCGCCGAAGATGAGCGTCGGGTCGATGATCAGATCGACCTGGCTCTGCTTGTTCCCCTGTTGGGCGAAGGAGAGGAAAAAATGGCCTTTCTCGATCAACTTGGTTTCCGAAACGTCGGCCGGCAGGACCTTGAGCCGGAAGAACGGGGCGTGGCGCTCCAGGTTCTCGACCTGGCACCAAGCCTCGATCGTCTGACTGAGCCGTTTCAGGAAATCGTTGGCAAAACCGAACGGGATGACGATCGGCAGGCCGTCGATCAACTCGACCTGGCGCGGGCGCCGGCCGAGGTTGGTCACTTTAACCACCCGGGCGAGACCGGGGAAAGCCTCGTTCGGCACAGTAAAAAAATCGACCTCGACCCGGAGCTTAAGCTTTTGGTTTTCCTCGATCAGGGTCAGCCCGTGGGAAGAGATCCGCATCTCCTTGGGCGAGTCCGATCGTTCCGAGAAAGGTTCATAGAAGACCCCGTCGATCTTGAGGAAGGTGCGGAAGCCGTTGAGCGCCACGTCGCGATAAGCTTTATTGGCGGCCTGGAACTCCATGATGGCGTCGTCTTTATCGAGGAAACCGGCCGAGGTGATGCATTGCCCGCGATTGGCGTAGAAAACCCACATTGGGCAACCGAAGGTGCCGGCCACTCCCGGAAAAAAACTGGAGAAGGTTGGCGCGGAATTGTAATTCTCGATGACGAACTCGTTCTCGGAAGAGATATAGTATTTCGGCTTCAACATCTCGTTAGTATTCTACAGGGTTAAGCGTCGTGAGTCAAAAAAACGGCTATTCGACGGTGACGCTCTTGGCGAGGTTGCGCGGCTGGTCGATGTGGCAGCCCCGTTTGACGGCGATGTAGTAGGCGAAAAGCTGGAGCGGCACTACCGCCAGGAGCGGGGAGAGCGCTTCGGAGGTCTGGGGAATATAGATGACCTCGTCGACCCGTTCGGCCAGGCTGCTGTCGCCGGCGGTCGTTACGGCTATAACCTGTCCGCCGCGCGCCTTGACCTCTTCGATGTTGCCGAGGATCTTCTCGAAGCGGCGGCCGGCCAGGGCGAGGACGACGACCGGCATGTTCCGGTCGATCAGGGCGATCGGCCCGTGTTTCATCTCGGCGGCGGGATAACCTTCGGCGTGGATATAGGAGACCTCTTTCAGCTTGAGCGCCCCTTCCAGGGCGATGGGGAATCCTTTGCCGCGGCCTAAGTAGAGCGCGTTGGTCGTGCCCCGATATTTTTCCGCGATCTCTTCGACGATCGGTTCGCCGAGCAAGGTCCGCTCGACCTTCTCCGGGAGTTCGATCAGGTCGTTGATCAGCTTGGTCGCGGCCGCCTCGCTTAACACGCCGCGTTTCTGGCCGAAAAGGATGGCCAGCAGGTAGATGATGGCCAGTTGGGTGGTAAAGGCCTTGGTCGAGGCGACCCCGATCTCCGGGCCGGCGCTGGTGTAGACGACCCCGTTCGCTTCGCGGGCGATGGTCGAGCCGACCACGTTGCAGATGGCGACCGCTTTTGCCCCTTGCTCCCGGGCTTCCCAGACGGCGCCCAAAGTGTCGGCCGTTTCACCTGACTGGGTGATGGCGATGACCAGTGTTTTATTATCGATGATCGGATGCCGGTAGCGGAACTCGGCGGCGTATTCGACCTCGGTCGGGACCCGGGCGAATTGTTCGAAAAGGTATTCGCCGATCAACCCAGCGTGCCAGGAGGTGCCGCAGGCGGTAAAGACCACCCGGTTGATCGACCTGATCTCTTCATCGCTCAAGTTCAATTCGTCAAAATGGATCTTATGGCTTTCCGCCTGGACCCGTCCCTCGATCGTCTTGCGCAGGGCGTTCGGCTGCTCGTGGATCTCCTTGAGCATGAAATGGGCGTAGCCCCCTTTTTCCGCCGACTCCGGGTCCCAAGAGATCAGGCTGGTCTCTTTCAGGACCGGCCGGCCGTTAGCATCAAATATCCTGACTCCGGCCGGGGAGATCTCGGCCAGTTCGCCGTTGTCGAGATAAGTGACGCGGCTGGTATATTTAAGGATGGCGGTGATATCGGAGGCGACGAACGACTCGTTCTCCCCGTGGCCGATGATCAGCGGACTGCCGGAGCGGGCGACGACGATCTTCTCGGGGTCGTGTTCGGAAATGACCGCCAGGGCGTAGGTTCCCCGAACCTGTCCGAGCGAAGTGCGGACCGCTGTCAGGAGGTCGCCGGCATAATTGGCCTCGATCAGGTGAGCGAAGACCTCCGTGTCGGTCGCCGAGCGGAAAGTATGGCCGCGGGCGATCAATTCCTTGCGGAGTTCGAGAAAGTTCTCAATGATGCCGTTATGGACGACAACGAGTTTCGACTGGCAGTCAACGTGAGGATGGGAATTGATGTGGGAGGGTTGGCCGTGGGTAGCCCAGCGGGTGTGGCCGATGCCGATCAGGCCGTTGATCGGTTGGCCCGCCAGCAAAGTTTCCAGATCGACGATCTTGCCGACGCACTTGCTGACAAAAAGCTTTCCCTCGTCCAAGGTGGCGACCCCGGCCGAGTCGTAGCCCCGGTACTCCAGCTTCTTGAGGCCCTCGACCAGGAAAGGGAGGGCTTCCTTATAACCGACATAACCAACTATTCCGCACATGGTTTACCGCCTGTTGTTTTGCGACAGAATAGATTCGACTTCTTTCTTGGCCAATTTCAGTTGTTCTTTAATAACTTCGGGGCTGACATCTTTGCCGGAGGTGACATAATCCCAAAGGATACCGAGGCGCCGGGTCAGGAGCGGCTCCAGCAGTCCCCAGCTCGGGATGGCGGGATAGGTCTTGCCGTAGAAGACGGCTTCTTTAAAGACCTTGCGGTTCGGGTCGTTGGCGAAGTAGGGATCGCTGAACCCTTCCTTGCGCGCCGGCAGGAAACCGGTCACCTTGGCGTACTCCACCTGCGGCTTCTTTGAGGCGAGATACTTGATCACTTCGAACGCGGCCGCCTTGTTCTTGCTTTGCTTGAAGATGGCCAGGGTCGAGCCGCCGACAAAAGTGATCCTCCCCTTGGGGCCTTTCGGATAACCGACCACGGCGAAATTCTTGGCGGTCGGCGAATCAGCCGCCCCACCCTCCGAGACCGGGCGGGTGAGTGTCCTGATCTCATAGGGCCCGTCAAAATACATGGCGCAGGCGCCGCTGTTGAAGTTGGCGCTGACCTGGGCGGTGTTCAGCTCGAGGTATTCGATCGGAACATAGCCGTCCTTGGCCAGGCTGATGAAATATGATATTCCCTCATAAGCGGCATCGCTGTCGAGGGCGCAGCTCTTGCGGTCGGCGGAAAGAATGTCGCCGCCGGCCATCCAGATCCAGGGCGCCAGAGCGTGGATGACGTTCCAGTCGTTCTTGCCGGAAATGCCGAGCGGGGCCATCGGTTGGCCGTCGAACACGAGATCGGCGTCATAGAGTTTTTTGAGCGAGGACTTGAAACCGTCCCAGGTCGCCATATCACCGGGCTTGACCTTGGCCTTGGCCAGGGCATCGGTCCGGAAAAAGAGGCCGCGAGCGTCGACGAACCACGGCACGGCGTTAACTTTGCCGGAGTTTTCGATGCCAACCGTTTGCCAGGCGACCGGGACAAAGGCCCCCGGCCCGCCGAGCGAAGCGATCGCTTCTTTGGAGAGATCTTCCAAGGCCCCCATGCCGACGAGGGCAGAGACCCAGGTGGAGCCGACCTGGGCGATATCGGGGACGTCGCCCGAGGTAGCGGCGGTCGTGATCTTGCTCCAACCGGCGCCCCAGTCGACCGAGGTGATCCGGACCTTGATGCCGGTCTTCTCTTCGAACGGCTTGAGGATGGTCTCGATGTCGGTGATCGGGTTGAGGGAGTTAGGCATGACCCACATTTCAATGACTTTTTCGCCCCCGCTCTTCTTGGCCGGCGCACAGCCGGCGACCAATGACCCAATTAACAATGAAACAATGAACAACAAGGAAGGGACGGACATTTTTCTAATTTTCACAATGGAACCCCCTCTCTATGTTTTTTTCTTTTGGGACAGTAAAATTATACTACAAAAACGACGCTAAAGCAATGAAGGTTAACTCTTGGCGGTGAAGAGGGTGCCGCTGATCTTCTTTTGGGCGGCCCCGGCAATCAGCCCTGGTTTGCGGCCATTGATAATAGCCAGATCGATCCCGGCCTTAAGGCAGATCTCGGCCGCGCCCAGTTTGGTGATCATCCCCCCGGTCCCTTGTTGGGTCGCCGAGTGTCCGGCGGCGCTTCTGACCGCCTTATTGATCCGCTTGATTGCCGAGACCAGGAAAGGAGCGCCTTTTTTGTCCTTCATGAAGAAGCCGTCGACATCGGTCAGGACGATCAAGAGATCGGCCCCGACCAGCCGGGCGGTGAGCGCGGCCAGGGTGTCGTTGTCGCCGATCCGGATCTCGTCGACGGCGACGGTGTCGTTCTCGTTGATGACTGGGACGACCTTTTCCGCGAGGAGAGTGTGGAGGCAGTTGCGGGCGTTCTGGTGGCGCTGCCGGTCAGCCAGGGCGTCGCGGGTCAACAGGACCTGGGCGACGATGATCCCGCGCTCTTCAAACGCTTTTTCATACTGGCGCATCAGCCGGGACTGCCCGATAGCGGCGGCCGCCTGTTTTTGCGGGATGCTTTTCGGTTTTTCTTTTAGACCTAAGGCCTGCGCTCCGGTCACGATCGCCCCGGAAGTGACGATGATGACCTTTTTCTGTTGCTTGACCAGAGTAGCTGCTTCGGCGACGATCCGCCGGAGGTTCGCCAGGTCAAGGGTGCCATGGGGGGTTGTTAGCGTGCTGGAGCCGATCTTGATGACGATCGTTTGGTAGGTATGTTTTTTAGCCATAAACGGCCCAGCTTTTTACGGCTGGACGTTGATCCGGTTGCCGGTAAAGACCACCGTACCGGCGGTCTTGGCGAAGATGGTAAAGTCCGAGCCGATCCCGGCGTTCAAACCGGCATAAAAGGTGCTGCCGTGCTGGCGGACGATGATCGCCCCGGCCTTGACCTTTTGTCCGCCGGAACGCTTGATGCCGAGGCGCTGGCCTTCCGAATCACGGCCGTTGCGGCAGGCCCCGCCGGCCTTCTTATGCGCCATGTTTGATTCCTTCGATCTGGACCCGGGTGTAATTCTGCCGGTGCCCGATGGTCCGGTGATAGTTGGTCTTGTTCTTATATTTAAAGGTGGTCACTTTGTCATCTTTAACGTTGCCGATGACCTTGGCGGAAACTTTGGCCCCCGGGACGTAAGGGACGCCGACCTCGAGTTTCTCCCCGTCAGACAGCAGCAGGACATTGCTGAAAGTGACGCTCTGCTGGTTGTCCAGCAGCTCGACATCGATGATATCGCCTGCCTTGATCTTGTATTGTTTGCTCCCAGTTTCGATGATAGCGTACATAACAGTTGGTTATTATACCAGAAAAGCCGCGGAGATTGCAAGTCCCTTGGGGAGGGAGGCGTTAAGGCGGGCCATCAACTCGTCCGGTTTGACCCACTCTGACATTTCCAGTTCCGCCGGCTCAGCGGCCGAAGTCGCTCCGACTTTGAGCGCCTGGCCCCACGAGATCTTCATGTGTGGATTAAAACCCTGGGAGAAGGCGATCGGCAGGTCGGCCCGCCTGATCGCCCGCTGAAAGGCCCGCATCAGGTCGCGGTGGGAGAGATATTTGACCTCTTCGCCCTTGGAGTATTCAATCTTTATTCTTGGCACGAAGCAGGGCCTCCTTGCTTACCCCAGTCTCGATGAAATCCCAGGGGAGGGGCTGGTCTTTGGGTTTAGCGGCCAGATAGGTGTTTGGGTCGAGGCCGCAGTCGGCGAAAGCTTGCTGCCAGAGGGGGAACTTGAAATGTTCCGACCAGGCGTCCAACCTTGCCCCTAGTTCCCAGGCCCGCTCGATCACCGCCGTCAGCCGGCGGTCGCCGCGCGAAAAGACCCCTTCGAGGAAGCTGGCTTCCGCCTGGTGCCAGCGCAGTTCGATCCCCCGGGCGGTCAGGTTCTTCTTAATGAGCCGTTGTTTGGCCAAGGTTTCTTCGATTCCGATCTGTTGTTCCCACTGGAACGGGGTATGAGGCTTGGGAATAAAAGTGGAAAGGTTGACTGTGATCCGGACCCGTTTCGAATAGCTCCGGCCGAGCTGGTGGATCCGGTTCGCCAGGTCAACGATCCCAAAGAGGTCCTCTTCTGTTTCCGTCGGCAAACCAAGCATGAAGTAGAGCTTGAGGGCGTCGATCCCTTCATCGAAGGCCGCCTTGACCCCCTCCATGATCTGCGGCTCGGTCATGTTCTTGCCGATGACGTCGCGGAGCCGCTGCGTTCCCGCTTCCGGGGCGAGGGTCAGACTGCCGACCCGGACGCGAGCGATCTCGCGGGCCAGCTTGACCGAGAACGAGTTGGTCCGGAGAGAGGGGAGGGCGATATTTATTCCTTTGGCCTCGTATTTCTTGGCTAGGGTCCGGGCCAGCGTTTCAATGTGGCTATAGTCGGAGCTGGATAAGGAAAGCAAGGATAATTCCTCGTACCCGGTATTCTTGATCAGTTCGTCGGCAGACTTGAGCAGTAACTCCTCGCTCCGTTCGCGGACCGGGAGGTAGGTCCAGCCGGCCTGGCAGAACTTACAACCCCATTTACAGCCGCGCATGATCTCAAGCGCCGCCCGGTCGTGGATCGCCTCCACGAACGGGACGATCGGTTTAGTGGGGAAGGGGGCGGTGTCGAGGTCTTTAATATATCGCTTGGTCACTTTGCCGCTTATCCCAGGAACGTAAACTCCGGGAATTTTAGCCAAGGCTGGTAGTTTTGTGGATCGTGGTTCGTGGATCGTGGTTCGTAATATTTTGACGATCTCGATGATGACTTCCTCCGCTTCGCCGAGGACGAAGAGGTCGAAGAAGTCGGCGACCGGTTCGGGGTTAAAGGCGCACGGTCCGCCGCCGAGGATCAGCGGATCTTTTTCGCCCCGGTCCTTGCTGTACAGCGGGAGCCCCGCAAGCTTGAGGATCGTGACGATATTCGTGTACGTCAGCTCGTGGCCCAAACTAAAGCCAATGATATCAAATTCATTGATTGGTTTAAACGATTCCAGACTTTGAAGTTTGAGGTTTTCCGCCGGAGGCGGATCCGCCTTTGGCGGAGAAGTTTGAAGTTGATTTTCCATGTCCGGCAGAGGACAAAAGACCCGCTCGGCCAGGCAGTCCGGCTGGTCATTAATAATATGGTAGAGGATCTGCAGGCCGAGGTTCGACATCCCGATCTCATAGGTGTCGGGATAGGTCAGGCAAACTTTGACCGCGGCTTTAGCCCAATCTTTATGTGAAGAATGGAGCTCGTTGCCGATGTATCTGGCCGGCTTCTGGACCAGCGGAAGTATTTGATCCATAAGGGTTTCGAGCATAATTGCATTATAACACGCGGGTGTTATAATCGCGGCGGAGAGGTGAACAGTGGAACTTCAAACTTCAAATAATGCAAGGAAACCAGCGAATGAACTTCGCGGCCTCCTTGCAAGCTGGAATCCGCTACGTTTAGTCGCAGGATTCCTGATCTTGATAGGATTATCGGCCCTTCCCGGTTGGGCGGCCAAGGCGCCGACCTTCAACCCTGACGCGGCTTACGGTAAATTGACGGTTTATTCTGATGTGAACGGCGCGGACATCTATGTTGACGCGAAATATGTCGGCCAGGACCGGGCGACGATCTCCAGTATCCCGGCCGGCAAGCATTACGTCCGGGTGGTCAAGGACGACAAGAACATCCAGGACGGCATTGTTGAGGTCCGCGAGTCGGAAGAGACGATCATTGTCGCCAAACCGAACGAGGAACTGCTGTCGAAGATCAGGAAACCGAACCATGTTTTGATCTTTGGCAGCGCGACTTCGGTCGGGTACGGCGAGACGACCGGCACCTCAACCTATAATTTGACCTACCGGCCGCAATATGGTGTCGGTACCGAAGTAAAGTTTGTCCTGCCGGTGATCGATGTTAATCTCGACCTTGGATTTTTCCTGAATTATCCGGCGGTGATCGTGATTGGCTCCGGCGAAGCGCAGATGGCGATCACTTCGCCCTACATCACGGTTGGCAAAGACCTCTTCCGGGCCGGCCCGCTCAAAGTGAGCGCCGGGCTCGGTTTGAACTATGGCGTTTTTACTCCGGGCGGCGGGACGCTGATCAGCATCTCCAGCCGGCTCGGTTACCTGGTCTATGTTGAGGCGCTCCGCCAGATAGCCGAGGGGCAGAAGTTGGCGGTTAAAGCGGGGTATGTTACTTACAACGGCCGGAGCGCGGTCCCGGGCGACGTCACCTGTGCCGGCTATTTCCTGCAAATGGGGATGGCCTACCAGCTTTAGCCGTGGATGACGATGTTGACCAGCTTTTTCGGGACGTAGATGATCTTGACGATCTGTTTGTCGGCAACAAAGCTCCTGACCTTTTCGTTGGCCTGGGCTTTTGTTTTGATCTCATCTTCACCAGCTTCTGCCGCCACGAGAATAGTATCTCTCAATTTGCCATTGACCTGCACCGGGATCGTGATCTCGCTCTCCTTGACCAGCTCTGGATCGTAAGCCGGCCAGGGCTGTTTACAAATGCTATCTTTATTGCCAAGTTGGTGCCAGAGTTCGTCAGCCAGATGTGGGGCAAAGGGAGTAGTAAGGAGTAGGAGGGAATTGAGGGACTCTTTGGTCGTTCCCAGCTCATACATCGTATTGGTCAGTTCCATTAATCTGGCGATGGCCGTGTTGAAGGAAAACCTTTCGATATCTTCGGTGACAGCTTTGATGGTTTGATGCAGTTTTCGATTGAGTTTTGTGATTTGTTCATTGGTATTTGTTTTGAGGTTTGATGTTTGAGGTTGGATGTTCTCGGTAACGAGCCTCCAAACCCGCCCGAGAAAACGATAGCTTCCCTCCACTCCCTGATCGTTCCACTCCAGTTCCTTCTCCGGTGGCGACGCGAAGAGGATGAAGAGCCGGGCGGTGTCGGCGCCGTACTTTTCAATGATGTGATCAGGGTCGACGACATTCCCCTTGGACTTGCTCATCTTGGCGCCGTCTTTGACGACCATCCCCTGGGTCAGCAAGTTGGTGAAGGGCTCGTCGGTCGGCGACCAGCCGGCGTCAAATAAGACTTTGGTGAAGAAGCGGGAATAGAGGAGGTGGAGGATGGCGTGCTCGATCCCGCCGATATACTGGTCGACCGGGAGCCACTGCTTCGCTTTATCTTTGCTGAACGGCTCCTTATCGTTATGCGGGTCGGCGTAACGGAAGTAGTACCACGATGAACAGTTGAAGGTGTCTAAAGTATCGGTCTCTCGCCGCCCAACCTCTCCGCAATCTGGACATTTCGCTTCCAGGAAAGCTTTGGACTGGGTTAGCGGTGAAGCCCCTTCACCGGTAAATTTAACATCTGTAGGCAAAAGGACGGGAAGATCGGCTTCCGGGACGGGGACCGTGCCGCATTTTTCGCAATATATGATCGGGATGGGAGCGCCCCAGTATCTCTGACGGGAAACCAGCCAATCGCGGAGTTTATATTTAACCTGCCACTCGCCATACTTGTCGCCGATCTTTTCGAGGGCTTCGCTGCTGGTCAAGCCATCAAATTCCCCAGAATTAACCATGATCCCTTCGTCCACGAATGCTTTGTCATCGGAAACCTGCGACTGAACGTCGCGGTTTCCGGCTTGGATAACAACTTTAAGAGGAAGCTGGTGGGTTTTGGCGAACTCGAAGTCGCGCTGGTCATGCGCGGGTACTGCCATAACAGCGCCGGTGCCGTATGCCATCAGGACATAATCAGCGATCCAGATGGGGACTTCCTCGCCGTTCGCCGGGTTGATCGCGTAGCCGCCGGTAAAGACCCCTTCTTTGGCGGTCGAGATCGCCCGCTCGTGCGCGCTTTCGTGTTTGACCTTTTCTATATACTCTTTTACGGTTTTTTCCTGAGGAGTTCCTTTAGATAATTCCAGCGCTAAAGGGTGTTCGGGTGCTAAAACCATGTAAGTTACCCCGAACAAGGTGTCTGGCCTTGTCGTGTATACTTTGAGAGCCCTCACCCCTCTATCCCCTCTCCCAGAGGGAGAGGGGAGGGGGAAGTCAATCTCTACACCTTCTGATTTCCCAATCCAGTTTCGTTGCATTATTTTGACCGGTTCCGGCCAACCCGACAGCTTTTCCAGATCGGCCAGCAGGCGGTCAGCGTAGTCAGTTATTTTAAAGAACCATTGCTCCAGCTCGCGTTGCTCGACAGTCGTTTCACAGCGCCAGCACTTGTCTTCCTTAACAACCTGTTCGTTGGCCAGGACGGTAGCGCAGCTCGGACACCAGTTGACCGTCGCCTTCTTGCGATAAGCGAGGCCCTTTTTGTACATCAAAAGGAACAGCCACTGCGTCCATTTATAATACTCGGGTTTGCTGGTGTTGACCTCGCGGTCCCAGTCGTAGGAAATGCCGAGCCGTTTGAGCTGTTTTTTCATCCGGTCGATACAGCTGTCGGTCCAGGGGCCCGGGTGGGTCTTGTTTTTAATGGCGGCGTTCTCGGCCGGCATGCCGAAAGCGTCCCAGCCGATCGGCTGAAGGACAGAGAAGCCCTGCATCCGCTTGTAGCGGGCGATCACGTCGCCGATAGCGTAGTTCCGGACGTGCCCCATGTGGAGATTCCCGGAAGGATAGGGAAACATGACGAGGTCGTAATATTTCTGGTTATCAGGGGATCCGGTTGTTGGGATATCAGGGGTTAGAAAAAGCCGCTGCTTTTCCCATTCGGCCTGCCACTTTGGCTCGAGTTGCGCAGGGGAGTAGTCGTTCATTTTCCCCGCGCCTTTTTGGGCTTCTCTCCTTTAGGTTTGGGCTTCTCTTCTTTTGGTTTCTCTTCCTTTGGTGGTTCTTCTTTGACCTGAATGACCGGTAGTTTGCCTACCGTCTTGAAAATCGCCTTCCCCTTATCCTCTTCAGCCGAAACGATGTCGCCCGCTTTGAACTTGCCGGCGATCAACTCGTTGGAGAGGGGGTTCTCCAGCAAATGCTGGACGGCGCGCCGGAGCGGCCGGGCGCCGTATTTTGGTTCGTAGCCCTCTTTAATCACCAGCGTCTTGACCGGCTCGCTCACCTCGAGCTTGAGCCCGCGGTCGGCGACCTGTTTTTGCAGGTCGGTCAGGATCAAACCGGCAATTTGTTTCAGCTCATCCTCGGTCAGCGGGTGGAAGACGATGATCTCGTCGACCCGGTTGAGGAATTCCGGCCGGAAACCTTTTTTCAGATCGGCCATAACGGTCTCTTTGATCTTGTCGTAGGTCGCTTCGCGGTCTTCCCGCGCCATAAAGCCGATCGCCCCGCCCATAACGATCTCGCGCTGGCCGATGTTGGTCGTCATGATGATGACGGTGTTCTTGAAGTCGACCACGTGCCCCTTGCTGTCGGTCAGCCGGCCGTCGTCCATCATCTGCAGCAGGATATTGAAAACGTCGGGATGCGCCTTCTCGATCTCATCGAAGAGGAGGACCGAATACGGCTTGCGGCGGACCGCTTCCGTCAGGGTGCCGCCTTCCTCGTAACCGACATAGCCGGGAGGGGCGCCGATCAGCCGCGAAACGGTATGTTTTTCCATATATTCCGACATGTCGACCCGGACCAGGGCTTCCTGTGTGCCGAAAAGGAATTCCGCCAGGCGGCGGGCCACTTCGGTCTTGCCGACGCCGGTCGGTCCGGCGAAAATAAAGGAGCCGACGGGGCGTTGCGGCGGTTTCAGTCCGGCGCGGCCGCGGCGGATCGCCTGGGAGACAGCGGTGATCGCCTCGTCCTGGCCGATGACCCGCTTGTGGAGCTCGGCTTCCATGTGGATCAGTTTCTCGGTTTCGGCCGCGGTCAGTTTGACGACCGGGATCCCGGTCCAGTCGGAAATGATGGCGGCAATATCATCTTCAGTCACGGTCGGTTCGCTTTCCCCCCGGGCGGCTTGCCATTTTTCTTCCAGGTCCTTGATCTTCTTTTCCAGCTCGGGGATCTTCCCGGTGGCGATCGTCTCTTTCTGGGCCGCGGCCAGCTCTTTTTTGAGCAGTTTTAATTCCGCTGGCGGGGCGATGGTCAGCAGACGGACCTTGGCGGCCGCTTCATCCATGACGTCGATCGCCTTGTCGGGGAGGAAGCGATCGGAGATATAGCGTTGGGCGAGGGTGGTGGCCGCGACAATGGCCGCGTCGGGGATCTTGACGTGATGATGCTCCTCGTATTTGTCGCGGATCCCTTTCAGGATCTCGATGGTCAGCTCGATCGAGGGCTCGTTGATCAGGACCGGCTGGAAACGGCGTTCGAGCGCGGCGTCTTTTTCGATATGCTTGCGGTATTCGTCGACGGTGGTGGCGCCAATGACCTGCAACTCCCCGCGGGCCAGGGCTGGCTTGAGCATGTTGCCCGCGTCGATCGCCCCTTCGGCGCCGCCGGCGCCGACCAGGGTGTGCAGTTCATCGATAAAGAGGATGATCTGCCGCTTCTTAGCGAGGATCTCCTCGAGCACTTTTTTAACGCGGGCTTCGAATTCCCCGCGGTATTTGGTCCCGGCGACCATTCCACCTAGGTCGAGGGCGATGACTGTCTTATCTTTCAAGGTCTCCGGAACTTCACCTTTGACGATCCGTTCGGCCAATCCTTCGACGATCGCTGTTTTGCCGACCCCGGGGTCGCCGAGAAGGGCGGGGTTGTTCTTGGTCCGGCGGGAGAGGATACGGATGATCCGTTCGATCTCTTTCTCGCGGTCGATGACCGGGTCGAGCTCCCCCTTCTTGGCCATGGCGGTCAGGTCGCGGCCAAAGGTCGAGAGGGCCGGCTTGGCCGGCTTGGGGGCGGCGCCGAGGCCGAGCCCCGGGAAACCGAACATCTCTTCCGGGGCGCCGATTTCCGGCTCTTCCCCTTCCGGCAGCTCCTCCGGGCCTTCTTCCCCGGCGGCCGAGCCGAGCGTTTTTTCCGCTTCGGCGATGATCTCGCGGGCGACCTTGTCGAAGTTCACTTTCCTCTTGTGCAGCGACTGGGCGGCAATGCTTTCGCCCTCGCGGATGATGCCGAGCAGGAGATGTTCCTCGCCGACATAATTGAAGCCAAGTTCCCGGGCCGCCTGGTAGGCTAGTTCCAGGGCTTTTTTCGCGCGGGGTGACAGGGTCATCTTTTGCGGCGCACCCTCGCCGCGACCGATGAGCGATTCCACGTCGGAGAAAAGATTGACCAGGTCGACGCCGAGCTTTTGCAGGACCTGGGAAGCGGTCCCTTCCGCCTTGATCAGGGCGAGGAGGAGGTGCTCGGTCCGGACATGGTCGTGCCCGAGGCGATTGGCCTCTTCGTTGGCGACCTGGAGGATCTTGTTGGCCGAATCGGAAAAGTAATCGAAGAAGCGTTCCGACGGGCGGCGCTTGAGAAGCGAAGCGAAGAGGTCGGGAAATTCAAAGAATCCGGGGAACTCGGAGAGCCCAAAGCCTTCCAATCCCTGGCCGGCCGGCACGAAGCCTTCTTCGGCGGCGCACTGCTGGCAGAGATGCCCCTCCACTTTCTTGCCGTTGACTATTTTAGTGATATGGACCGAAGCCGGCCTGATCTTACATTTCTGGCAAAGCATTTATTTTGGTCCTCCCTCGTTATTATAGTTTAACCCAGCATTTCGTCAAGTAACCGTTCCAACTCAATATGGAAGCGTTCGGCCATGGCAAAGAGGGCGCTGACCCCGGCCAGGTTCAAGCTCCATTCGTCCATCAGGGAAGAGAGCCGCTTGACCATGGTCAGGTCGTGTTGGGAGTAGAGGCGGTAGTTCTTCCTGGTCCGCCGCGGCTTGATCAACCCCCGTTCCTCATAGATGCGGAGCATTCGCGGGTGGATGCCGACCAGATGGGCCGCTATCCGGATGGTGTAGACCGGTTTCTCGCTGTCATGCAGGAAACGCTCAAAGCTTGACATTGGAAACTATGATAAACCTTATCAATGAAAATGTCAACCATTCAGTTAGAAGCCGGGGTCGAAGAGGCTGTCCGGGAGGCCGCTGTTAATGACCAGTTTCTGACCGCTCAAGTTAAAGACCAGGCCGACCAGTGAACCGGAAAAGATCTCGAGGGCTGATTTGCCGTAGCAGGTGTAGGGGACAGTGATCCCGTTGACCGTCTCGTATTTGAGATTGACCCGGCCGCTCAAGCCGCCATTCAAGGTCAGGTCCATCGCGGTCAGGAGGCAGTTGACCGGGTCGATCCGAAAGAGGACTTTCCGTACGTTCTTCAAGGTCCCCGGTTTGGGGATCCCTGCCAGGACCACTTCGGTCGAGCTCTCTTTTATGGTCTTGAGCCGAAAGTTGTAGGTCATCAGCTTAGGGTTGAACCCGGGGGTGAAATCGGGGGCGTGGAGGAGGGTGACGTAGAAACGTTTTCCCTGGCCGTCGATCTTCCTGATCCGGTTCCCGCGGATGAAGTAGGTCTCTTTGCCGACGATCGCTTTGACCTTGTCGGGGGCCTTGAACCAGAGATAACCGGTCTGGCGGTTAAGCCCGCCGCAACCGAGAAGCTGGAGCGAGGTATCAAGGGTGATCTCGGTCCGGCCATCCTTCATCCGGGAAAAATTGGCGTTCAGTTTATCCACCAGTTCTTCCGGGGTTAAGGCGGAGAGAGGCGCGATCAACACCAGGCAGAGGGTAATAAGCGTGGCAAGCTGTTTCACGTTTTTATTATAACATAACAAAAAGAAAAGCCCTCCGCGAGGGAGGGCTTTGTTTCTTGAGACAGCTGGTTGTTTAGCTATTAGATAGCATACGCTACGGAGAGCCCGATCTGTCCGCTGGTATAAACGGTCCCGCCGTTCGGGGTGATCGACTGCATCGTATATTCAACAAAGACCGCCCCTTGCTTCGACCAGGCGATCGCGCTGCCGACTGTCAGGTCAAGCTGGGTTGATGTGGTCGCGCCGCCAGAGGCGCTGCTGCGATAAACCAATCCACCATAAGGGACGAAAGGAATTATCACCTTGCTGACGCCAACCCCGGCCAAAATCTGTGACCCATTGGCCGTTGTATTGCCGCCCAGGATCGCCGGCGCGGTGGTGTTGGTCGTGAGCGCTTTATAACCCCCTCCAACTCCAACCGAGACTGGCATGTCTTTCCCCTCTTCAATGATCGCGTACTTTGCCGTCAGCCCGAGCGCGGTCAGCGTTGTCGCCAGTTGGACTCCGGCGACTGATGGCAGGCCGCCCATCGAGGCCGTGCCGAGGTTGAGATAAAGGTCAAGCTTGTCGGTTGCTCCATAAGCCGCGTAACAGCCAAGAGAAGTAAGGTTGTAGCTGGTATTGTTTGTAACGTTTAAATCCTGCATGGCCGCTCCGGCAAACGCCCATTTACCCTGGCCAATCGGATTGGCGGTGGTCAAGAGCTCGGCGGAAGCGACGGAAACCAGGATAACAACAGAAAGAAGCGCGACTAAAATCTTCATTTTTTACCTCCTGAAAATATTAGGGGCCAAGGTTTTATCGGGCTCACCCCCCTTGCAGGTAATTATAATGGCTCCAATTAAGTTTGCAAGCGCTTTTTCGATAAACTATAATAAAGCCAACATGGTTATGCCTAACTTCTTTTCCCTCCCTGACGCCACCGGCCATTTTGGCCAATTCGGCGGGCGCTATGCGCCGGAAACCTTGATGGCACCGCTGGAAGAATTGACCACCGCCTACCTGACGGCCAAAGCCGATCCAAAATTCCAGGCGGAACTTGACGCGTTCCTGGAGTCCTACGCCGGACGGCCAACTCCGTTGTATTATGCCGAGCGGTTGAGCGCCCTACTGGGCGGAGCGAAGATATATCTCAAGCGGGAAGACCTCGCCCACACCGGTTCGCATAAGATCAATAATGTCCTGGGGCAAGCCCTCCTGGCCAGGCGGATGGGGAAACACCGGGTGATCGCCGAGACCGGAGCGGGGCAACATGGGGTGGCGACCGCGACGGCGGCGACCCTGTTCGGTCTGGAGTGCGTCGTCTACATGGGCGAAGAAGATGTTCACCGCCAGGCGCTTAATGTTTTCCGGATGCAATTACTCGGCGCGACAGTTGTCCCGGTCAAAAGCGGGAGCCGGACGCTCAAGGACGCGGTCAATGAGGCCTTCCGTGATTGGATGGCCAACCCTGACGATACATACTATTGTCTTGGCTCCGTGATGGGCCCGCACCCGTATCCGATGATGGTGCGCGATTTCCAGTCGGTCATCGGGCGGGAGGCCAAGGGCCAGCATTTTGCTCTGGAAAAGAGAGAGCCGGACTACCTGGTCGCCTGTGTCGGCGGCGGGAGTAACTCGATCGGGCTCTTTTATCCCTTCCTGGAAGAACCGACGGTCAAGATCGTCGGGGTGGAGGCGGCCGGCGCCGCTTCGCTTACTCGGGGTAAGATCGGCGTCCTCCACGGTGCCAAAGCTTATGTTCTGCAAACGAAGAGCGGCCAGATCGAGACGACCCACTCGGTCTCGGCGGGGCTTGATTATTCCGGCGTCGGACCGGAGCACAGTTATCTCAAAGAAACCGGCCGGGCCGAGTATGTTACGATCAACGACCGGGAGGCGCTGGCCGGCTTCCGGCTCCTCTCCCGGACGGAGGGGATCATCCCGGCGCTGGAATCGTCTCACGCCATTGCTCACTTGAAAAAACTGGCTCCCCAGCTGGGCCGGGACCAAACGATCATCGTTTGTTTGTCGGGTAGAGGAGATAAAGATGTCGAAACTGTCAGAAGCCTTTTCAAAACGTAAAGCATTAATAACCTATATCACCGCCGGTGACCCCTCGCTGGCGGTGTCGGAAAAACTGGTCTATCAGCTGGCGGCGGCCGGCGCGGATATTATTGAGCTGGGTATCCCTTTCTCCGATCCGCTGGCCGACGGCCCGGTCATCCAGGCCTCGCATGTCCGGGCCCTCAAAAAGAATGTTACTCTGGCGGATGTTTTTAAACTGGTCAAGAAAGTCCGGCGGAAGAGCGCGGTCCCGCTCTGCTTTATGCTCGCCTACAATCTCGTTTATCAATATGGCGAAAATAAGTTCTACGCCGATTGCGAGCGGTTTGGCGTAGACGGCGTGATAATCCCGGATTTACCGCCGGAAGAGTCGACAGTCGACCAAATATATTTAGTCGCGCCCACTAGTTCTGATGCCCGGATCAAGCTGATCACCGCCCGGTCGTCCGGGTTCGTTTACCTCGTTTCCCTCAAGGGAGTGACGGGGAAGAGGGTGGGGGTGGCGGGGAATATTGCCGAGCTGGTCGCCCGGGTTCGCCGGCAGACCAAGTTGCCGCTGGCGGTCGGGTTTGGCGTTTCCACGCCAGTCCAAGCCAAAGAGATCGCTAGGTACGCCGACGGCGTGATCGTCGGGTCGGCCCTGGTTGACCTGATCGCCAAGAAGAAGGTTGGCCAGATGATCAAGCTGGTCGAGAAATTGCGAGACGCCTTAGATGCTGGCTAACCTGGCCTATCGTTGGAAACAGTTCTGGTTCGGGATGACCGCGGTTTACGGCGAAGCGGACGAGGCCTTTGCCCGGAGCTATCTCAACGCCGAGGAGATGGAACTGTTCAACCAGCTGCCGGGGTTCGAGAAAAAGCACGCGGTGATCGTGGCCCGCAAGATGCTCGAGCTGGCTCTTTATAATCCCGAGCTTGATCCGCAGAAGCTGGTCAAGCTTGGTTTGCTCCACGACATCGGGAAGGTGGCGGAAAGAAATTCTGTCCTGACTAAGTCGTGGTTGGTCATTTTTCGTTTCTTTTTCCCAGGACTATACGCCTGGTTGGCCGAACAGGGGAAAACCAACCGGCTCTGGCGCCGCTACTACATCCACAAGCACCATGGGGCGATCGGATCAGAAATGCTGGCGCGGTTGGGGGAATCTTCCGAGATCGTCCTGATGGTCAAGAAACACGATCCCCGCGTCGAGCCCTTTGCGGAAGACGACCCCATTGAATTAAAAATACTACAGCAGGCTGATTCTACATACTAGCTGTTACCGTCGTCATGATCCCGCCGCGGACGCTGAATTCGCCGATTATTTTGGCCGAGCGGGGGCGGCAGGCGGCGACAAAGTCATCCAGTATTTTGTTAATGACATGCTCGTGGAAAGCACCGACATTGCGGTAGGAGATAAAATACAGCTTCAGCGACTTCAACTCCACTAATTTCTTCCCCGGGACGTAATCGATCAGGATCGTGGCAAAATCCGGCAAGCCGGTCTTCGGGCAAACACAAGTAAACTCCGGGAACTCGATATTTACCGTGTACTCCCGATCGGGATATTGATTGTCCACAACTTCGATCAGCGCCATTGGTTAATCTCGTCCCTTAGCTTTTTCGCTTCGGCTCCCGGGTCAGCGGCGTAAATGATACTGCGTGAAGCGTTAATGATCGCCCGCTGGCCGCCAAACTTAACGGCGGCTTTGAGGTCGCCCCCTTGCGCCCCGACGCCCGGGATCAAGATCGGCATCTCGCCGGCGAGCGCCTTGATCTCCTTCAGCTCTTCCGGTTTGGTCGCGCCGACCACCAGGCCGCAGTTGCCGTAGTGGTTCCATTCTTTAACATGTTTGGCGACCGAAATATAGAGTGGCTCTTTCCCCGCTGCCTGAAAGTCTTTTCCCCCCACGTTGGAGGTCAAACAGAGGATAAAAACCCCTTTTTCCTGATAATCGAGGAACGGCTGGACCGAGTCGTGGCCCATATACGGGTTGACGGTCGTGGCATCGGCTTTGCAGGCGTCAAAGACGCTTTTAGCATAGGCCGCCGAGGAGTGTCCGACGTCGCCCCGCTTGGCGTCGAGGATGACCGGTACTTTCGTCTCCTGATGGATGAACTCGATCGTTTTGAGGAGGGCGCTTAAGCCGTAAACACCGTACATTTCGTAGAAGGCGCTGTTCGGCTTGTAGGCGCAGACCTGATCCTTGGTCGCGGCAATGATCTCGCGGTTGAAATTAAAGATCGGATCGTCGCTCGATAAATATTTCTGGGGGAAGCGGCTAAGGTCAACATCCAGGCCGACGCAGAGTTGGGAATTGTTTTGGGTGATGGCCCGGTCGAGCTGTTCGACGAACTTCATTGCGCGGCGGGTGGTAATTCGACCTCAACCTCAAACTCGGCGTCGCGTTCGGCTTTGGCCCGCTCTTTGTCGGCGATCATGTCGCCGATGGTGATCTTCTTTTCTTCGACCGGCGGATTGGCGGCGGCCTTATTCGCTTCCCGTTCCTCCGCGACCCGGACCGCTTTCATCGAGAGGCCGATCCGCTGTTCGTCGGGGAGGACGCGGAGGATCTTGACGTCAACCACGTCGCCGATCTTCCCGGCATCTTCCGGTTTCTCGACCGGCTCTTTGGACATCTCGGAGATATGGATCAACCCCTCCAGCCCCTGTTCCAATTCGGCAAAAGCGCCGAACTTGGCGAAGCGGAGGATCTTGGCTTTAACTATCTGGCCGGGCTTGTAGAGCTGGGTCGCGTTGGCCCAAGGGTCCGGCTGCAATTCCTTCAATCCCAGCGAAACCTTTTTGCTGATCTTGTCGACCCCGAGGACGAAAACATCTAACTCCTGGCCGGTCTTGACCACTTCCGAGGGGTGCTTGACCCGCTTCCAGGATAGTTCGGTCAGGTGGATCAGTCCCTCTACGCCGCCCAGATCGACAAAGGCGCCGAAAGTTTTGAGATTAACGACCTTGCCGTGGCGGACCTGTCCCACTTCGAGTTCGTTGAAGAGCTTGTTCGTGTCGACCTGGCCTTTTTGGCCGGCGGCCTGCTTGTGCGAAAGGACGATCTTCCCCTGCCGGCTATTGACCTCAATGACCTTGACGGGGATCGTCTGGTCGGCGAGACTTTCGAGAGTTGCTCCGGCCGGCAGGCTGACCTGGGACGCCGGGACAAAGCCGCGCAGACCGTCGCAATCGACGACCAGTCCGCCGCGCAGGACCTGGATGACCTGGCCGGACAGGACCGTGTGATCGCGGAAGGCGTCCTGGGCAATTTTCCATTTGACCTCGAAGTCGGCCTTGCGCTTGGAGAGGACGACATAGCCTTCTTTGTTCTCGAGGTTCTCGATCAGAACGTTGATGATCTCGCCGACCTTGAGATGCTCGTCCGAGGCCCGGTCGGTGATCTCTTCGGGGAGGATCAGCCCGTCGGCCTTATAATTGATGTCGACCAGGATACCGGAAGGGTCAACTTTAAGGACTTTCCCCTTAACAATATCGCCGATCTTATATTCCTTGAAGGTCGCCTCATAACCGGAGGCCTGGGGGACTTCCTTGGCCGGGCCGCTGGCGACCGGTTTCGGAGCGACCGGAGCCGCCACCGGTTGCGCCGGTTTAGGCGGGGTGAAGGTGGTCGCCCGGAATTCTTCTTTTCTCGGTTCAGCCGTGACTGGGACAGGGGTCGTCAGCGGGGTCGCGGCCTGGGCCGGCTTTTCCAGCTTTTTGCTTTCGGCCAGGGTTTGGCGGATCAGCTCTTCGACCTCGGAAAACTCGGCTGAACCCTTGGTCTTGTCAATGGAAGTGGCTTTGTATTCTTCGGCCATGATGGGGAAATAATAGCATAAAACTTGGAAGATTTCAATATGTTTCTATCTTGGGTTGACAGGAATAATATCGATATTTCGCCGGTTGTGACGAAATATCGCCAGGTTAGGTCGCGATCTTAAATCAATATTTTGCGTAAAAATGGATAATAATGGCTTTGCTTGAACTGGCAATAGTATTGCTCTTGCTGTAGCATGCCGAACCAGATTGAATATCTAACTATCAACGAGACCAATGCTCTGCTTAGGGTGATCGATCATCCGCGCGACCAAGCCGTTGTTGCCCTTTTTCTCAATACCGGGTTATTTTTACAAGAAGCGGTTGGCCTTAAAACCGACTGGATCAAATGGGAAAGCAAGATACTGTCCGTGAAGGGGAAACGCCCCAGGGAGATCCCCCTCAATGATCAGGCCTTCGAAGCTTTAGCCCGGTGGTCAAAAGAGCGGGTCGATTCCCAGGTTTCCGCCTTCTTTACTACCAGCCGAGGGGCGCTGAACGCTTTATCTCTCCGCAGCATTAACCAACTTATCCCAAAATATGCCAAACAAGCGGGGATTAAAAAACGGGTCAATTCCCAGACCTTACGGAATACTTTTGCTGTCCGGCTTTTTTCCCAGGAAGTTTCGATCGCGAAAGCCGCGGCGATCCTTGGGATAACCGATCATGAATCTATCAACCGGTATATCCTGGCCTCAAAACAGTCGCCCATAGTAAAAGTGTTGAACGAAGATTTAACCAAAGTCGATACGCGCCCGCGACTGGCTAAACTGGTGACAAAATATTTCCCAACCACACCAAAGATCGCCCAGTTGGTAAACAGCCGGAAGGAGCATATCCTGCCCGAGCACGAAGAGCTGGTCTTTGGCCGGGAGCGCGTTATTGATGATGTCAGATTGCTCCTGGCAAAAAAACAGCCCATCTTGCTGATCGGGCCGTTGGGGATCGGCAAAACCCACCTTTTAAAACATCTGACCAGACTATTCAGCCCTAATCCATTATATCTCGCTTCCCCCAAGCCGCTAAAAAGCATGCTGGGCCAGATTTGCGACAAAGTTGGTCCCGATTGGCGGAAACAGCTCAAGGCCGGCTATTCCGCCCGAGAGATGATCGACTTTATCATAAGATCCTACAGTACCCAAGACCCGGCACCCATCTTAATTATTGATAATCTGGACGACTTGAGGAGTTCGGACACCGATCTGTTTATCTCCCTTTTTGAACACTGCACGATCTTGGCCGCGACCAGCGCGCTCAAGCCAAAATTGGAACAAGTCTGGTGGAAGTTTAAGCAGATCAGGCTCAACCCATTGAACGAAGGATCCGCCAAACAACTGATCAAATATCTAACCCAGAACCTGGCTATCAGCGATTACGAAATGCTCGAAACGCGGATTTTAACGGTCTCCAACCGTCTTCCTCTGGCCATGGTCGACATGATCAGCCAGATCAGCCATAAGCCGGTGATAACCAAAGAGGTGGTCAGAGATATCTATCACGAAGCGGGTACGCGCTATCGGGACTGGACCCCGCTGTTAATTATTATTTGGGGAGCGGCGATGCTCTTCCGGTTTGTCGCTTTAGGCACGCACAGTTTCGAAGGGTACATCTTGGCCGGCGCTCTTATTGCCAGTCTAATGACCGTGATCCGTTTTATGAAGATGGTTAAATAATATGCTCGCACCTACCCATAGTGTTTTTGGTATATTCTTAACGTTAACGATCTTAGCTGTTTTCGGGGTAGAGTGGGGCTTGCACTGGACGATCATTCTCTGGTCGATCCTTGGCGCGATAATTCCCGACATCGATCATCCCCGCTCGACGATCGGCAGAATATTTCCCTTTATCTCTATTCCTCTCGAGCGTAAATACGGCCACCGCACCATCACTCACTCTCTGATCGGCTGGCTCATTTTTACCGTGATCTTTTCATTTTTGCTTATTGTAACTTGGTTATTGGGTTTTGTTTGTAATTTGTCTCTTGTTTCTTGGGATTTGGCCCCGCGTTGGATCGCAGCCTTTAGTATCAGCTATTTCTCTCACTTGTTGTTAGACATGTTTAATCCTAGAGGGAGCCAAATGCTTTGGCCGGAACCGGTCCGTGACGTTATTCCCAAAAGTCCTAATTTTAGGCCCGCCTCCGGGTCAAAAGTTGAGCTGTTCATTTTCTTCTTTTTGTTAAGCTTAATGTTCCTGGCCCTCCCGATCTCCAAGTATGGGCTGATCAGCTCGCTCCACTGGCTCTTGGCCACGCCCGGATCAGCGATCGAGGAATCGAAGTATTTAAAAACCCACGCCTACGTTGAATTTAAGGGCATTATGAACGAAACCCGCGTACCAGTCGTCGGCAGAGGCGAGATTCTGGACGCCAAGAATGGACGTTTGATCATCCTTTATAAAGACAATGTTTGTACTCTAAGCGACACGCTGGCTGCGGATATTCTGGCTTCTCACGTTCGGGTTAAAAAGACCGCCTTCCCTATCGTGGTCGAGCGTCAGGAGTTTCAAAAGGCCAATCGGGGTGATCTACTATCACGTATCCCCACCGGGGCCTTAATTTCCGGCGTCGTTCATTTACCCGAGGGGCTGGATATTAAATTGCCGATCAATGAGGGCGGCTTTCAGATCATGGAACAAAAAGGCCAGGATTTAGTCCTAACCTACGCCTCAAAAGACCAGATCGCTAAGCTAACTTCTTCCCACAACTTTGATTTGCAGAGCAAACTGGACCGGGCCGAATTGGCTAAGCTCCATGCTCAGCAAAGAAAGCTTCAGTCCCAGATCAAGGAAATTCAAACCGATAACGATCTAACCCCCCTGGGCAAAAAGCTTCTCATGGACAAAAAAGATCATTACCAGCAAGATGTCCAGCTTTCGGTGCTGCAAAGTCAGCTCGAGGAGGTGAATATCAGGGTAGAGGAATTGAAATCGAAGATAAATGACCAAAAACTCCTGTTTTCGGGAGAAGTCTACATAAGACAATAGGGGGTATCATGAAAAAACTAATCAGTATTGTATTAATAGCCATCCTTCATTTGACCTGCCTGCCGGTAGGCAGGCATTTGTCCTTCTGTACCCCATCATTTGCCGAGGCTTATAAGCTTAGCGCCTACGATACCATCGAACTGGAGATTGTTAATCACCCGGAGCTGAAAACAAAACAGACAATCACTCCGGACGGGCAGGCCTCACTCCCTATGCTAGGGGTGATCTCGGTAGAAGGGCAGACGCTCAACGGGCTGCAAAAGCTCCTAACCAGCAGTTATTCGGCCTATATTGATAATCCCCAGCTAGTTATCAATCTTACTCCCAAGCCCATCTATGTGGTTCAATATGACCTCAAGAAAGATACCTGGGAAGTCAAAATGGCAAGATCGGTTGATGAGGCCAGGGCCTATGCGGATATAGACCCAACTTTAACTGTTGAGCACGGCAACTTATATAGAGTGACCATGAGCAAAAAGCCCGATTTCTTTGAAGATAACTGGTACAAAATCATAACCGCGACTGCGGTCATGGTTGGGATATATTCGACGGTGTCTAGATAATTCCCCGACATTGTTTGGTTATTGCCTGCCTGCCGTAGGCAGGTACCTTGGTTATTGGTAATTAATTGATTTGATTTCGTGATTAAATAGTAAAATAGCTACTTTAGCAACCTCTTACGGTGTTATAATTGCCCCGGAAGCCAACACCCCGACTTTTGGCGCGATAATTGCTTGTCCCGAGCGAACGAAGTGAGTCGAGGCGGACGAGTCGAGGGGCAGCTGTTGCGGTCGGAATATATGCAACTCTGCATAAATAGGGGCCTTATTAATAAAATGATGCCATTAAAAAAGAACGGATCCCTAGAAAAGATTTCAGACAAAGAATTTTATGAAAAATATAATACTTTAATGGATACCTATTTCAAAAATTATCCTTCTGATATAAGTACTCAAAACATAAATATAAGACTTCAATTTTATCAGAATGAGTTTTTAAGAAGGGAAACTCGCAAGGCCGTGTTAACTTCGCATTTAATAGGTATTATAGCCATTGTTATTGCAATAATATCAATACTGAAATGAGGAAATAAATTATGAGGTTAACAGAAAACGAAAGACGAGACGCAATAAAGCTAATTCAAGAAGGTAAACCTTTGCCGGACAAATACCGATTTCTTTTATTCTCCGGTGACCGGGAGGTTGAACTGGTATGGAATGGTAAAACTCAGGAGGCCTGCAACCTTGTTCTGCCCTTTCAAACAATCGAGCATATTGATGAGCCAAGAACCAAAAAGATTGAAAAAGGTAAAGACCAGCTGGCCTTATTTGATACATCCGGAAGACAAATTCGCGGGTGGACAAATAAACTTATCTGGGGTGATAACAAGCTGATCCTTTCCTCTCTAAAAAATGGTCCTATACGGCGGGAAATTGAAAAACAGGGTGGCTTAAAGCTCATTTACATTGACCCGCCGTTCGATGTGGGGGCTGATTTTTCTATGAATGTTGAGATTGGAGACGAATCCTTTACTAAAAAGCCGTCTGTTATTGAAGAGGTCGCCTATCGGGATACTTGGGGCAAGGGCGCCGACAGCTTTATTGCTATGATTTATGAGCGGTTGAAGCTGATGCACGGTCTTTTGGCAGATGATGGCAGTATTTATGTCCATTGCGATTGGCGAGTGAATAGTTATATGAGGTTAGCGTTAGATGAGGTATTTGGGAAAGATAATTTTAGAAACGAAATAATCTGGTGTTATACGGGGGCGTCACAAGCAAAAACTAAGTTTATCCAAAAACATGAGACTATTTTAGCTTTTGAGAAAAATAATAACTCAGTCTTTAATTGGACTGAAGTGGCGATACCATATTCAGAGGAAACCATAGCGAGGACAGGGAGAGGTGCGGGTGGCGCAGGTTTATACGGAGAAAATGATGCTGAACAAAAACACAAAAATCGATTAAAAGAAGCCGGGAAAATACCTGAAGATTGGTGGGCTGATATTTATCGGATTCAAGGCAATGGGCTTGAAAAGGTTGACTACCCAACTCAAAAGCCCGAATCACTACTTGAACGAATAATTAAGGCATCCTCAAAAGAAGGCGATATAGTTGCCGGCTTTTTCAGTGGCTCCGGCACGACTTTGGCAGTGGCGGAAAAACTGGGCAGGAAGTGGATTGGATCCGATCTTGGGAGGTTTGCGATTCACACGTCACGCAAACGGCTGATTCAGGTTCAACGTGAAATGAAGCAGGAGGGAAAAGACTTCCGAGCCTTTGAAATACTTAATTTGGGCAAATATGAACGTGAGCACTATGTAAACGTAGATGTTGATGTGAGGGAAAAGGAAAAACAGCAAATATTAGAAAACAAAGAAAAACAATTTGTTGATTTAATCCTTGTGGCTTATAGTGCCCAAAAGATTGACTCGTTCAATTTATTTGTGGGTAAAAAGCGAGACCGGCTTGTTGCAGTTGGGCCAATTGATGCTCCCGTGTCAGCGGCTTTTGTTGATACCGCAATAAAAGAAGCTAAAGAAAAAGGCATTACAAAGTTTGATGTTCTTGGCTTTGATTACGAAATGGGGATAGATTTTTCGGAGCTGCGTTCTCAAGGCGTCGATGTCCAGTTTAAGATCATACCTCGTGAAGTTTTTGATCGTCGAGCTGTCGAAAAAGGATATGTGAAGTTTTATGATGTTGCATATATCGACGTAAAACCCATTGTAAAAGGCAAAGGGAACAACAAAACTATCAGCGTTGAGCTTTGTGATTTTAGCGTATTTTATAATCAGGATAATACCGGCGAGATCGAAGAAAGCCTAAAACCCGGTGGCAGCAAGATTAAGGTTGAAAACGGAAAGGTTATAAAGCTCTTTAAGGAGAAAGGCTCAGATATTATTAAGGAAGAAGTGTTAACAAAGAAATGGGCCGATTGGGTTGATTATTGGGCCGTTGATTATGACTTTCAAAGCCGCAAGGAGGTTATTCGCTCAATAGATCCCAAGACAAATGAAGAAAAAGAAGAATGGACTGGTGGGCACATATTTGAAAATGAATGGCAGTCTTTTAGGACAAAAAAGGATAGGAAGCTCGATCTTGTTTCTGCCGAGAAAGAGATCTCTAAGGGGCGAAGGAAGATAGCAGTTAAAGTGGTTGATATCTTTGGGAATGATACAACTAGGGTAATTGAAATTAATATTTAATTTATGGCGAAGCAAGAGCAAACAAACTTTAATATATTAAAACAATTATCAAGGGAAAGGATTCGAGAGTCTCGCATTTTATTCGCTAAAAGAAAATTTAGCGGCGCCTACTACTTGGCAGGTTACTCAATTGAGTTGGCTTTAAAAGCTTATTATTGCAAACAAATGAGTTTCCCGCCAAAGGATACTAAAGATCTTTATTGTCATAACCTCGAAACATTATTACTGTCGTGCGGATTAAAGGAATCACTTTTGAATGATATTAAAACCAATCATGATTTGGGGGCTAAATGGGGGGTTATTACGAAGTGGAGCGAAGAATCGAGATATTTAATAACAAAAAAGGAAATAACAAGGGACTTTTTGGATGCAATTGATAATAAAAGATATGGGATTTTAATATGGATAATGAAGAAATTATAAAACTCGATCCGTCTTTAGTAGAAGATGGGAAAACAATATTAAAGGCATTAGATAATACAGAAATAAAGCCTTCTGCGGCTTTGTGGTTTTATTTTGAGGATTTAAAAAGCTGGAGATTAATAATATCATCCCCATATTTCAACAATAAAACTCCTCAAGAATGCTACAGAGAGGTTCTTGAAAATATACAAGATCAAGTATTTGTGAGGCTTTATATCGGTGATATATCGCTTTTCCCAACAAATGAGAATTTAGTTAATCTTCTTAAACTAGCGGTTAGAACAGCGCCATTATCAATTGCAGAAATTAGATTCACGTCTAGTATTATTAATGGATTATTTATTCGAGATGCTTTGATTTATAGGATCTCTTAGGTAAAATATTATGGCATTACATAAAAACTTTCCAAAAGACAAATTTCAAATACTTGATCCTTCAATACGCTGGTTTCCTGCGGAGGAGGCTTTGCGTGAAAAAGGCTATGAAAAACTGCTTCCCCCATTTGTCCCCGAACTACGAAAACGAGTTAAAGATTGGAGGGACAAGAACTACGAAGGGGCAAGCAACACATCAAAAGCTCTTCTTAATTGGTGGTTTAAACAAGAACACTTGACCTATGGGGTGGACGGGAACGCCTTTTCATTCCAGTATTATTTTGCCCAGAGAGAAGCAGTAGAAACTATTATTTGGCTATATGAGGTCGCCGGAGCGAGAAATAAGTACGATCTGCTTCAATATGACACGCTGGGCCGCGTAAGCCCCAATATGTTTGATGAGGATTGGCTCCGCTTGGTAATTAAAATGGCTACCGGAAGCGGAAAAACTAAAGTAATGAGCTTGCTTCTTGCTTGGGCTTATTTTCATAAGCTTTATGAGATCGATTCAGAGCTGGCTAGAAACTTTCTTCTTATTACTCCCAATATTATTGTTCTTGAACGCATTAAAACTGATTTTGGCGGGCTTAAGATATTCTATCAAGACCCTGTATTGCCAGAAAATGGATATGAGGGCAGGAACTGGCAAGATGACTTTCAGATAACACTGCATCTGCAAGATGATTTAACTGCAATATCTCCTACTGGGAACATATTTCTAACCAATATCCATCGCGTATATGAAGGGGACATAAAAGAAGCGTCTATTAGTGACGATGATTTAACTGAATATTTTTTAGGTGCAAAACCGGTCTCAAAAACAAACGAATCACTGGTTGAATTGAGTAGTGTTGTTAGAGAGATTGATGAGCTTATTGTTTTTAACGATGAGGCCCATCATATTCATGATCCCAAAATGGCCTGGTTTAAGTCGATTCAAGATATTAATAATAAACTTAAACAGAAGGGGAGGCAAATATCCCTGCAATTAGATTGTACCGCTACTCCTAAACACGATAACGGAGGCATATTTGTCCAAACCATATCCGATTACCCTCTTGTTGAGGCGATCCATCAAGGAATAGTTAAAACGCCCGTACTTCCAGATCAGGCGAGCCGGGCAAAATTGCAGGAAAAGCAAAGCGCCATTTTTACCGAAAAATATGAAGATTATATTAATCTTGGGATTGAAGAATGGCGAAAGACGTCAAAAGAACTTAAACCGACCAGAAAAAAGGCGATATTGTTTATTATGACTGACGATACAAAGAACTGTGATGAGGTTCAAGTATACTTGGAAAAAAATTATCCCGATCTAAAAGGTAAGGTGTTGACCATCCACACCAACAAAAGCGGCGATATATCGGAAAAGGTCAAAGGGAAGGATAAAGAGGAACTTGATCGACTCCGCAGAGAAGCGAATATCATTGATAGCATCGAGAGTCCCTATACCGTAATTGTTTCGGTCCTTATGCTGAAAGAAGGGTGGGATGTTAAGAATGTAACGACTATTGTTGGACTTAGAGCGTATTCGGCGGCGGCAAATATTTTGCCGGAGCAAACGCTCGGTCGCGGTTTAAGGCGGATGTTTTTTGGGAGGGATGACGTAGAGGAATATGTTAGCGTGACCGGAACCCCTGCTTTTATGGAATTTGTCGAGTCCATCAAGGCCGAGGGCGTTGAGTTGGAAAAGAGAAAGATGGACGGCACGACAAAAGCCGTAACTCCAACCGTGATTGAAATTGATCATGCGAATCCAAAGAAAGACATTAAAAAATTGGATATTGAACTGCCAATCTTAACGCCTAGGATTCAACGGGAGTATAAGAATTTGTCCGATTTGGATCCCGCAACCTTTAAAGCCCCAAAGATCAAAATTAAACAATTTAATGAGCAAGAACAAAGAGAAATTGTATTTAAGCGTGTTGTTGAAGATGATATCCATCACACGACCATTCTGGACGGCAACATTGATCCTAATTACCAGAGCGTTGTTGGGTTCTTTGCTCAAAGCATAATGAGGGAACTTCGGTTATTCGGTTGCTATGATATTTTATTTGGGAAAGTTAAAGAATATATTCAATCGTACTTGTTCGAATCGGCCATTACGCTTGATGATAAAAACATTTTGCGAAATCTTTCCGAGCTCGAAGCGACAAAAACTATCATTGAGACATTCAAAAGAGAAATAAACGCACTCACTGTGAAGGACGTTGGCAACGCCGAGATAAAGAATTTCATTAAGATCAGCGACAGCCGGCCATTCGTGGTTAATGATCGAGCATACTTGGTTCCTAAAAGAAGCGCCTTTAACAGGATTGTTGGCGATAGCCAATTTGAGCTTGAATTCGCGGACTTTCTTGAACGGCTTGGAGAAGATGAGATCATTTCTTATGCCAAAAACTATTATGAGGTGCATTTTAAAATTGATTACAAAAATGCCGATGGCACAATAGCCAATTATTATCCGGATTTCTTCATCAAAGTGGACCAGAATACTGTGTATATCGTTGAAACAAAGGGGCGAGAAGATTTAGATGATCCCTTAAAGATCAAGCGGCTTGCCCAATGGTGTGATGACGCAAATGCCCGCCAAAAGAAAATTGCTTACAAAATGCTTTATGTAAAACAAGAGGGTTGGGACAAGTATCAACCAAAACATTTCGATGATTTAATTAAGATATTTCTATAGCAGTATGGAGCGGAATAAATGAGCCCTTGCACATCCTTTAATCTTGGTTGAGTAGTATGGATACGGTTACAAAGCGCGTAAGGTCTCGCATTATGGCCAGTGTTCGCTCTTCGCGGAACAGATCGACTGAAAACGCTCTCGCAAGTATATTCCGAAGGCTGAAACTGCGAGGATGGAGAAGATCATACCCATTATATGGCAAGCCTGATTTTGTTTTTCCGGAAAAGCGGGTGGCGGTGTTTGCCGATGGTTGTTTTTGGCACGGGCATAATTGTAGAAACACCAAGCCAAAAGTTAATCGCTCGTTTTGGCGCAATAAAATAGCTCGCAACATTGCGCGAGACGGCACGGTCTCTTCCTTTCTTAGAAGGCGGGGTTGGCGGATTTTTCGCATACGGGAATGCAATATCGCCAGGGGCAAGTTGCCAAGCAAATTTCTTCGTATGTTTCAAAGCCCGAGATGCACTGTGTAATGCGACTGCGGGTGGAATGTGGCATTGTATTATGTGATAATAACATGAGAGGCGAAATATATGGCTGATAAAAGACAAGATGTGCCAGAGAAGTTGTCATTAGGTATTCATCCTAGGGTGTTCGAGGCTCTCGGGTCGGATCTAGTTACTAATGATGTTGTTGCCATTATTGAATTAGTTAAGAATTCGTATGATGCTTTTGCGTCTAATGTGTATGTCCGGTTTAAAAATGATTCGGAAAAAGGAGACTACATAGAAATCGAAGACGATGGCTTAGGTATGACAAAAGAGATTATACAAGAGGCTTGGTGTGTCGTAGCCACTCCGTTTAGAGAAAATAATCCTTTCTCAAAAGTAGGGAAGAAGCAGAGAAGGGTGGTAGGGGAAAAGGGGTTAGGTCGTCTTTCGATGGCGCGCATTGGGAATCAATTGCAAATGTTGACTCAGTACGAAAATAATCCTTGTTGGGAAATACGCTTAAATTGGGAAGAGCTTTCACAAAACAAAACAATATCTTCATCAACGATTGATTGCTTGAAATATAAAAATGAGTCGCCGTTTAAGAAATCAGGGACAATTTTGAGAATATATGACCTAAACGAGAAATGGGACGATTCGAAAGTCGACGATTTGAAAGATAATATGTCTCGATTGGTTTCGCCATTTTCAAAAACCAGCGATTTTCATGTTTACTTCGGTTCGCAAAACGATAAGAATCCCCAGCCCGTTGAAATACTAGCGCCAGAATTTATTAGGCAGCCGAAGTATAGTATTGCCGGGAAGGTGGATAATAAAGGGCGTATTAAGGCGTTATACAAATATTTTCCTGTTCGAGATGGAAAGCCCCGTTCAACAACGCTTGAGCATTCTTGGGAGCAGACATTTGGTGCCATCAACGACAAAACCAGATATCCTTTTTCTCCGAAAGAATTTCATTGCGGTGAGTTTCAATTTGAAATACGTGCTTGGGATATTGGCTCTGATGATACTCAGGAAATTACCGATAAATATGGGATAAAAAAAGCGAAGATTAGACAAGCGATTCGCGTTCATAAGGGGATTTCCGTTTATCGTGATGAAATTTTAGTTCTACCAAAATCGGAGACGGCTCGTGATTGGCTCGGATTAGATTTGCGAAGAATAAGTCTACTTGGACGGCGTTTAAGCACCAGTCAGATAGTTGGATATGTTGATTTGTCTGCAGATAACAATCCTGATATCAAGGATACTAGTGATCGTGAACGGTTAGTGTCTAATCTTGCTGTTGGGGAATTTGAAGAAACTCTCATGGAAATTGTAAGATTGTTAGAAACAGAAAGAGAAATTGACAAAGATAAACGAGAAAAAATTGAGCCTTTTAAAAATCTGTTTGACGAAATCTCCGCCGATAAACTTGTTGCGGAAGTTTCCGCATTAGAAAAAGAGGGGGCCAATATCTCGGAGGTATTGCCGGCCGTAGAAAGTCATAATGCGCAATTAGAAAAGACAAAAATCGCAATCCAAGAAAGATTTGTTTACTATAGCCGCTTGGCCACGGTTGGCACGATTGCGCAAATGTTGGTCCACGAGATTAGAAACAGAACGACCGCATTGGGGGCCCTTTTAGCACATGTAAAAGAAATAGCGTCTTTAGCAAAAGACGCTTTATTTATGCAAAAATATACTCTGGCCGATGACAGCGTAAACTCTCTTGAGAGATTGGCGGATACTTTTGCTCCTTTGGCCAGTAGGGGCTTCAGGCGGCGCATGCGTCATTCTATACTTGAAGAGAGAATACTTGCCTGCATAGATTTGCAGAAGGGCGAGCTTGAATCTAAAGAGATTGATTTTGAATTGCCAAAAACCGGGCAAACAAAAGTTGCGGTTGATCCGGGCGAATTAGATGCGATACTATTAAACCTTATCGCTAATTCCATTTATTGGTTGGGACAAATAAAAGATCGCAAAAGACGGATAAGAGTTGTTTGGAAACATCTTTCAAGCAGTAATCAAAGAATGTTAATCTCCGTAGAAGATAACGGACCCGGGATTCCAGAAGAAGATCGAGAATTTGTTTTCTTGCCTGGTCACACAAAGAAGCCGGGGGGGATTGGAATGGGATTGACCGTAGCTTCGGAAATTGTTGCGGAATACGGCGGGAAAATGTATAACGAGTCCAATTCTTCAAAGATGGGCATCGCTTTTAGTTTTGATGTCCCATTAACTACTTAATGGCGAGAGATAGGGGAGATAATGGTTAAAGTATTATTCATTGACGATGATGAGAATAGCGTTAAACCTGTTATGGCTTTATTGGGTAGCCGAAAAGATTTGTATGTTGTTGAATTCTGTGAAATATTTGCCGAAGCTGAAAAACAAATAAATGCTTTTGTTCCAGACGTGGTAATCCTTGATCTTAAGCAGGATGGCGGCTTTCGGCCGGAATATACGGGCAATGAAACAATGGGATTTATTTGGAACAGTAGATTTTGCCCGGTAATTATTTATTCTGCTTTCCCGGAGGCTTTGGCTTCCGGTGATTGGGGCAACCATCCGTTTGTTAAAATAGTCAAGAAAGGAAAAGATAGCGAGAAAGCGGTTGAGACAGAGCTTAAAAACCTTAACAATCATATTGAGGCGCTTAATGTTACACAGAAACATATTCAGAATTCATTAAACATGCAAGTTAAAGAAGTCGCCCCCCAAGTCTTTGCGCAGGAGACCGATCCAGAGAAACAAAAAGATGGAGTATTGCGTAGTGCCAGAAGGCGTTTGGCCGCATCGATGGATACCCCGGAGGGTAATCTGGCGAGTTGGGAAGGTTATATATATCCTCCTTTTCCAGAACAAATTTATCTTGGCGATTTGCTTCAACTTAAAGGTACGCCAAATGACAATCCAAGTAATTTTAGGCTCGTATTAACTGCTTCGTGTGATCTTGTAACTGGACATTCTAAGGTGAAAAAGGTTTTAGTGGCAGAATGCGTAACCGTCAAGGTTGGGGTTGATAAAATATTAGCTAAATTACAGTTATGTGGAACAGATCGTGGTTGGTTACTCGAAAAGCTTAACAAACTGGTTCTTAGCCAAGGATATTATATGGAATATGTTCCCATGCCAAAATTAACTAACAAGATCCCATTAATGTGGGTTGACTTAAAGAAGCTTAATCTGATCCCCATAGAGAATATCGGCCCAGAAAAAGATTACATTAGAATAGCATCATTGGACAACCCGTTTCGAAATTTTATTTCATGGGCCTATTTGCAGTCTGCTTGTCGCCCTGGGTTGCCGGATAGGGATTTTATTTCGTGGAGAGATGAAATAAAGAGTGAGGACGCCCGATGATTTATCTTTATTCTATTTATATAGTGAGAGGGAAGAATGGCGCGCAGTAAGTTGCGGGCGATTGATTTTTTCTGCGGTGCGGGTGGCATGACCTTTGGGATGTCTTCCGCCGGAATTGATGTGATCGCCGGAATAGATATTGATCCCGAATGCAAGGGAACGTACGAAGCAAATAATCCATCCTCGAAATATATCTTGAGAGATATAACGCAAATGAAAGTTGAAGAGCTTGCTGAAAGCATAAGAATAAAGAAAAATGACAAGAATATGGTCTTTATTGGATGTAGCCCCTGTCAATATTGGACGCGTCTTGTTACAAGCAAAAAAAAATCTGAAAAATCTAAAAATCTCCTTATGGATTTCCTGAGATTTGTAGAATATTACATGCCTGGTTATATTGTCGTGGAAAACGTCCCCGGTATATTTAAGAAATCCGCTACAAGTAATTTGCCTTTTTTTCTGGAAGCGATTAATAGAATGGGTTACTCGGTGGATTATAAAATTATTAATTCGAGAAATTGCGGGGTCCCTCAGAATAGAGTCAGATTTTTGCTCGTAGCATCTCGTGTTAGGGCAAAAATAACTATCCCGGAGTTTAATAACTCGGAGTACGCAAAGGTGAAATATTTTATAGGCGTGCATAATAATTTCCCGAAAATAAAAGCGGGCACTAAGGATTTAACTGATTTTATGCATACGACAACCAGGTTGTCTGAGACAAATATAAGAAGATTAAAATGTACCCCTAAAAATGGCGGGAACAGACTTTCTTGGAAAGATGATCCCGAATTGCAAATCCCCGCATATTGCGGCAAGGACAATACTTTCAGAGATACATATGGCAGATTAAGCTGGGATAAGCCGTCTTCAACAATAACGACTAAATTTATCAGTATTTCTAATGGACGATTTGCTCATCCAGAAGAAAACAGGGGTTTATCTTTGAGAGAGGGGGCGACGCTTCAGACATTTCCCCGAGGATACAAATTTATTGGGAGTAGTGTCGTAACTATAGCTCGACAAATTGGCAACGCGGTCCCTCCAATGCTATCAAGAATAATTGCGAATGTGATAGTGAACGAGTAAAAATATTATCTGGCGGATTTTTCGAGCGAGTAACGTCATGCTACATAGTCCTACTTGTTTCTTTTTGTTTTTCTGGGTATCTCCCTAATATCGGAATCAATGATCCCCTTTACTCCCACATCCCCGCCTTCTTTGCTTCTAGCTTCTTTTCGATAGGGTCGGGAAGCCCTCGCAGGAAGTTTAACCCCGTTTCTTTTTCCACCTCATCAATCGTGGTTATGTAGCTCTTAATCGGCGTTGCGCCCAGGTCTTTATTGGGCATGATAAAGGCGATTACATCGAGATTGTCTCCTTTGTGTGTGCAGGAAACGATGATCTTATAAAAGTGGGAGGGGACAGCGACCTTATCCGGCCCGATGGTCGGATAATTCTTATCAGAGTAGATTGGACCGGTCATGATATAGATATTATGGCGCTTTTTGGCCCAGGTTCGGACCTTGGCTTCCAGATTCTTCCAGATCCGTCGATTGAAGCCCAGCCCGACCTGCGGCGCCATGTTTGAAAGGAGGAAGGTCTCGGATTCTGTTTGTTCATCCCTCCTCATATCCTCCGCCGGTGCCAAGTGGCCCAGGTCGTAGCCGCTCTTTCTATAGTCCTTAAGCTCCGACCGCTGGCCTTTGGGGAGATCGGGATCGGGCCGGAAATCGTTCGATCTAGGGACATTATGGACCAGATAGGCATCGGTTAAGTGATAGCTTACCCAAGAGGCAACCTTTTTCCCATTATTGTGGGCCAGCGCGTACCCTTTACGGTAGAGGATTGTTCCATTTGTCCCAGGAAGTCCATAAAGAATATGCTCTGACTTTACAGGGGCGGCTAGGGTGGGGTAGGCTGACAAGAGCGGAATGACCGACAGAAACAGTAAAAGTTTAGCTAATCGTTTCATTGTTTGGTAATTGTATCTTGGTTATTGGTAATTAATACCAGCTTGCCAATTGTAACATTATTTGACTACCTGCTCGCCTCGCTTCGCTCGTCGAAGCGGGCCCCCTCCGCCACAAGTGACGAGATTTCGTCGTTTTTAGCCCTCTTTTCCTCGTGCCGGAGCTGGCAATAACTTTGCTATTGCTTATGTGCTAGGGAGCTAAGGAGGCAAAAATGAACGAAATGATGCCGATCGAGAGGGTCGAGAGCAAGATTTATTTACTTAGGGGGCTAAAGGTGATGCTGGATCATGACCTGGCTACCCTATACATGGTTGAAACAAGGCATTTAAAAAGGCAAGTTAGAAGAAACATCAAGCGATTTCCTGATGATTTTATGTTTATTTTAAGCGAAAAAGAGATTGCTGAACTGGTGTGCCAATTTGGCACACCCTACAGGTCAAGCTTAGGTGGCGCAAAGCCGTTCGCTTTTACAGAACAGGGAATAGCGATGCTTTCGGGCATACTAAACAGCGACCGAGCCATCCAGGTCAACATCATGATTATGCGAGCCTTTGTCCGTCTGCGGCAAACCCTGGCTCTCAATAATGAGCTGGCGGAGAAGGTTGGGGTTCTGGAGGCCAGGGTCGGCGACCATGACGAAACGATCAGCCAGATCATTGACGAGATCAACAAGATCTTGGATCCGCCAATAGTTGAGGCGATCGGGTTTGAGGTGGGGAAAAGGGAAACGGTGGTTCCCCAGCATGGAGGAGCGAAAGGCGGTTAACGGGGGCGAAGCGCGTCGGGCGGAACGCGCAACGCACTTCGTCTGACGGAGCCGTGACAATGTTCGTTTGTTCGATAAGGGGGGCCAAAGTTCCGCTTGACAAATATTCTGTAAGTCATACAATTAATTGAGTGAAAACGGCGAATCAAATTGAATACGGTTTTGGCCCGCATTTGATGCTCGATTGTTACGGTTGTCCCAAAGAGAAACTGGCCGACATGGACCTGATCTGCCGCACCCTCGACGACTTTCCCGCTAAGATCAAGATGACCAAGATCATGCCGCCGTACGTTTTTAAATACGTCGGCAAAGTGCCCGAAGATTGGGGGGTCTCCGGCGTCGTCCTGATCGCCGAGTCCCACATCTCGATCCATACTTTTCCCGACAAGGAGCACGCCTTCATCGACATCTTTTCCTGCAAGGATTTTGACACCGATTACGCCCGCCGTGAATTGCTCAATATCTTTGAAGCGACCCACCACGAAGTGATCCTCCTCAACCGCGGCGTCGAGTTCCCGAAAAATATCCGCCGGGCGGCCGATCTCGTTAACCGCGAGCGGGTCGGCCTGGGCGAACGGCCCAGGGTCTACCATTAGTTGATGGCTTCCTCCTTCCTTAAGCATCCGACCGTCCCCTTCCGGGTTAAACCGGGCAAGACCGCGGCGACTATCCTCGATGAGATGCTCCTGACCGGTTTCCAGGGTAAGGCGCTCGGCGAGGCCTTTGCCATCTGGCAGGAGATCCTCCGCCAGAAAAAGATCACCATCTGGCTGGGGATCTCCGGGGCGATCATCCCCGCCGGGATGCGCCGGATCATTGCTTACCTGATCGAAAAAAGGTTCGTCGACGTGATCGTCTCGACCGGCGCCCAGGTTTTCCACGACGCGGCCGAAGCGCTCGGCGTGGTCCATTATCGCGGTTCCGCCCTGGCCGACGATCAGGCTTTATTGGCCGAAGGGATCGATCGCTTCTACGACGTTCTGGTCCAGGAACATCAACAGCGCCGGGTTGACCGGCAGATCCAGCATTTTATCGAGACGCTGGACGAGGGTTACCAGTATTCCTCGCGCGAATTCCTCTTCCTCCTCGGACAGTATTTGGGGAAGCACGGCCAGGCGCGCGATTCTTTCCTCGTCCAGGCGGCCCGCTCCGGGGTGCCGGTCTTTGCCCCGGCCCTCTGCGACAGTTCGATCGGCTATTCTTTCGTCATGGCCCGGCGCGGCATCAGCGACGCGGCCGACGGCCGGACCTTTAAACAGACGGGGAAGAAAGTTTTCCGTTATATCGACCAGATGAAAGATACCGATGAGACGGTCCGGATCGCCGAGAAGACGCCGCATTCAGCGGTCATCTACCTCGGCGGCGGCGTGCCGAAGAACTTTATCCAGCAGACGGAGCTGTTGAGTTTGATCCTTGGCCATAGCCTGCCGGGACATGAATACGCCATCCAGCTGACCACCGACAGCCCGCAATTCGGCGGCCTCTCCGGCTGCACTTTTGCCGAAGCGCAGAGCTGGGGGAAGATCGCCCGCCACGCCAAGACGGTGCAGTGTTCCTGCGACGTCACGATCGGCTTGCCGCTCCTGGCCCAGGGGCTGGCGGAAAAAGAAAAGCTGGCTACTCGGCGGCCGAAACCGCGCTTCACCTGGGGAGACGATAATTTGGGAATTAAATACGAGCGATGAAACGCCCAGCTCGTTTCCTGGAGATCGAGCCCGAATACTACAACGCTAACAAAGCGAGGTTTGTGGTCATCCCCTGTCCGCATGAAGCGACCGTCAGCTATGGCCGGGGGACGAGGCGGGGTCCGGCGGCGATCCTGCGGGCATCGCAACAGGTGGAGACTTTTGACCACGAATTGGGGTACGAGCCTTATCGCCGCGGCTGGATCTATACTTTAAAACAGTTGTCAATCGGCACTCTTCAGTCGACAGTTGCCAAAGTTATCAAGGATAATAAGCTCCCGGTCATTCTTGGCGGGGAGCACTCGATCACCCCTTGCGCGGTCAAAGCGGTCGCGGGCAAGTATAAAGATCTTTCCGTCCTGCAACTCGACGCCCACGCCGACCTGCGTGATTCTTACCGGGGGACGAAGCATAGCCATGCTTGCGCCATGCGCCGGGTCTTGGAGATCTGTCCTGTCGTGCAGGCCGGCATCCGGAGCATCTCCAGCGAGGAGTACGCTTGGGCGAAGGGGAGCGGCCAACTAGCGAAGGTCCATTTTGCCGGCAAAATGGACACCGGCCGGATCGTTCGCCAGCTGAAGAAACAAGTCTACATTACCATTGATGTTGATGTGTTCGACCCGTCGGTCATCCCGGCGACCGGTACGCCGGAGCCGGGCGGTTTGTTCTGGCCCGATCTCCTCAATATTCTCCAGGCGGCTTGTACCCAAAGGGAGGTGGTCGGTTTTGACCTCGTCGAGCTGGCTCCCCGGCCGGGCGATCCTGCCGCTGATTTTACCATCGCCAAACTGGCCTATAAGTTGATCGGTTATCTTACCCGCTGACCCCCCACATCAAAAAACTCTGATTTAGAGGTTTACCTGAAATTTTTTCCTGGATCGGCCGACAATATTCTGGTACCAATCATATGAACAGCAAGGATGTTGTGGTCAGGATAATCCAGCCGGCGGACAAGGCGCAGCCGCCGAAGCGTCAGGCCCCGGTTGAGCTCCCGCCGGCGAAGAACCACTTCCAGCTGGTTCTTAACGCGGTCGCCCTAGCCGCGATCGCCGCGCTCGGGCTCTACTTTATTATTAGCTTTTTCCATCTGGGGATCGGCCTGAAAGATATTGTGGTGATGGTCGGTCTGCCGCTCTCTCTCGCCGTTTTTACCAGTTACGCTCTGCTCTAAACTCGACCGGCAACGCGGCCGTAAACTCTAACTTTTCCCCGGTCAGCGGATGAACGAACTTTAATTGGCCCGCGTGGAGCATTTGTCCGGTGACCCCGAGCGTGTTCTTCTGCCCCCCGTAGGTCGGGTCGCCGACGAGCGGATAACCGAGATGGCTGAGATGAACACGGATCTGGTGCGTCCGCCCCGTTTTTATTTTAACTTCGACCAGCGTGTGTTTTTTGAACCGTTTCAGTACCCGGTATTCCGTCAAGGCTGCGCGGCCTTTAGTGGATCGTGATTCGCTTGTCCCGAGCGAAGGCGAGGGATGATTCGTGGTTCGAACGACGGTCATTTTTTTTCGGTTAACAGGATGACGGCCAATGCTTGCTTCGATCACTCCCTGGTCATTCTTGATGATCCCCTGCGCCAGCGCGAAGTAAGTCTTTTCCACTGTCCGGTCCTTGAACTGCTTGATCAGGGAATAATAGGCTGGGTCGGTTTTAGCCACAACGATTAGGCCGGAAGTATCTTTGTCCAGACGGTGGACGATGCCGGGGCGGAGCGGCGCGCCGGTCGCGGCCAGGTGGTCGCAATGGGCGAGGAGGGCGTTGACCAGGGTGCCGGAGTAATGCCCGGGGGCCGGGTGGGTGACCATCCCTTTTGGCTTGTTGACCACGATGATCTGGTCATCCTCATAAACGATCTCCAGGGGGATCTTTTCCGCGTTGACTGTCGAACCGACCGGCGGGGGGAGAGTGATCTTGATCCGGTCGTTAGCTTTTAGCTTATAACTTGGCGCGACTGCCTCTTCATTGACCGTGATATTTCCCGAGTCGATCAACCCTTTGGCCCGGGAGCGGGAGAGGGGTGGTGCGGGGTTGTCAGCCAAGGCTTGGTCGAGACGCCGGCCAACCTGTTCGGCCGCGACGGTCAGTTCAAACTTTTCCATGTTGGCGGCGCAGGTAGAAGAGTCCGGCCGCGGCTCCCGAGCCGATCACCAGCCCGAGCCATTGCGAAGGGGTCAGCCCGGCCCAGTGGATCGGGCTGTAGCGCAAAAACTCGACCAGAAAACGGTAGAGTGAATAAAGGAACAAGCCCCAACAGAGGACCTCGCCAGGGTTATGGCGGCGGTGCCAGAGCCGGTACAATACATAGGCGACGATGAACATGGTTATTGATGAATAGAGCTGGGTCGGATGGACCGCTTGGCCCGGGCAGTACTCGCCGGCCAGCGAGGCGGGCGGAAAAACTATCCCCCAGGGGAGGGTGGTCGGCAGGCCGAAGCAGCAGCCGGTCAAGAAACAACCGATCCGGCCGATGGCATAACCGAGCGCTGTCCCTGGCGTAATGGCGTCGAGCGCTTGGAGGACCGGTTGGCGGCGGACCAAAAGGTAGACGACCGCGGTCAGGACAGCGAAGATAAGACCGCCGAGATAAACGAGCCCGCCGGTCTGGACCATGATGATCTCCAGCGGGTTGACGGCGAAATAATTCCACATGCCGATGACGTAAAAAGCGCGTCCGCCGACGATCGCGGCCAGCATGATGTAAATCGCCAGGTCGAGGTAGCTCGGCCCGTCCAGCCCCGACTTGGTCAGGAGGTAGATGCTGAGCGCGATGCCGGAGAGGAAACCGAGCGCGACCATCAGGCCGTAAGAATGGAGGGTGAGCGGCCCCAGCTGGAGCAAGATTGGATGCATCTTAAGTTTTCCCTTCGTCGGGTGAACGGAGGTAATTGAGCGCGATAAGTAAAACGCCGACATTGATCATTATATCGGCAAAGTTAAAAACCGGCCAGATGGTAATGTCGATATAATCGATGACGTAGGAGCGGACCAGGCGGTCGGCCAGGTTGCCGATACTCCCGCCGAGGAGGCAGGAGAGGCCGGTCTGCAGGAGATAATTGTTGGCCGGGATCCTGTAGTGAAAATAGATCACCCCGATGGCGACGACTACCCCGACGACCGCCAGATAGGGGGAGAAGCCGACGAAGAGCGAAAAGGCCGCTCCGGTGTTGCGGACGTAGGTCAGCCGGACGATGTCGGTAAACAGCGGGATCGACTGGCCAAAATGCATGAACTTATGGACCAGGTGTTTCAGGAATTGGTCGATGGCAAAGACGACCAGGGCGTTAAGATAGAAAAACATTGACTTAGTGGGCCCTGCCGCCCTGCCTGATGGTTGTGTCCATGATCTTGATCAGTTCGCCGACATAGTACCCGACGACCGGGAAGTTGATCATGTGCGATAGAATAATGGTCAGTAAGTAGATCAAAATACCGAGGATCAGGGTCATACCGAGCGCCATACCGAGCCCCTGGGCGATGCCGTTTAAAAAAGTGAAGAGAATATAACGCCACGGCTCATGCTTGTCCCGGCGGACCTGTTCGAGGGCTTCGAGTAATTTTTCGTCTTCCATTAGGTCCCTTCTTGCCAGGAAGCGAGGTATTTGGCTTGTTCGGGTGTCAGCTTGTCGATCGTGATCCCCATCGACTTCAGTTTGGCCGTGGCGACCCAGTTCTCGATCTCCTCGGGGACATTGTAGACCCTGGCGCGCAATTTACCAAGGTTATTGACCACATACTCCGTGGCCAGCGCCTGGGTGGAGAAACTCATGTCCATGACGGAGGCGGGGTGCCCCTCGGCCGCACCCAGGTTGACCAGCCGCCCTTCGGCCAGGATATGGACCCGATGGCCGTTGGCCAGGTGGTACTCATCGACAAAGTTACGGACGTTCTTGCGGACCTTCTTGGCCATTTTGGCCAGCCCGATGAGGTCGATCTCGATGTCAAAATGACCGGAGTTGCAGACGACCGCCCCATCTTTCATCTTCCTGAAATGTTCCGGCCGGATAACGTGCATGTCGCCGGTCAAGGTGCAGAAGAGGTCACCAATTGAGGCGGCTTCAGCCATCGACATGACCCGGTGGCCGTCCATGGCCGCTTCGATCGCTTTGATCGGGTTGATCTCGGTGACGATGACGTTGGCGCCCATCCCCTTACAGCGGAGGGCAAACCCTTTGCCGCACCAGCCGTAGCCGGCGACAACGACATTTTTACCGGCCAGCAGGATGTCGGTCGCCCGGATGATCCCGTCGACCGTTGATTGCCCGGTCCCGTAGCGGTTATCAAAAAGATTTTTGGTCTGGGCGTCGTTGACCGCGATGACCGGGAATTTGAGGGCGCCGTCGCGCTCCATCGCTTTCAGGCGAATGACGCCGGTCGTCGTCTCTTCCATACTGCCGATGATCTGCCGGGCGATCGCCGGGTATTTGGTCGAAATGGCGGAGACGAGGTCGCAGCCGTCGTCCATGGTGACGACGGGCGAGTGCTCGATCGCGGCGGTCAGGTGTTTAAAATATGTTTTGTTGTCTTCGCCCTTGATGGCGTAGACCGGGATCCCGTAGTCGAAGACGAGTGAAGCGGCGACGTCATCTTGGGTGGAGAGCGGGTTGGAAGCGCAAAGGACGACATCGGCCCCGCCCGCTTTTAGGGCCCGGACAAGGTTCGCGGTCTCGGCGGTGACGTGGAGGCAGGCGCTCATTTTTAATCCCTTGAGCACCCGGTTTTTACTGAACTTTTCTTTGACCTGGGAGAGGACCGGCATATCGCGCTCGGCCCACTCGATCCGTAATTTACCTTTGGCCGCCAATTTTTTATCTTTAATATCGTATTTGATCATTGTTATCTCCTTAGTTTTGAATTTGAGTTCAATTATACCATGAAAAATTAGCCGAGCTCAATGAAGGCTATCGCTGCGCCTTTACCACCGAAGCGCAGCGCCCGCAGGGCGTTTTCAAGGCGTGGTGGTAAACCGATACTGGGTTAAGGCCCTAGCCCCGCTTTTTTTAAGAATTTTTTGCTTGACCCCAAAGAGCAGGTTGCGGCTGGCGGTTGCGGTCGAAATGGTTTTGAAAAGGTGAATACATGGCGTGATAGTATCATATGATACTATCAGGGTTAAGCGCTTAGGGGGTAATTTTTGCTACTACGTTCGCGCAGCGCCCGCACAAAGTTTTATGTTCAGGTTCTTTCCCCACGTCTTCTTTCCACAGCCAGCAGCGAACGCACTTCTCGCCGGCGGCGTGCTTGACGGTGATCGCTTCGCCGGCCACTAATTTAACCTGGGGCACGATCAGAACCAGCGGCAGTAAGGCTTCAATTTCTTTGGCCCACTCGCGGCCTTTGGTGCCTATCTCGACCAGCGCTTCGGTTGACGCGGCGATCTCTTTTCTCCCGCGCACCGCTTCCAGCTCGCGATAGACCTCTTCTTTCAGCTTCAATATCTTCTCCCAGCGTTCCTCGAGCTTCGTATCGAGATACTTCGGGTCAGCTTTGGGCATCTCGAGCAAGAAAACCGAGTTCTGTGTTCCGAGTTCCGAGTTCAGTGTTCTGTATTTAAGCAGATCTTCAGCAGTAAAAGAAAGTATCGGAGCCATTAGTTTTATCATCGCGTTAAGTATCTCGTTCATAGCGAACTGGGCCGAGCGGCGCTCCACGGAATTCTTCCCGCCGCAGTAGAGCCGGTCTTTTGACATATCGAGGTAGAAGGCCGAGAGATCGTTGACGCAGAAGTCGTAGAGGGCGTGATAGACCAGGTGGAACTCGAACTCGTTATAAGCTTTGGTGGTCCGTTCGATCAGGCGGTTTAACTTCAATAGGATCCATTTATCAATTTCAAGTAATTCCCCTGGTACCTGGTACCTGGTCCCTGGTACCTGATAATCCCCAAGATTACTTAACAAGAACCGGCAAGTATTGCGGATCTTGGAATAGGCTTCCTGGACTTGCTTCAGTATCTTCTCCGACGCCGCCATGTCGTTGCGGAAGTCGGTCGAAGCGACCCAGAGGCGCAGGACATCGGCTCCGTAGCGTTTCACAACATCCTGTGGATCGACGACGTTCCCCAGCGACTTGCTCATTTTCTTTCCTTTGTCATCGATCGTAAAGCCGTGGGTCAGGACGGCGTTGAAAGGGGCGCGACCCTTATAGCCGATGGCGAGGAGGAGGGACGACTGGAACCAGCCGCGATGCTGGTCGGACCCTTCCAGATAAAGGTCGGCCGGCCAGGAGAGCTCCTCGCGCGTTTCCAGCACCGCCGCATGAGAGGATCCGGACTCGAACCAGACGTCGAGAATATCGGTCTCCTTGGTGAATTCGGTCCCGCCGCAATCAGGGCATTTTGTCCCGGCCGGCAGGATATCCTTAGCCTCTTTAGCAAACCAGCCGTTGGTCCCGTCTTTTTTGACCAGCTCGACGATCGCTTGATTGAACAGCCCGGTCATTTGCGGCTTTTTACATTTAACGCAATAGAAGGCCGGGATCGGCACCCCCCAGGAGCGCTGGCGCGAGACGCACCAGTCGGGGCGGGTCTCGATCATCCCGCGGATCCGGTTCTCTCCCCAGCCGGGGAACCACTTGGTTTTAGTGATCGCCTTAAGCGCCTCTTGCCGCAGCTCTTTATGGTCGACCGCGATGAACCACTGTTCCGTCGCCCGGAAGATGACCGGCTTCTTACAGCGCCAGCAATGCGGGTAGGGGTGCTTGAAGAACTCGAGCTTGAGCAGGGAGCCGTTCTCCTTCATCTTTTCCGTGATCAGCTTGTTCGCTTCGTCGTAATGCTTCCCTTGGATGAAGTCGGGGACGGTATCGTCAAAATAACCCTTTTCGTCGACCGGCATCAGGATCGGCAGTTTGTATTTCAAGCCAACCTGATAGTCCTCCGCGCCGTGGCCGGGGGCGATATGAACAAAGCCGGTCCCTTGTTCCAGGGTGACGTATTCGTCGTTAACGACCGGCACTTCGCGGGCGATGAACGGATGTTTGCAGAGCATCCCTTCGAGGAACTTCCCTTTGGTCTTATCGATGATTTGGTGTTCCTTCAGCTCCAGCTTGCTGACAAAGTTGTCGAGTAGCCCTTCAGCGACAACATAAACCTCCGGGCCGACATCTAGGAAGACGTATTCGTACTCCGGATGGGCAGCCACGGCGACGTTGGCCGGCAAGGTCCAGGGGGTCGTTGTCCAGACGATCAATGACCACGGCTTGTCCAAGGGGAGTTTGGGGTTTTTAAGTTTCGAATTTATTTCGGATTTCGGGTTTAGTATTTCGAATTTTATGTATATTGAGGGTGACCGGTCGTCCTCGTATTCAATTTCCGCTTCCGCCAGGGCCGTCATGTCGGTCGGGCACCAGTGGATCGGTTTGAGGCCGCGGTAGACGTACCCTTTGGCCGCCAGAACGCCGAAGAGCTCGATGATCTTGGCCTCGTAGGTGTGGTCGATCGTCAGGTACGGCTTGGCCCAATCGGCGAAGATACCGAGTTTTTTAAATTCATTCCGTTGCAGGTCGACGTATTTCAAGGCGTACTCTTTGCATTTATTTCTGAATTCTAGAATATTTTGAAGTTTGAAGTTTGAAGTTTGAAGTTCTTTCAAGAGCTGGGTTTCAATCGGCAAACCGTGGCAGTCCCAGCCGGGGATATATGGCGCATAAAAGCCCTGCATCGCTTTGTATTTGACGATGATATCCTTGAGGGTCTTGTTCAGCGCGTGGCCAAGGTGAATGTCTCCATTCGGGTAGGGCGGCCCGTCATGCAGAATATAGGTCCCTGGTACCTGGCCCCTGGTCCCTGGCACCTTATTCTTTGCTAGAATTTTGTGGTATATATCTTCTTTTTCCCACTTGCCGAGCATTTCCTCTTCTACCTTGGCCAGGTTGGCCCTGATCGGGAAGTCGGTTTGCGGCAGGTTAAGGGTCGATTTGTACTCCATAAGAAGTACCTATTTTAGCATTTATGCCGTGGGCAAACAAATCGTGAAGGTGGACCCCTTGCCGAGGTGGCTGTCGATATAGAGCGAGCCGTGGTGTTCGTCGATCAGCCGCTTGGTGATCGGGAGGCCGAGGCCGGTCCCTGATTCTTTGGTGGTAAAGAACGGTTCGAAGATCTTGGCCAGCACTTCCGGGGGTATGCCGGGGCCGCTGTCAGTGATCGAGACGCGAACCTCGTTATTTTCGACCCGGACGGTGAGAGAGACGTCGCCCCCCTTGGCACCGATCGCCTGGATGGCGTTGCCGATGATATTCATGAAGACCTGGACCAGCCGGTCCTTGTCGGCCAGGGCGACCGCCCGATTGTCAGCGGGATAATGCTTGATAATGACGATGTTATTCCGTTTGATCTCGTAAGCGAGGAGCGCCAGGGTCTTATCCAGCACCGGGATGAGGTCGGTCGGCTCGAGGCGGAGCTCATGTTGTTTGGAGTAATCGGAGAGCCCTTCGATGATCAGCTTCATCCGCTCGACCTCGGACGGGAGCAGCCTGACGACGCTCTCTTTAAAGCTGGGGTTGTCCCAGCTGTCGGCCAGCGCTTGGCTGACGGTCCAGAGGTAGGTCAGCGGGTTCTTCAGTTCATGGGCGATGCCGGCGGTGGTGGTGCCGAGCGCCGCCAGTTTCTCCGATCTGACGATCTGCGCCTGGTTCCGCTTCAGCTCTTCCAGGATAAAGGCGTATTCAATGCTGATCGCCGACTGGTTGGCCAGGGTTTCCAGAAAGTCAATATCCTGTTTGGAGAACGATTCATCAGACATCTTGCGGCCGAGGACGAGGGCCGCCAGGAGGGTCGGCTGGTTGAAATATTCGCTCTCCGAAATGCTCGGGATGACCAGGTCGGCCTCCAGCTCATTCAGCTCCGCGAGCGCTTCGCTCCGGATGTCGAGCTCTTCGCGGTTGATCTCCTTGAAATTAGAGAGTAGTTCCCGGATGATAGCCGAGTCGGCCGCGATCGTTTTCCCCACCAGGGCACCCGCCGCACCGTTCCCGGCGCGGACGATATACTGCTTGCTCTCCCGGTCGAGCACGAGGAAAGAGGCGCTCTTGAGCCGCATCGATTTCCAGAGGAGGTAGGGGGCCAACCTGGCGAAGCGGTCAAGGTCTTGCATCGGGCGGGCGAGAGAGTGGCTGTATTTGTTCAGAATGGTCTGGAGCGAGTAGGCGGCGGTCCGTTTATATAATAAAGCGAAGAGCCAATCGATAAATGACCGAATGGGTTTTAAAATATTATTGTTGATGTTCCGTCCTCCCGCCAATCTTTTGAAACGCCTAGCGTTGTTTTAACTCCTGAAACATAAAAGCGTACTCAATGCTCACGGCGGCCTGATCGACTAAGGCTTTTAGGAAATCGAGGTCGTCTCTCGAGAAGGATTCGCCGGAGAGTTTGTGGCCAAGGACCAGCCCGGCTAGTAAGGTCGGCTCCTTAAAATATTCACTTCCCGAAACGCAAGGGATAATGACCTCGGCCTTCAGTTCGATCATCGCCTGGTGGATGGCGCGGTCAGCTATATTATCCCGGCTCAACTCCAGCTTAGTGACGGTCAATTCCCGGACCAGCGGGGAGGTGCCTGGGACCGCTTGGCCGTTGGTCTGGGCCCGATCGCCGATCGCTCCCATGACAACGTAGCGGTTGTTTGGCCGGTCAAACACCAGGCAGGCGGCACTGTCCAGCCTTAAGGTCTTCAAAAGGAGGTAGGGGGCCAGCTTAACGAAGCGGTCGAGATCTTTTGACGGCTGGGCCAGGGCGTGGCTGTATTTTTTCAGGACCAGCTGATAATTATAGCGCGCGCGGAAGAAAAGATGGTCAACAAAATCCTGGACCCCTTCGTGTAAGGGTTTGAAAAGCAGGGCGATAATAAAGGCGCCGGTCAAACTCGCCCAGAGCGGGCTAAAATCGAAAAGGCTGTTGAACGACTGCTGGCTGATCAAGATCAAGAGGACCAGTAGGGCGGTGATGACGGCGGTCAGTAACGAATAGACAGCGGTCCTTTTGATGACCGACTCGATCGCGGCCAATTGGCGATGCAATATGGCGTAAGCGATCACCGCGGCAAAGAACAGGGCCGAAAGATAACCGAAAGGGTAACTGCCGGGGCGGCCGAAGGTAGTGAAGTCGACCAGGCCGGTTGTTCCTCCGGCAAAAGCGATCAGAACATAGAGAATTTGCCGGGACCTTGTCCCTTCCCCCAGCCGACTGGCCTCTTTCCAGGCGAACAGCAGCAGAATAACGCCGTAACTCCAGAGGGCGGCGAACATGATCAGGAAAAAAGAATAAAGTTCCCCGGCCGCCGGGTAATAGCCCCAGAAGTAATGGTCCACGCCGCGGTAGATCAGGTCCGTTTGGCTAAAAAAAGTGAATAAGAAAGCCAGGGAATAGAGGGACGGCAAAGTCCACTTGGCCGGGGCGCGGCCAAGGAAGGCATTAGCGAAATGATAGGCTAGGGCCGGGAGGAAACTTATTCCGAAAAATCCGATCCTGGCCCAACGCAAAGCCATTAAGGGGCTAGAGTCGTTCAGGTACATCAGGGAATAGCTTAGAAACCAGGCCGCCAAGCTTAGACAACAAAGGCTGAAGAGGGCATTGGCCGTGTTTTTTTTCTCATCAGCCAAACCGAATGACCCGATCAGGGAAATAATGACTCCCGCTATTAGTGGGGGCAAGGCATATAGGTTCATGGCCCTAATTCTCACATAAAAGCGCCCGGCAGGCAAGTTAAGAATAGCAAAATCACGCTAAGGCCTGAACCCGCCTATCCCTGGCCGGCCCATAGAACTCTGTTTTTCTTCAATTTTGAGTGAAATTTCCTGAAATTGCGGCCGACAACATTATGAGGGGAAAAACGTTTAAATCATGCCAAAAACGATTAGAAATTATCTGTGGACGCTCAATCCCAAGGCATACAGCCATATATATAATCAGACAAGGGGCCAAGGGGTCAAAGCACTAAAACTTCAAGGCCTTAATCCTTCCGCCGCTCTTCAGCCGGCATTGGCGACCGCTCCTATTAAAAGCGCGCGTGATCTTGAAATGCAAACCGTTTTCATGACCGGCCGGACTACGCCTGTAGCCAGGCCAATTTTATCTATTGTTGATGAAGCGACGCAAATAATGCCTTTAATCTCTGACATGAGTGAAAGTAATAATGGGATCTTCACTAAAAAGGAATATAAAGAATGGTGTGGTAGAAAAAGAATTTCCATTGACTATGAAACCCTTCTTAATTATTTGTTGAGCAAATATATGGTTCAGGTCCAGAATATTCAACCAGACGATGAAAACGATACTTTCAAGGCCGTTGATCAGGAACAATTGATCGGGGATGCCGCGGCCGGTTTGCATCGGGGACTGAAAAGAGCCTCGACCCTTCATGCTGTATTTAACATTGCCACGCAGATAATGTCGGAACTCTGGGTGGCTCCGAGGCTGTATCTGTATGATCCGCAAAAAAAGCTGGCGATACTGGCTTCCGGGATCGAGCGTGACGCGAAGGAATCTAACTATGCGGATTGGAGATCTTTGAGAAGTCTTTTTGAGGAGGCCAGGCGAAGCTATGCTAAGAGCAAAGACCCAAGAACTCTTTCGGTGGTCGATCTTAAAGAACAGGAACAGTTGCATTTGGCCGGAAGAGAAAAAGAAACGATAACCGATTATGATTCCATTAAGGACGACTATGATAAGTTCAAATTAATCCCCGGCAATCCCGGAAAATTGGTTTACGGTGTTTTTGCTTTTAGGACAGAAACGATCAAGGCCCGGTACGCCGAGGATATTGAAGCGCTACGGGAAAACAGCATCTTTGGATTTTGGCTCGGTTCGAACCGCGTCCCTAACGATGAAGAGGGCGCCGCCCTGGTCGGCAGATACCCTGGGCTCTATTCCGCGGAGCCGCTTTCTAAAAATAATACAGACCCGGATATCGCTTCCAAATTGTATGCGCTGGTTTTGCGTAAAGTGGGGGAGAGGATCAGCATGCTGACCGCCGGTCGTGACTTTCAAGAAATGTGGCGAGCGGAAGCGCGTAAAATTGCCGAGGAAGAAGAGAACTCCGGGGCACGAAGAAGCTACTCTTCCCCCGGGCAAGACGCAATAGCGACACCAACGCCAACACCGACTACTACTAGTCTGGTGAAAGTTGATGAAGGGAAAGAGGGCCAATCACAAGGAATGACAGTCATTGACTCTAAAGTTTTAGACAAAAGATCTTTTCTGAGCAGCGGTGAAAGAGGCTATGCCGGCAGGAAAATATCTTTTTATACGCAACCAATTGAAGAATTTATTAGATGCCGCTCCCAAATGAAAGATTGGCTCCAGCAATTAATGTTAAGGATCTACGGTAAGACGGATGAATATAAAGATCAATCTTCAGAAAAGATTCATGAGGCGCTTGATTTAGATGGCATTGAAAGAAGAGTTTTAAGCGCAAGTTATGTCATGTTCGGCCAAAAAACCGGAGGCGAAGAGGTAAATGCGGTAGGCGCCGCTTATTTAAAAACAGTCGGTCGAGAAACCACTGTAACAGGTAAGCTTGTTTACATATCTATTATGATGGCAGAAGGAGAAGCGCGAGGAAATAAATTCCAGGTCCGTTGCGGGCTGGAATTTATTAAACAATCAATCTATAAGACATTAAAAGACGACGGCTTTAGGGGGCTTTGGCGTTTAATGACAAAAGGCGTTCCAATTGCAGTAAGAGTCCAAAGCAAGCGGCCGGCAATTGGGATGTTGAGGCTGAAAAATCTCTGGGCGCCAATTTCCGACCCAGATGAAAAAATGAAGGGGCTCATTAAACGTCTATCGGAGGATGAGGGGATTTCTATTGAGGAGTTAGAAAAAAACGGGTATATCATGAAGGATGTTTATAAGGGGGCAGTTCGAATTCGAGAAGAAGAAGAAGAAATCAAGTTCGTTAATAAATTAGGCTGGCTTCACAAATCAATTTTTAATATATTTGGCTATAAAACAAGTCGGTTTCGCAAGTATGAGGCATTAGATGATTTATTTGATAATAAAATTGGAAAAAGAGGTGCTGTGTTTTTGGTGGGGTATTCTACCTTGGGCGTTGTCGTTTTTAATATTGCACTCCCGACTATTTTTCAGAATTTATTGGGACGGATCGTAAAACTTTTAAAGAAGGATAAGGTTCGGGCTTAAAAAAAAGAGAACATTGATAGTATGGCATATATTACGACACATGTTAGACCCCTGAAAAAACCTTCGGTTGTGCTGGTAACTTCGTCCGGTTATCCAACTTCTATTGCTAATTTTATGCCAGATAATGGCCTGGCAACTTTGGCGGCAATCCTTAATCGAGCCGGGATAAGGGTTAAGATTATGGATTTTAATACGGTCGATCAAATGAGGAAATATGTCCCCCCCATATTACAAGGAAAAATTGAAGATGCTTATAAGACTATATTAGAAGTTATGCAAGAAAAAAAACCATCGCCTAAACAAAAGGCAAGATTAATGATGGCGGGGATGAAGTTGAGGGGCATAGAGAAAATCTTAAATATTGTTCGTTGGCAGGAAGAGAAAAATATAGCGGAAAAAATCACCAGCGTAGTTAGGGCGGAAGAAGCGACTCTTGTCGGCTTTAAAACATTCCATGGGCCAGGATTTTCTGGCCCAGTTCATATCGCAAAAGAGCTGAGGGGGCGTTTTCCTGATTTATTGATTGCGGCGGGGGGGCCGCAAGTAAACACTTATCGGGAACATATCCCAGGATTGAGTTTAGATGACGGAGTGTTTGATGTATTGTGCATCAAAGATGGCGAGCCCGCTATCGTGCCTTTAGCCGAAGCTTCGGTTGGAAGATCTTTATTGGAAGTTCCCAATGCGTTCGTTCGTGATCGTGGAACAAATGGGTTTAATTATACCCAAGATGCCTTTGTCGGGAAAATGAGCGATATTCCTTTCCCAACTTATGATCCAGGGATTTATTTAGAAATGGAGGGGGATGGGAAAATACGTGTTGTTGTGATTGAAGATGGGAGGGGATGTGGTCAAGGATGTAGATTTTGTATCCATGGTTTTGCTGCGGGAAGGCAACGCAGGGAAAAAAGCCCGGCAAGAGTGGCCGATGAATTTCAAAACAATATTAATGAATATGGGATCAATACGGCAAGATTTGGCGGGTCAACCTCTCCAGGGAAATATTTAAGGGAATTTGCTGAAGAGGTTATCCGAAGAACAATGAAGATTAACTGGTCTTCTTTTGCCCGCCTAGATATTGATCCGACTATTTTGCCAACATTAAGAGAAAGCGGGTTGATTGCTTTATTCTTTGGGATCGAATCTGCGAATCAAATAGAGTTGGATGCTATGAATAAAAACATTGCAATTGGTAAAGCGGAGGAAATAGTAAGTGCTTGTCGAGGGGAAGGTATTTTTTCAGTTGGTTCTTTTATTTATCCCGCCCCTTTTTCAACAGCTTCAACAATTGAGATGAATATGGCTTTTATTAGAAAAACAGGAATGCAATCTGCGCTGTGTAACCCCGTGGGGGTTTTTAGAGGGACAGATTATGCAGAGAATCCGGAAGAAAATGGAATACGTATGAGATATCCCTCTGGGATTAAGAACTTTCTTGCCTCAATTGGATTGATCGGGCCCGCCTATTATGAACATCCAGATTTGATACAATATTTGGCAAAGTATGAAATTCGCCGTTTGGTCCCACCTAAGAATTGGGATGCTTTGCCTTGGCAAGTGTATTATAATAACCAATGGAGAGGATTTAAAGATTACATAGCAGAGACACAAACTCTTTTCCAGCGATTACGACAGGAAGGGATTCCTATGTTAACGGACGAAGAAGCCTTAATGGCGAGAAAGGGCGGGTATTCTTTTGCGGAATTTGCGATGTTAAGCCGTAAAAATATTCTTAACGGAAATGCTGAGGCGACACAAGATATGGTAGTAAGAATTAACAAAGGATGAATGTCATTGTTTTGTACTAGGCGGTCCAACATTGTTATGATTATGTTATAAACTTATGAGGGCAAAAGTTCTGAATATATTTATTGTTTTGTTCGCCCTCACGGCTACTAGTTCGTTTGTCCTAAGTGGAAGAATGGAACTTATCCCCCCCCTATATGTTGTTCCAACTAATTTTATCTTAGGAGTATTCGTTTTATTAAAAAACATTGAAAGTAGAATTAATCGCTTATTTTCCGCGATTGCAATAAGCTTGGGCTTGTGGACTGCCGCGGTTTTTTTTGCCGCAAGTAGCAGCAGCCCGGAATTATCTCTTTTATGGTTAAAAGCCTCACATTTATTAGGAGCTTATTTAACGGTCTTCTTCCTCCTTTTTGCCTGGATTTATCCAAAAGAAAAAAATGAAAACCCTTTATTTCATGTGGGGTTATTGTTTTTGCCGGCATTGTTCTTTACAATAACAATTCCTCTCGACCAACTTATAAAAACCGTGATTATCCTCCCAAGCGGCGCGAAAGAAGTCCTGCAGGGCCCCTTATACCCCTTGTATTCAATCTACTTCTTATTTTATTTTGGGGCTGCATTTTTAATATTATTGAAAAAACATTTTAGATCAAAAGGTAGAGAGAAAATAGGTATCGCATATATCTTCCTTGGTTTTTTCTCAACTGCCTTGTTTGCAATAGCCTTTGATGTCGTGCTACCAGTGTTAGGGGTTGATAAATTTTGGGCATTCGGACCTTATTCCACCGTATTTTTAATTGGGTTTATGGCATATGCTATAGTTAAAAATCGCCTGATGGACATTTCGGTGGCGATCAGCCGCTTTGTCGCGGAAATCCTGGCGATCATTTTTCACGGGATCATTTACCTCGCCCTGGTCTGGCTTTATCGGGCCTATCTTTCTTCAAATATTGATCTTCTTTTTATTGTTTGGACGGTGGTCTACGGAATAATTGTCGGTCAAACGCATCAGGGCATCAGGACTTTCTTTCAGACCACTTCCGAAAAATTATTCCTGCGCGGCAAATATGATTATTATAAAGCGCTTTCTGACGCCAGCGCGCGCGTCGGGGAAAAGCTGTCTTTGGCTAAGATCCTGAAAGTGCTTTATGACACGTTCCATGAGGTGGTGGAGATCTCCAATCCCCGCATTTTTCTGCCGGAATATTTTACCGAAGCGGATAAAACGTCGGCTTATTACGTGGTCTACGACAAGGAATCCTTCGCCCCCCAACCGGACGGCCAAAAAGTCGAATTAAATGATCCGTTGGTCAAAGCACTGATTGCTGGGCGAAAACTGCTTCATGACAAAAAAGATCTGGGCGCCGACCTGGTTATCCCCTGTCTGCTTGAGGACCGCCTGATCGCCTTCTTCGCGCTCGGGCCAAAACTTTCTGAAGAAGCCTATACCAACGAAGATATCAGGCTATTGAAGATCTTGGCCAACCAGGTGGCGATGGCCTTGGATCACACCCGTTCTTACGAAAAGATCAGGACCGAGCTGGAGGAGACGGAGAAGCAGTTGAACCGTTCCCAGCGCCTGGCGGCGATCGGGACCCTGACCGCCGGCGTGACGCATGAGATCAGGAACCCGCTGACGGTCATCCGCTCCGAGACGGAACGCCTGACCAATCAGCCGCGCGACCTTGATTACCTGAAGCAATACCAGGCGCTTCTCCTGAAACATATCGACCGGATCGCCGGGATAGTGGACCGGATGCTCGGCCTGGCCAAAGAAAAACAACACTGTGAAACCGAGGTCTTCCTCAATGAAATAATCGAAACGACCCTGCAATGCTTTGCCTTTGGCCGGCTCAAGGTAGTCCGCGATCTTCGGCCCGTTCCGCCGATCAAGGGCGACCCGGACGAGATACAAGAAGTCTTTGTTAACCTGATCCAGAACGCCCTCGAGGCGATGCAAGAAGACGGCACCTTAACCCTGAAGACATATCGGGATGACGGCCATGTAGCGGTGGAGGTATCAGATACGGGTAAAGGTATTCCGGCCGAGATCAGGGAAAAGATCTTTGATCCGTTCTTTTCCACGCGGCATGACGGGGTAGGGTTAGGGTTATCGATCGTTTACCGGATCGTGCGCGAACATGGCGGCGACATCAAGGTCGAGAGCGAGATCGGGCAGGGGACGACGCTTAAACTGATCTTCTGACTTACGGCTTAGCTTTCCACTCGTCCCGTTTCTGAATATGCTTCTCGAAAGTGTCGAGGACCATCTTCCCTTCTTTCCCCTCGAAATAACTGTCGATCGTGCCGACCAGCTCATCGGTCTTGAACGGCTTCTTGATATAGTTGACGACAAAACCGGAGGTGGCGCGGTCCCATTTATCTTCATCTTCCCAGGCGGTCAGCATGGCAATGCCGATATCCTCGCCGTAGTCCTTGCGGACCCGTTCGAGGAGCTGGAGCCCGTCCATTTCCGGCATCTTGATATCGAGCAGGATGAGGCGGATCCGGTTGCCGCCAAGGCCGAAGAAGACCTTGTTCTTGCCCAGCTGTTCCAGGGCATCCTTGGCCGTGTAGGCGGTGATCACTTCGTAGCGGCTGGTATCTTTAATGACATTAGCGATAGAATTAGCGACATCGACCTCATCGTCAACCACCATGACAACCGGTTTAGACATATACTGGGCACCTCCAGGTGCTTATTTTCGCATGAAACTTTAGTGAAAGCAACCCTCCTCACCCCCTCCCCTCATTCTCATTCGGGGTTTCCCCCTCTCCATCTTCGATGGAGAGGGGGACGGAAGGGGGTGAGGAGGGTGCTAAGAACACGAAGCGTGTTATAATTACTTCGATGTTACGAGCGGTCATAAAAATATTCAGCGGCCTTATCCTGTTTTTGGCCTTTCTTACGTTGCTTTCGTTCAATTTTAAGCCGGATATCCAGGAACTTCTCCCCAAACAGAAGCGGATCTCGGGGCGGGGGATCTATGTCACCGCTTACGTGGCCCAACTGCCGGTCCGCTTCAACGCCTTAAAAGACGCGGCCAAGCGGGCCGGGCTGAACACCATGGTGATCGATGCCAAAGAAGTGATCAGCCAACCTTATCTGGCCCTGGCCCGGCAAAGAAAATTGACGCCGGAGGTTAAGGCGGCCCCCAGCCCCTGGCTGGCCAAGCTGGCGAACGACTTGCACCAGGACGGGCTCCGCCTGACCGCCCGCATCGTTGTTTTTAAAGATGACCACCTGGTCTTGGCCAGGCCCGATCTTGGGGTCCACTTGAACGGCGGCCTCTATCGCGACCGCAAGGGGGGAAAATGGGCCGATCCTTATTCCGATGAGGTCCGCTTATACAATGAATTGATCGCCGAGAGTGCCGCCCAATCGGGCGTGGACGAAGTCCAGTTCGATTACATCCGTTTCCCGGCCGAGGGGAGCGCCCGTTACGCCAATTATCCCCACCAGAAAGAGGGGGTCAGCCGGGTCGATATCATCTGCGAATTCCTGAAGGGGGCGCGCCAGCGGGTCGCCAAATACAACACCTCGCTGGCGGTCGATATTTTTGGCGTGACCGCCTGGCAGAGCAAGGTCGATATCGAGACCCTGGGGCAGGACCTCAAGCGGATGGCCCCCTACCTCGATGTCATCTCGCCGATGTTGTATCCCTCGCATTTCCACAACGGCTATGATGGCTATGCCAATCCCGGTTCCTATCCCTACTATTTTATCCATACCGGCCTGCTGAAAGCCCAGGAACTCCTTTCCGGCGAGACGACGGCGCTTGTCCCCTGGCTCCAGGGGTTCAACATGAAGTCGCCGAATTACGGCCCGAATTACATCCGGGAACAGGTCCGGGCGTGCGACGACGCCAAGGTGGCCGGTTTCCTGGTCTGGAACGCCCGCAACGTCTACGACGTAACTTTTGACGCGTTGCGTTAAAGATGCTATAGTAATGACCAGTGATTAACTCCTGATTAACCCCCCATTACGTCCACAGGGAGGGATTAATGATGAAGAATGCGTTGCCTTGGTCCTTGTTCGCCGTCGCCCTGGTCTTGATCCTCGTTGTTTCCGGTCTGCTCTTGTCTAAACCGCCGGTTAAAGTTGGCCGCTACCAGGTGGCTATCATAAAAGGGTCCCAGCCCGACATTGCCGATACTCCCGTTAAGATCGACACCGAAAGCGGCCAGAGCTGGTTATTTGACGGCGACAAATGGCTGGAGATCGCCACGACCAATGAACAGGCCGGTCAGCTCGCGGCCGAAGAGGAAAGGGCGCGACTGCAGATGGAGCTCGAATCGTTGAAGGCCAAACAGGACGCGGAGATCGCCGCCATTAAAGCCAAGCAGGAGGCCGAGGTCAAATCACTGCTGGTCAAGAAAGAGGTGGTCAAAGTAGCTCCCCAGGCGACCCGGGGCGAGGTCAGAAAGGTTTATCGGCGGTTAGCTTCCTCGAAAAAGAAAGCCGCGGTCGCGACCGAGAAGGTGGAAGCGCAAAGTGGCGAAGAAGGGCCTCCCCCTTGGCTTAACGACTAAATAGTAAGAAAAGGAGCCCTATAATGAGCGAAGAGATCAGGATAGACATTGACGAACGAGCGGCGGCCGGGCACTACAGTAACCTGGCGGTCATTTCCCATAATGAGAACGAGTTCATTTTGGACTTTATCTTTGCCCATCCCCCCAAGGGGGTCGTGACCTCACGGATCATCACTTCGCCGGCCCATGCCAAGCGGCTGCTCAAGGCGTTGCGCGAGAATCTGGAGAGGTTCGAGAAGAATTTCGGGCCGGTCAAAGACTCGCCCGAACCACCCAAGTTCGGCCTTAATTTCTCAAAGAATTAAGCGTTCTTGGCCGGGGGCGCCTAAAAATGGCGCGGGAAATTCCAGTCTATTTGCCGTGCTTTATTTCCGCCAAAACAACCAGCGGGTTGAAGAAAGAATCGTTCGGGTTCTTGGGGACAAAAACGCCGCAGCCGATCTTGTCTTGGAGCGCTTTCAGGTCGCCGTCGTTCAATAAAGTTTCCCGAAAACTTTTATCGTCGGCTTTGCCGTCATTAAAAACGATTTTGACGGGAGACATTTCGATCAACGATTTGAGCTGTCTGTTCGTGTCCATAGAATTGCAGGTTTTGACCTCCTCATCGGTCGGCAACCTCTTTAAAGTGAACAGGACCGCTATCTTTGTGATATTGCGGGGGATCTTCCCTTCTTTGCCGTAGCGGGCGATGACGCCGAGGACCGCCCGGCGGTAACTGCTCGTGTCGGAATAGTTGCCGGCCTGGATCGGCGGCGAAGCAAAAGAATCCTTGGCGGAAAGATCGATCGAGAAGCTTTGAGTGGAGCCGCCGGTATTGCCGATGCTTGCCAGCCCCGAGCCGTTCGGTCCTTTGTACTCATGCTTAACCGTGCCGCTCCGGTCGGTTATCCGGGTTATTTTCCAGTCGGCGATCATGATCCTGTAGCCGGTTTGGACATTGATCTTTTTGGTGTCCGTTATGACGTTGGAGTTGTAGACGGTTATTGGGCCGCGATTTTCCGCCATTACGATCTCAAAGGTCTCCTCGTTTATCTTTTTGACGCTGGAAACCAGAGGCGGAGTGCCGAGGTCGGCAAAGGGGCGGGCAATTCTGTCATCGGTAATTATTTGATAAAGCGATTTGGGAGCGCCCTGGTAAAGGAGGTTGCTATCGATGGCCGGCTTGCTGCCGGCCTTTGGGGGCTCGGCCGGCGGTGTGGCCGCGGTCTTATTTTCCGGTTTCGGCGGCTCTACGGTTGTTTTTTTTTAGGATCAGCCGGAGCTGCCGGTTTGCTTGCGGTCGCAGGTTTTGAATTACTCTCCGTGTTGACCGAAGCGCTGGCTTTTGAGCCGCCAATAAGTTTATCGATCGCCCCGCCGACCAGCTGGCTGAAATCAAGGCCGACGCCGATCGCTCCCCTGGTTACGCCGTCGGAGCTGGTATTGCCGACCTGGGCCCAGAGCGAGGGATTAAAATAAATGTGTTGCGCGGCTTTGTCCCAGCTAAGTGCCATCAACAGATCGACGCCGCTGAATTTCCGGCTTTGTTCATGGACGGATTGGCCGCTGTAATGATAACTGCCGGCATTGATCACTTCGGGATAAGCTTTGTCCTTTGTATAAGTGTTGGCCGAAGGGACGACGCCGAAATTAACGTATATATTGGGCACGCCGGGCTTTCTTTTGGGATCGGGGTAGAACACCACTTTTGAGTCGATTCCGACCCTGACCCGGTGGTCATGGCCGCTGACGGTGTCGCCGTTTTTGAACCAGGTGGTGCTTACTTCGCCGTAGGGCTGTATATGCAGCCAGTGATTCTTACTCTTGTCATTGCCGGCGTCGATATTAAAGCCAAAGCGGACCGGCAGATGATGCCGGCCGGCCGCGTAAGAATAAGGGTTCTGGAACAAGAAATTGCCGGTCGCGTAGCTGTAGCCCCCGGTCAAAACTGGAGCAACAGTAACTTTACCTTTGGGATTGAGCAGATAAGAAACGCCGAGACCCAGGCCGGCTCCCCATTGAAAAACGTCATGGTCCTTATTCTGGCCGTTGACGCTGGCTATGGCGTGAGGCGTGGCAAACAATTCCAACTGCCGGCCGAGCTTGATGTTGGGCCGGGCCGCCGCGATAATGGGCAGCTGGTAACCGTTCGGATCGGGAGAAACTTGGATATTGGGCAGGAGTTTTAACTGTAATTCGTGCCGCTGATACCAGGTCTTTTCATTGCTCTGCTTTTTACCGATGAGGCCAAGCGGGGCGCTGGCCAGCTCTTTCGTGGAACGATAGGCCAACATGACCACTCTGGCCCCTCCATAGACATTGGCCACGGGAGAGGCCGAAAGATCGGCGTTATCAAATTTTTCCTGTTCAATTATCGTATCCACCCAGAATTTTTCGCCCGGTTTGATGGCCGGGGCATCAAATTCCTTGATGATGTTGTTCTTTTCGTCCAAGATAGCGATCTTCTTGACCGTTTTGAGCAGTGCGGGATCGGCCTCTTTAGCCGGTGTGATAAAGATCGTTTCGGGGACGCCGACCTTGATGGCCGAGGGCTCGGTGGTCATGGCAATGGCGGAACTTATCACTTTCAGCGGCGCCTGGGCAATCAGGCCGGCGCCCGCTTCCTGGCTGATATACGGCTCGGGTGGAGCAATATAGAGAGCTAATTGACCGGCCGGCGTTTTGGCGTCGGCGCTGATCCTGAACGAAATTTCGTCTTTGGCTTGATTAACGGCAACCGAATCGATCTTGACCAGATATCTTAAGCTGTCAGCCGGGACGACAGTCGAGCCTTCAATGAAATCGGCGCCCTTAAGCGTGACTTGCTTGGTTTCTCCAGCCTTGATCTCAACTGAGCCGGTAACTGACGGCGCCTTGATCTCTTCGTAGCCACAGCTTGCGGCAAAAACGCGTTTGACGGTAGTGGTATATTCTGTCCTTTGTTCGCCGGTTAAATTGCCAAGATGAGAAGAGATTTTGTCGTTTCCTTTCTTTTCGACATAGGAGTTAATCCTGTCAAGACGAGTTGTCGGCCAGCCTTTTTTCGTGAATTTTTGTTTTGCGCGTTCGACGATCTCCAAAATGGAAGGTCGAATCGGCTTTTGAGTGGATTCTATTTGAGCGCAGCGCTCCCTGAAAACTTCTACGCGGGCTTCACTATAGGCCTCTTTTTGCGGAGCGGTTAGACCATCTATCTCCTTGCTGATTATTGGATTCCCTTCCTCTTCAGCAAACGTACCGATGTTCGTTAATTCAGAAGTGTCCCACTGATTAGTTTCAAATCTAGTTTTTGCTTCGCCAACAATTTTCCCCAGTGGGGGGCGATTGCCTACGGCCCCTGTTTTGAACCAAACTGATCCATCCATTTTATTTCTCTCCTTCGGTGGTAATTATAAACAATCTTCCGGATGTTCCTTGCAATGACCCGATTTTGGCGGTGGCGGTGTTTTTTCCGTTGCCGTCGCCGTCGGAGGCGGCGCAGTAGTTGTTGCGGTCGCCGTAGCCGTAGCTGTCGGAGGCGCTTTGGCCGAGGCCGTAGCCGTTGGGACCGACGGGCCAACCACTCTGATGACATCCTTTTTGTCGATCGATTGTTTTTTGTCCGGAGTCTCGTTATAGCTCAAAGTAAATACCTTGGTCCCCGGCACGGCGCTGCTATTCGGCTTTACTCTAAGGGCAACCAGGGTCTGATTGTTGACATCTGCTCCATCGATCGGCGGGCACTTGGCGGCCGGATCGCAGTATTTGACGTCAGAAATTGTAACGCTGACATTGGATACCGGCTCGATGCTTAATTTGGCCTTGTCCGGATAAGCATCGGTGAGTTTGTTCGAGATGACCAGCGTGATGTCTTTTTCTTCGTTGAGTTCAACCGGCACGGGAGCCGCAGGCCGTATGATCTTGTAGGCAACCGCCGGCTGCTGTCCCGAAGGTTTGACGCCGGCCGCTTCCATGGCCTTATCGATCTCATCTTTGCTGACTTTTAGATCGATCTGGGACGGAAATTGGCCAACTGTCTTTTCCCATTTGGCCTCGCGAGACGAACAATAATCGGCATATTCGCTTTTTTGCTTGCCGTCAAGCCTATCCAAAAGATTGTCGCTGCCGATCTTTGCCGCCAGATAATTGATAGCGACAAGTTGTTTGCCCATGGGCAGGCCGGTAAATTTGTCCCCTTGTTCTCTCTCCAGAGCAATTCGGGCCAGGGTAGCCGCCACAGTTTGCCCGGATTTTAGCGTATCTTCCAGTTTCAGCTCCTTGAGGGGTTCTGAACCATTACAGCGTTCGCGGCCGAGAGCATTCTTGTCTTCGATGACCGGCAAAAGCTCGCGATCGTATATTAATATGTTTTTCGCGTCGCCTTGTTTGACGATCGGCGTCTTGGAACACTGACAGCCGCCGGCCGCCAGCCCCACGACCCCTAAGCCCAGGGCAAAGCCCGCCGCGCGTAAATTCCTTGTTAACCTTAATCCAACTCTTTCTAAAGCCATTTCATACTCCTCCTATTTCTCTCCCATATTATTATCGACAGAATCCGGCAATAATTTCACTCTTTTTAAAAATTGCATTTTTCGCTTGGGTCGTTGGGGGTACATCTTTGTTTTTTTATAGTTGTAGTCGGCGTTGTTGCTGTCGCAGTTGCCGTTGGGGTTGCGGTTGGTGGCGGAGGCGTTTTGGTTGTGGCTAAAGCCGTAGGAATCGGCACCGATTTCTCTTGAACAGTAAAGGGTGGTAGTTCGCCCAAGAATAAAATATGGTTTGGCAAAGGGGCTATGGTGTAATAGATACTGACTTGGTAGTAGTTAGACATATATTTATCAATGAGGACATTCGCGGTCAGGGTATTGCTTTGTGAGTTATATTCAGCCTGAAAAACCGGCCCATTCACTATACTATCTTTTTCATATTGGATTGCAAGAAAATAACGCGCGTCTTTTGGGGGTTGAGCGTCGGACGGCAAATTAATTTCAATTTTCTTAAATACGCCTAATTGCACTTTGCTTGAAGTTGTGAGGTTAATGGTTGGATAAAGCTCTTTTAGATTACATGGCGCAGCAGGCGAGGTGCTGGCAGAAGCTGACGGAGCCGGTAGCACGGCGGACTTATTCCCGGAAGAACAGCGGTTGGCGCCATAAGCCGCGCCGAAGCAGACCGTGCCCATTCCGACCAATGTAACTAAATTCATTCTACTAAATTTTGTGTTCATATTATTTGTTTTATTGGTCGAGATCGGCTTTTTATAAACAATCCTCCGGGTGCTCACTGCAATGAGTTTTCTTGACCGGCGCGGTTGTCGTAGTCGTGGATTTGGCTTCGGGTTTTTTCTCGGGCTTTTGGGCCGGTTTTTGAGCCGGTTTGGCGGCCGGGCCGGCAACAAAGGGGTTTCCCAGGGAAGCGATGTAAAATCGTCCGTCCTTGACTGTTTTTTTAGGGTAATAATAAACATTAACATTATGTTTTTTTAATTGCTCTTTATCAAGCTTGACCACGGCGGTTAAGGTGTTGCCTTTAAATTCGGCCGGGAAAAAGGAGCTTCGCTGTGACGGGCCAACGACATTCGAAACAACTTCGATTTCATAGCCCCAATCAGGGTCATATGGGACGGTTTTGTCCGCCACTTTTTCGGGATTAAGTTTTAGCGTTATCTTAGAATCTTTGCCCGGGACAACTTTTTCGGTCCCCGCTTCGACTTTTTGCCCTGCCCATTGCACAACTTCCAGGGCTGTTGCAACGGTGAAATTTTTATCGCGGGGGAGAGAGTAAGCCAGAAACTGTTCATGATCGCAGAGTGAATCCTTTATATCGCCGATTTTATTTAGAATTGCCTCGATCAGGACTTTCTGGTGATAAGGAGGAAGGTACGGGACGTAGTTGTCAAAAACAATGATGTCGGCCGCTTTTCTCAATTCAATTGAAGAACATTCCCTTTCCTCTTTAACCGGAGCGGCCGAAGCGGAAGCTGACGGTGCCGGAGCGGCAGAGGGGGTGGGGCAGGGTGTCGCGGGGGCGCCCATTTCCGCTCCACAGCCCATCAGGGCGGCGGCGCCCAAATAGGTTGCCGTTCGCTTTAACGCCACCAGGGGATGACTTGTTCTGGCCCTCATCATGTCTGCTTGTACCGGTCTCACTCTAACGTTCATGCTTTCTCCTATTCTCGGAAACCTGAGACTGAACGTCTCGGTTTCCTCGCTTTTTTCTTCTTGGTTTGGAAACCGCGAAGTTTATTCGCAGGTTTCCAAACCGCCATTCAGATTCCATCCGTTTATATTTCGACGGCTCTTTAGGATAATTTCAGTTTATTTGCCAAGCCCTGCGCGGGTTCAGCGTTTTATCGTGAATTTTTTGATGGCCGCTTCGACCGCTCCGCTAAATTCCTGGAAGGACTGGAACCGGTCGTTCGGCTCCATTTGCGCTGCTTTTAAAGCAATATTCCAAAACTCATCGGGCACAGGATGCTTAAGTTCCCCGAACTCTCTGTTCTTGATCCGCTCGGGCAGGGTTCGGACCTGATCAAGATACGCCTTAAAATCCCGCTTATTTTCCCCAAGATCGAGCGCGTCTTTGCCGGTCAAAAGATAATAAAGTATGAGCCCCAGAACAAATATATCCGAGCGCTGATCGGCTATTTTGGAGCCATTGAGGATGATCTCCGGGGCGCAGTATTCGGGGGTCGCGGTGATCATGCCGGTCCGGGTCTTTTCGCTGTCCGGCACTTTGACGAGGCCGAAATCGGCCACTTTCACCTTGATGATCGACTTGCCGTCCTCGTCCCGTTCTATGAAAATATTTTCCGGCTTAAGATCGCGGTGGGCGCATTTGTCCGGGCTGTCCGCTCCGAAGGCATTGCTGAAGGCGATCAGTCCCCGGAGTATCCTTAAGATAATATGGCTGGCCGCGAGCGGCTTGGCCTGTTCTTTTTCTTCAATAAAGTTGCGCAGGTTCTCCGGCACGTATTCCATGAAGTAATATTCGGGGACGCGGCTCGGCTCCCGGTCGATTATCCCGATCACGTTTTTGTGGTTGACCCTTTCCGTGGTATTGACTTCTTCAACGAACCGCAAGGTTATTTCCTTGGCCGGTCCCGGCAGGAAGCCCGAAATGTCGATCATGACCTTTAAAACACATTGGTAGTCCTCCGGGTCTAGGGCCAGATAGACCTTTGACATACCCCCCTCGGCGTCGGGGTTAAAGTCTGTCAGCGGCGCTAATATAGTGTAAACGCCTTTTTTCCCTGGCACTTTGTCATCAGGGAATCTCGGGCAGATTGCCCCCGAGACAGCGCCGCTGCCGCCGCTCCTGAACGCCCGGTTGAGACCGAGATTAAAAGCCGTCGGCCGGTAATCGAAACGTATGTGTGAGATATTGCCTATCATGGTTAAATCACTCCCGGGTATTTATCGATAAGTTGGCGGGAAATTTCAGTTTAATTTTAAAACCCCTATCCCCCATCCCCTTCCCCCTTAGTAAGGGGGAAGGGGAGAAGAGGGGTTAGGGGTGTAACAAAAAGCCCCCGGGGTTTCCCGGGGGCTCTAACAGGCTTCTTCCACCCCCTCTCTTTTTAAGAGAGGGGGCTGGGGGGTGAGTTGCTTAGTCGAGCGAAGCCTTGATGTCCGGCCGGGTCTCGGTCCCTGGCTTGAACCCTTTCTCCCAGGTATAGAGGTCCTTGATCTTGCCGCCGGCGAGGCTGGTCTTGCCTAGCATCTCGACCGACTCGGAGCGGACCAGCGCCTCTTTCGGCCGCAGGCGGTTCCGTTCGATGAACTTGAGCATACCGTTATCTTTGGCCGCCTGGATATACTTGGCCGCCCAGTGGTTGGTGCCGATGTCCCAGTATGGTTTCGAATCAACTTCCGCCAGGCGGAGCTGGTCGAAGCGGACCAAGACCGCGATCCCCTCGGCCTTATTGATCTTGTTGTTAGGGCGGAAGGTCCGGTCAGGATAGCCCTTGACGAGCCCTTCGCGCTGGGCGACTTCGATGTACTTGGCCGCCCAGAAGCCCGGCTTGACGTCCTTGAAGACCTGGCGGGCCTGGGTTACGGGGAGTTTGATCCCTTTGGCGCGCACCAGCAGGGTGGCGAGCTCCGCGCGGGTCAGGGCCCGTTCCGGGCGGAAGGTCTGGTCAGGGTAACCCTGGACCAAACCGACAGTGGCGTTGTTCTCGATCGGCGCCTTGGCCCAGTAACCGTCCGGGACGTCGGCGAACGAGGTCAGGCGGACGAGCCGCGCTTCACTCTGCGCCACGTTGCCGGCGGTGTCGACTGCCTCCACCTGGACCAGTTTCTTGCCGTAAGCCTCGACCGGGATCTCGGAAGTGAAGCTGCCGTCGGGATTAGTGACGACGCTGACACCGTTGACCTTGACGGAGAGCGGGCCTTTAGGCGCGTCTTCGTCCCCTTCCTTGATCTCGACCTTCCCTTTGACAGTAACGTGGTCTTCATAAATGACCGCTTTGTCTTTTGGCCCTTCCAGGCTGATGTTCAGCTCCCGCTTGCGCGGTTCGCCGAGGTAGCTGATCGAAATAAAGTGGGTCGTGTTCTCGTTGATCCCGGCATAGGGGTGGTAAGCGTAATCGAACTCAACCCCGGAGACCTTGATGCCGACGCCGGCGGTCAGGTTCTGGTCGTCGGAACCGACGCGCAGGGCGAGGTTGCCGGTCGGCCAGAATTCCGCTCCGGCATGGAGCGCGCCGCCGAGGGTGTCGTAATCGACCAACCCGTTCAGCTTGCGGCTGCCGTTCGTGGAAATGGCGGAACCGTCCGGGCCGATCAGGGCAACTTTGGTCCCGACCTTGACGTTCAGCGGCAGGCCGTCGGACTGGCCAGTCGACTTATTGGTGATCTTGCCGCCCATTGAGGCCGGCAGGAAGTTCTGGGCGTTAAGCCCGACGGTCATATAATTGGTCGCCGGGAAGAGGACGGCTAGGTCGGCGTCGTAGCCGGAACCGGAGCCGTCGGTCACGCCGGTGCCAGTGCCGCCGACGCTGTAATATTTGAGACTGCCGCCGACGAGGACGTCGCGGCCGAAGTCCAGCTTTAAGCCGGGGAGCTCGTTAAGATATGTACCGTAGGAGAGAAACATGACGTTGTTTCCCCAACTGCCGGAGCCGAGCGAAGCGCCGGTCGTGTTGGTCAAGGGGATCTCGCCGACGCTGGCGCCGATGTAGCCGGCCCCGATGGCCGACCGCTCGCCGTACGGATAAACCCCGCCGACGACGATGTAATTGACATCGCCGAGGAGTGAGGTGTACATGCTGGAGAGCTTCGGCGTGGCGATCCGGGCGATACCGGCCGGGTTCATGAAGATGGCGTCGCCGTCTTCGGCTACGCCGACATAGGCCTTACCCATACCGAGCGAGCGGGCGCCGACACCGATCATCATCGGGTCGGGCAATCCTTCGGCCAGGGCGGCCGAGGTGAAACAGAGAGTGATGAGTGCTATCAAAAGGAACCTGAGACTGAACGTCTCGGTTCCTTTTTTCATGGAGCCGCGACGTTTAGTCGCAGGCTCCATATGGTTTTTGGTCAAGGTGTTGTTTTTCATGATTTTATCTCCCGTATATTTATCGTTAGATTTGTTCATAAATTTCACCTTAATGCTTGATCACGAGGATCTTGCCTTTGGCGAGCAGGGACTTGGTCTCATCATTGATGGCCCGCAGGAGATAAGCGCCGTCGGCGACGATCGCTCCCGCCTGGTCATGTCCGTCCCAGCTGATCTGGTTACCGGAGGTGATGACCTCTTTATAGACCAGCTTGGCGGTCATGTCGAAGATGTAGAAGCCGAGCCGGCTCGCCCCCGCCGTGTCGGTCACGGCGATCGAGACTGTCTGGCTGTTCGGGTTGAACGGATTGGGCCAGATGATGGCGAGATCGCCAGCGCCTGAAGCCGTAACCTGGAAATTAGCCGGGTTCGACTGCAGGGCGGTGATGGTGCCGGTGCCGGCGGCGATGGCGACGCGGACCACTTTCACTTCATAGGTGCCGGTGGCGGCCAGTTTCGGCACGTAGGCGGTAATTGACGTGTCGCTCCAGGCGGTGATCTGTGCCTGGTACGAGACCTTGGTCGTCTGGTTCTCGAAGTCGAGGTGGCTGCCGCCTTGCGGGGTGCCAAACCTGACGCCGGTGACGGTGATCATGGTGCCGGCCGGAGCCGCGGTCGGGCTGATCGTGGTGATCGCCGGGGCCTCACCGGTCGCGGGTGGCGGCGGCAGGACCGCTTCGTCGGTGAGCACGGCCGTAATATCGTCGATATTTTGAGCGTTGGCCGTGGTCCCCTTGGTATTGTAAACAAAGTTATAGCTGGCGACCTTGGTCCAATCGAAGGTGTTGTTGGCGCCGGTGTCACTGCCGCCGGCGTCGTAGGCGAAGGCCGACCTGGCGATCGAGACCTTGTTATAACCGCCGAGGGCCAGCAAAGTCGCGTTCGAAACATTCGCGGCCATGGCCGTGCCGTCGCTGTCCTTGAGCGAGAAGTTGATGTTGTTGCTGGAGCCGTCCCAGTTGACGTTCATGGTTACGCTCTTCAGCGCCGTCAGGTCAAGGGTTTTGATGAGCTTGGCGCCCCAGCCGTCACCCCAATCTTTGTTCGGGTCGGCATTATGGACGTAAGAGTATTGGACTTTCATCCCCTTGGCGCCGTTCTTGGCCGCGGCAGCAGCCGGTCCATCCGCCGTGATATGGTCCTTGTCAGGCGTGATCATGCCGTTGCCGAAGGCGTAGTAGCCGGATTTGTCGTTAGGCGCCTGCCAGGTGCCGACGCTCCCGCCTTCAAAATCGTCGATGACGATAGCGGTCGGGGTTACAGCGGGAGCTAGAGTAAAGTTGCCGGAAGTACTTGAGGTAGCCGGATTAGTGGCATCGCTGATCCTCAATTGCATGGTTGTGATCGCTTCTGTCGTGTTGGCCCAGGTCATGCTGCTTTCAAAACTTCCGGTGTTTGGCACGGTAGCTCCAAAGGCTCCCCAGGTCGACCCGCCATCAGGTGATAATTCAATCTTTATGTTGGCGATCGTTCCAGTCGAGGTCCAATAAAGTTTGACGGCCGACCCGCCATAAATAATATCCCCGGTTTTCGGAGAGGTGAGGGTCAGGGAATTGGTTGCGACGGAACTAACATTAAGAGTTGCCGTCCCCGTCTTGCCCAAGAGAGCAGCTGATATCTGGCTTGATCCCGCCGCCACACCAGTCGCTAAACCGCTGGTGTTGATGGTGGCAGTGGCCGGTGTACCACTAGTCCAGGTTACCTGAGTGGTGATATTTTGGGTTGAGCTGTCGGAATATGTTCCGGTCGCGATGAACTGCTGATTTGCGCCGACGTTGATCGTCGGGTTTGCCGGCGTAACGGCAATGGAAGAAAGAGTTGCGGCGGTTACGTGAACTGTTACCGGAATGGTCTGCGGATTGTTGGTCGCAGTGGCGTCAGTAATAGTGATCGTCGCACTATAATTGCCGACAGCCAAAGCCGCAGTGCTGAAGGTGAGCGTGATGGTCTGGTTCGCTCCGCCCGAAAGTATGCTGCCGCTGGCCGGGTTGATATTAGAGATAAGGGATGACGCGTCGGTTTTGGTGATCGTATAGTTCAACGTCCCTGTCCCGCTGTTGCCGACCGTAAAGGTTTGGTTAGTTAGATTTTGTCCCAAAGTCACGGTTAGATCAAATGATGTTGGATTCCTAGTGATCGTCGGTTGCGGTGTTGCAGTGATATTCAGGGTCACCGGCACCGCCTTGTTGCCGCCGTTCGAGGTGATATTGATCGTATCGTTATACGTTCCGGCAGTGAGCCCGACAATATTGATAGAAGCCGCGATGCTGAACGGCGCGGTTCCCGAAGTGGGATTGAGGGTCAGCCAGGCGTTGGTTTTGGTCGCATTGGAAACGGTGAGCGTGCCGCCGCCGGTGTTGGTGATGTTAAGGTTCTGGCTGGCCGGATTAGAGCCGCCGGCTACTGCATTAAAAGTCAAGCTAGCCGGAGCGACGCTGATAACCGGTGGTGCGGCCGGATAAGTTACCGGGCCCGCTTTTACAGAACGATAAGTTGATTCAACACCACCGGTAAAGACGATTTTGGTGGCATAATAATAAGTTGCACCAGAGGTCCCGGACGTGTCGTTATAAGCTGTGCCGCTTACAGGCGTGCCACCGTTTAACGGGGAGCCCCAGGTTGTTCCGTCAGTGCTGCGGTAAACATTGTAACCGGCAATTGTTCCAGCCGGCCCAGAAGCTGCAGTCCAGGAAAGATCAATTCTTCCTGCACCGGCATTTGGTGTAGCAGTGGGTTGCGGAATATTCGCAAGCGCAGCCATGTCCGCGAAATTTTGGGAAGGCGTACCATCTGATAAGATTAAATTACTTACGCCGTAAAGACCTGCTCCGACTTCAGCAGCATTGGCTTTTTCGACTTTGGCAATTAATACATCTCCATTGTTCCAAGCACCATACCAATTGCCAACGTTATCCAAATATTGGGTTTTAGTCAGAGCCGCATTATACGAACAGGCGCCTGAACTTGTTTTTGTGGCATCTGTTGATTTCCACATTTGATAGTTAGCAGGTGTATAATTTGTCGCAGTCGGTAAAATATACCCCTTAACAGGATGGCTCCCGCCTGCCGCAAAGGCTGTTCCTGCCGCAACCAAAATCACCCCCAAAATAATCGCAAATAATTTAATCTTTTTCATTTTATTCCTCCTGTGAATATATTACAGACTAAGCGGTTTCCAGCTTATATCTTTTAGAATCGACATTTCGTATCCCTCGCCAATTACGACTGCCGGGGTTTCGAGTGCAGGAGTATTACCGTCATCTGTTGCAGAGTTCCAAACCTGGCCGTCCCACCATACTGCCTCAAATTGCTGGGTAGTCGGATTTAATCTGGCAATGTAATCACAATTTGTTGGCGCAGTTGTTAATCCGGCGCCAGTTGTGATGTCTCCAATCCCATTAATATTGCCAATGATGCTTGCTATAGTGGTATAAGTTGTCGTATAGGGAATCGATATCCAATGTTTATTCCCAATGGTTGCATTTTTGGTCAAAGTAAAGGTGAAATTAGGATCATTGCCGCCAGCAAATGCCATTGTGAAATTCTTAAGCACAGAGATTTCAAATCCTTCCCCAATTATATTTGCCGGGGTTTCGAGTGCAGGGGTATTACCGTCATCTGTTGCAGAGTTCCAAACTTGGCCGTCCCACCATACTGCCTCAAATTGCTGGGTAGTCGGATTTAATCTGGCAATGTAATCACAATTTGTTGGCGCAGTTGTTAATCCGGCGCCAGTTGTGATGTCTCCAATCCCATTCATATCATCAATAATGCTTGCCAATGTTGCATATGAATTTAAATAAGGGATCGAAATCCAATATTTACTTCCGGTAGTTTGATTTTTAACAAGGTTGATTTTAACTATACTAGCCATATTCGATGGCCCTGATTCGGTTGGGCCGGTAAATGCCTTAGCCACATAGTAGTACGAGTCAGTTGTCATAACTGCTCCTGTATCGGGTAATGTGTGGGTTCCTGCGAGGACCTCTCCAACTAAATTAGTGATCGTGGTTGGGCTGGTGCCGCGGTACACGCGATAGCCACCTCCGGGTTCGCCTGCTTGAGGCGCATCCCAGGTAAGTATAGCATCATTTCCCGACTTCACCGCCATTAGATTGCGCGGGACATCGGCGCTACCACCAGTCCCAGGGGTTGCCGTATCGGCATTCTTGCCGATCTGCACCGTGCTCCAGTTGCCGGACGTGTCTTTAATGAACGCAACATAATAATAAGTTGTGTTGTTAGTCAGCGGAGCGTCAGGAAAGGTAATCTCTTCGCTCGGCTTGGGAATAATATTGGCCCCATAAACCGGCGTGCCCGAAGAATCATAAGAAGCGGGATAAGCGCTGGCGTAGCGACGGACTTCGATTGCTGCCATGTCATTATCGGCCGGATTGAACCAATGTAAAGTCGATTGTTTGTCCTCATTATCGGCTGCGGTAAAATTTTGAATCTGCGACGGTTGAGCAGGGTCTTCCAGCCCTTTCGTCACCTCGAAAACGTCGGCCTTGGTCTGGGCCGAAGTCCCAAACTTGTTGGAAACGGTTATATGATAAGTCCCAGCCGGCAGAGTGTAGGTCAAGGCAGGAAAGGTGGCCGACAGCTTGGTCGCGGAGATCACCTTAAGATTGGTTAACGGCTTGGTCGGATTGATCTGGATATCGGCCGCAGTGGCTGTATCGAGATTGGTGCCTTCTATAATGATATTGGTGTCCACGGTGTTGGGCGCCTTGGACGGATAGACCGCCGTGATGGTCGGCACTTTATCCGCGTTCACAACGATGTTGAAGCCATTGTAGAGCGAGCCGATCTGATTGTTGGGATTCTTGACGTTGACGGTCCAGAGACCGATCATGTCGCCCAGATTGGCGATGCTGTAATCCATTGAGGTCGGAGTGATATTTGATAGGTTAACCGGGATAGGGGCTTGTCCGGCTTTGGAAAGATAAGCGGTCGCGCCGGCCTGGAAATTCGTGCCGGTTATTTTACCCGAAATACTGCTCTCGATCAGCCCGAGGTTGGGATCGATCTTAGTTACAGTCGGCGCGGTACCCGGAGCGAAAACGGTAAAGCCGGCGGGGAGTGTGCCAACGTTTGAGTCCGGATTGGTTGCGACCACATCATATGAACCGATCGGATCGGCTAATTTGATCGGGATCGCGCCGATGATATGCTTGTCGTCGACCACCGTAACGAGCGCATTGATCGTGGTATTGGTGCCGGCCCGATAAAGTTTGACCGTGGTCGAATCAGCCGGCGTAGTTCCCTTAACAAAGTTCGTACCTATTAAATTAACGATATTGACCGTCTGCCCCTGCACGCCGTTGTTCGGGTCGATCGAGGTAACGGTGGGCCAGTTAGCCGTCGACGGATTAACGGTAAAAAAGACACCCGACGGCTTGAAAAGTGCGAGACCGCCCTCGTTCCTGCTCCAGAGCTCGAAAACATGTTTGACCTGTGACTGTGACACGAACTGGCTATAGAAGCCATTATCAACAGTTATTTTGGCCAGGGTCGATGAAACGACGTTGACTGGCATTTGCATACTGCCAAAAAATATCGATGTACTACCGTTTATGAAATTTTTGCCCGTTACGGTCGCCTCGACGTTCACTCCGTAAACGCTTTGGGTCGGCGAAACGCTGGTAATGACCGGTTGGATCGGATCGTTGTTTATCACGTCAGCTTGGATCGTGCCGCTCCAGCTGTAGGTCGAGATAGCGTACATATTATCCGTTGAGATGACCAGACCGTCATAGGGGGCGGCATGGCTGCCTTTGATAATAGGATTGGTGCCGGGCAGCACGATTTTGATCAGCTTGGTCGGGTTTTCGTTTGAATTCTGCGCCTGCGTGTAGTAAAGAGCGCTGCCGTCGGGCGCGAGGTCAAGCCCGGCCCAGCCGTAATAGAAATTAGTGCCGTTGTTGATCGGAGTTGTGTCTTCGACCAGTGTTCCCCCGCTGTAATCGAATATCTTCACATCGGCGGTGGAATCCTTGACCGCGACATAAAGCTTGCCGTTCGCGACCTTCATGTAAGTCGGAGTTTCGACGTTGGCCGAAGATAAAAAGTTAATGGAGGTGGTGACAACTTTAGTTTGAAAGTTGATCGCGTAATTATAGGAATACATGAAAAGCTGTTTGGTGACTCCATCTGCAATGGTCTTGCGGGAAACAAAGATCGGGTAACTATAGCCAAATTTATTATCTACTTTAGGGCCTGTTGCGACATCATAGATGGCGCCTAAACCAGTCAGCCCTTCAGTGATCTCGCCGGTCTTTTTCCAGTTCGAGCCGTCGTAATCAAAAATATGGACGCGTGCCGAGCCCATATCCGCCACATAGGCGCGATTATCGACAACCGTAACACCCGCTGGCGAACTGTTACTGGCAGGGGTCCACTGGGCGAGTTTATAATTGTAGGTGGGGATCCCGTAGTTATTTATATCAAGGTCATAAATTCTCAATTGGGATTGATAAGAGTCGTTGATCGAAACGAACAATCTTTTGCCGTCCGCCGAGATCGCCAGGCCGTAAACCTTGGCGGTGGTCGAGGTGGTAATGCTTATTTTCCTTGTTTCTAGCCAAGTGGAATTCAAACCATTGCCGGAACGGTAATAGATCCTGACTTCGGAAGGAGAAGCGCCGTTGTTCGGGACATAGACGGTTTGCGTTACCGGATTGATAACGCTTTTGCTGGGGATAACAACGGAAGCGTTAGCCGAACCCGCGACCGCCATCAGGACCAAAGCCAGCCCGAACACCAACCCTCCGATCTTTAAAATATTTTTCATTTTATTCATCTTTTTCCCCCTGTATGATCTTATTCACCCTGTAAAGTGCCTTCCTGTCTGTAGCCGTACATCAGGCCGTTATAATTGCTGGTGCCGATGACATTGGCCCACAGGACCTTGGTGTCCACATTCACGGTGCCCTGGCCGTTATCATGATGGATTATATCAGCCGGCAATACGATCTTGATAGGGTTGCCGGAAGATTCTGTGCCGCCATCGCCGGCTTTGCATTGGGCGCCAAACTGGTTGTTCCACCATTGAGCCGAGTCATAGTTGTTAATAGGATAAGATTTTTTGGCCACATTGTCGATAACTCCGTAAGCGTACGGAGCAACAGGCAAGCGGTTGCTTGGATATTCCGGATTGATATCAGGGTTCAACGAACAAGTATAATCTTCTATCTTGATTCCAGCGTCCGATTTTTGGCAATTTTCTGCCATGGCTCCGGGTAGGCAGGGGGCCTTGGGATCAAAAAGCTTGGGGTTAGCTGTTATAGTCAGGGTCAATTTGTTAAGTGTGCCAAGGCCGGAATATTGGATATCGATATCGGGCATCTGTTTGACCTGATATTCTGCGTTGCAGTTCGCGTAAAATTCCACGCCGTTCCCTGTTCCTGCGTCCGGAGTCGGGTTCGGGTCACAGCCCAAGAGAATGAAACCGCGCGAAAATGATTGAAAGAAAGGGATCGGCGGATGCTGAACATCCTCGTAGCCGGTTTCGGGAACTTTTGGACCATCGGCCGCCGCTTCGGGAGTGATGACATCGGGCTTGGCGGTATCTTTGGCCGCGTCAGCGGCAGAGTCGGGCGTCGGCATCTGCCAGCCGCCATCGGGTGAAATTTCAACTCCGCCGTCTTGCTTCAACTTTTCTCCACCGGGACCTTGTGTCGGAGTGATATCTTTCTCGCCGCAGCCCGGTATAGTTAATAGAGCGACAACCGGGATCGATGAAAGCGCGATCGGGGCCCAAATCGGAGAAGTAACGGCGGCGACAATACCTCCGCCGATGACCTTAGCTTCGTCTCCTATTGTTACATCTTCAGCCTTTTTATTGACTATCGAGGCAGTCACGCTTTTAACCAGATTACTTATACTTTCAACCATGTTTATTCCTCCAACCATGTTTATTCCTCCGTTTTGTCCGTTCTTGAGGACGGACCAATCCTATCCATATGATTATCGGTCACTTATCTGCGAAATTTCACTATATTTTATGATTTCTTCTCGGGCAGGACCGTGGAGACGCCCTTAGCTATATTATCCAGACGTGAACTGATGCCGCTCATCCGGCCAAGCTGTTCGGCGCGTATTCTTCCGGTTTCGCCGCGCAGAGAATCGGCGCGCGCTGACAGATCGCTCTTTTTCTGTTCGAGCTCCAGCAATAATTCGTTGATCAATTTTATTTCGGCCCTGACCCCATTCAACCGAGTTTCGATCTTGCCGATGGCGGCTTCGATCGCGGCTGTTTCGCCGGTTTTAGCGGCTTTCAGCTCGGCTAAAATATCATGCTTGATCTTTTGAATGAGAGGCGCGCTCCTGGCCTGGATCAGTTCCCTGACTTCGGCGATCGCTTCGGGCTCGGCCTGCGCCGCTTTTAATTCTTTGAGCCGCGCCAGCGAGCGGGCAAAACCGGGATGATCTTTAAGCACCTTGGCCCGATAATCATGCGCTTCGTTTTTCATTTGGGCTCGATAATATTGATTGATTTTTACGACGTCGCTCCGATAGCTTTCCAGATCGTTGCGCAAGACCGCCATTTTGGACGAGAGCTCATCGCCCTTAGCCGTCAATTCGGTGATGCTTGAAGCGACGCTTTTCCACTCAAGCAGGACGCTTTCCAGCTCGGCTTCCATTTTACCGAGCAAATCTTCGACGGCGACTTTGGCCAGCGCGGCCTGCAGTTCCGCTTGAGTTTTTTTCAGTTCGACTGTGAGCCCTTCACTTTCTTCTTTTGCTTTAAGCATGTTTTCGCGAGCTTTCTCCAGGAGGGCGCTTGCCCCTGCCTGCTCTTTAAGCTTTGCCTCGGCTTCGGTTAATTTTTCCCGCGCCGTTTTTAGCTCGCCGTTTAAGTTGCTAATCGAATCTCTAAGTGTATTGGCGTCGCCGACTTCTGATCTGATGAGCGTCAGCTCATCTTTGGCGGTGGATAATTGAGCTTCTAATTCTTTTACGCGATCGTTAGTCGTGTCGTGGTCGGCCGTTGGCTTGTCTTCCGCCGGCTTTGGTTCAACTTTCGCGGCGTCAGGCCTTGGCGCCAGGGGCCGGATAGAGGGCTTTTTGGCTTCAGCTGCAGGAGCCGCCGGTTTTGATTCGGGCAGAACGTCGGCTGACCCGAGGACGGGGGCGGTGGGATACCGTAATTTTGGCAGTGAAACCAGCGCCCTGTTCCTGGCGGCTTGTAAGGAATTAACTTCTTTTAAAACCGCGGGAGGGACGCTTTGGTCGGCTTTGGCGATCGGCGCCAGTACCTGGCTCAAGCGGTTCAAGTCCGCCCGGCTGGCCGACCGATCGAATACTTTACGCAATGTTTTGATCAACCCTTCCTCGCTGCGAATTATTTTTGGAAACCTCTTTATTCCATTCGGTCCTTCTACTCCTACTCTTACCATTTTTATTTCCCCCTTTATTTTTGATCAGAATCCAGGATTCGATTTAATTTAATGCCGATGATGTTGAGCAGATGCCCGGCTTTTTGCTCAAGCCGATTATCGTTGCCGGACCGGTCCCTGATCGCGTCGATCCGATCGTTCAGCTCGGCTAATTTTTCGGCCGTCGTGTTTTCGAAAATTTCAGCTTCAATCGCTCTCAATTGGGCCTTGGCCTCCTGAAAAGAGAGCGTTGCCGGCTCCGGTTTTTCCACTACCCGGGTAGTTTTTTCTAGCTCTCTGGCGTCTAAAACGGCTTCCAGGTTCCGGCTGGCGGCAGCGCGCTGTTCGGGAGCCCCAACGGTCGAACTGTGGACCATCAAGATCGTTTGTCCGATCAATTCCGACGGGAGGTCGGAAAGCAGAATGCCTTTTTCGCTAAGCGCTTCGATCACATCCGCCTGTTCTTCTTCTCCTCCATAGCCCAAAACGTACAGTAGGTTCTCGCCTCTCTGTCGAGGGTCGACGTCACGGGATTGCAGGAAAAAGATAGTGTCGACATCTTCGGCCAGATTGGCTTGATCGACAAAAGAACTCCGGCCGTCTGGTTTCGGAACTGCCGGTGCCGGCTCTTCTTCTTTCGGGATTGCCGGAGCCGGTTCTTCAATGTCTACCGGAATTTCCAATGAAAGTTCTTTTTTAACTGCCAATGAGAGCCTTTCTTCAAGTTCTTTAAGCGGCAAGGCCGGGCGCCGATAACCAAGCACGGAGGTGTTATCTCCCCCCGCGCTGTCAGCCACCAATTGTTTGATCGTTGCCTCAAGCGAAAGACCTAAACCAAAGATAGCTCTGATCTCAGCCGGGGAGAGGGTCATCCCGTCGGTCGCTATCAGGACCGTATCTCCCGGACGCAGATCGTAGGACTCTTCCCGCACGGGGACCAGCCCTGGGTTCCCCAGAGAAAATTGAAGATGATTAAGATCGTGCTTGAGGTGTCCCATGTTATTCTGCACCCGCGAGATCAGGTCGTCGATAAACCGGACCTGCTCTTCGCTAAAAGGCGAATCGGCAAAGCTAAGCTCGATCAGCTGATCTTTTCTCCTTTTTATTTCGCTGGGGTTCAGGTCTTTGTAGATCAGTTCTAAATTGTGTTTTTGTTTAGCCAGGGCCATTAGCTTTTCGGCCGATAAAAGGTTGATCCGCGGCAGGGTGAGAAGCAGAATCGTGCCTTCCGCCCTGACAATGTAAACCCGGCTGTCGCCAACATGGGAAACGGCGACCTGGTCCCTCGCCGGGTTGATCCTGGCTGCGGCCAGGGTCGTGCCCATCATATCTTCCGGCTTTTTTCCGGCGTTGGCTATGTTTAGCTTGTCCCGGGCGGCGGCGATCTGGTCCCCCAGGGACAGGTCTTGATAGTCCTTGTCCAGCACCGCTTCCACGGCCAGGCGCGCGGCGCGCGCGCCGTCAGGCTGGCCGCCGATACCATCGGCGCCGACGAGCAGGAGACTGCCGTCTTTGGTAAAGGCTGTGCCGATGACATCTTCTTGCGCGGGTCTCACCGCTTGATCGATCACGCCAAAGACGCCATGAGCGGCAAACCGCCTGATCTCTCCTTTGGCCAGGGTGCTGTTACCGAGGATCGAGGGGTTCTCGGGAAGCAGGTCCAGCGCGGCTTTTTCAATCTGGCCTCTAACCGTTTGCCAAATATCAAATAAATCTTTTTTGCCGTTTATCAGGTGGTCTTTATTTTGTTCCAACACCGATAGGCTTGTCCCGGTCATGCGCTCAAGCATCCGCACGACTGTGCCACTAAGATGGGCCAGGGCTCTTTGACTGTGAACTTTGGGGACCGACTGGCATAAACGGCTAAATCGTTGCGCCGAAGTTAATGGTTTTTTTATCGGTTCAGTCATCGATCATTCCCCTAATTGTTCCTTTAGCCGAATGCCGACGATGTTGAACAGAAAAGCGGCTTTAAGCCCGACTCGCTCGTCTCCGGCGGCCTGGCTTAAAGCGCGGTCGAGGCGATCATTGAGGGCCAGCAGATCAGCGAGACTTAATGGCGTTCCTTCGTCCAGCCGATCTTCAACGGCTTGGAGCTCTGAAACCGCTTTCGCTGGTGGGAGCGGTTGCGGCGCCGGGGGAAGCGTAGCCGGCCGGCCGGACCCCTCCGATTCCTCTTCCTCCAGTTCAAAATGCGGCAGCGGCTTTCTTTCATATATCATAGTTTTTCGTTCATGCAGGGCGAAGGCGTTCAATATATCAAGAGCGTCTAGCGCTTTTGGCTGCAGGGGATGCCCGGCGTCACCCGCAAAGGCCATGATTATTTTCCGGTCATCGCCTTCAAAATATTCGGTGCAGGCGGCCTGATCTCCGCTGATGATATTATCAAGGACTATCTCGAACTGGTCGGGCACCCTGGTGTAATAAGTGACCTTTAAGTTGATCAGGGCCTGATTGCGGACGGGGGTTTCTCTGGCATTAAGAATAGTATTGTAAGCGGCAATGATCGCGTTGAGCGGGAGATCGTCGAGTATGACGCTGGAATCGGCAATGGCCCCGACCAGCTCATTTTTGGCCAGGTCATTGGCCAGCAGGGCGGTCAGGATAGCCCCTCTGGTTTTCGTGTCCTTATCCATGGTCTTCAAAAGGGCTAGATCGGAAAGGTTGATGCTTTCCGGCTCCAGTTCTTCGTAAACGGAGGCGGCTTTTACTTCAACCGGCGCGGGCTGCTTAAAAGCCAGAACGGTAACATTGTCGGAGCCTTCGCCGTTCTTATTTTTACTCGCTTCGATCAGGGCTTTGACGGTTTCGGGCAGAGCGCGGCCAGGCTCAAATTCTTTTCTTACCTCTTCGGGAGAAAGGCTCATCCCGTCGGAAACGACTAAAAGGACGTCGTCTTTTTCTAACTGCGCCGCAAACCCCGGGACCAGATCGCCGTCGGGCAGAGTGTGGCCTAAAATATATTTAGGATGATGACAGTTCAAGCCGGGGGCGTTTTTTTGCGCCCGTCCGGTCAATTCATCGATCAAAATTATTTCCCTTTCAGACAGCGGCTGAACGGCGGCCAGCAAACCCCTTAGTTCGCGCGCCTTTTCTTCTGTCTTTTCTTTGTTCCCTTTCAATTCGGGATAAAGGGTGTGGAAAAAATAATATTTAGTGTCAGCCAGGATGGGGGTCAATGTTTCCCGGTCAAGTATCCTGGTGTGGGGCATGGTCAGCAGGAAGAAGCCGCCATTTCCTCTTAACAAGTAAACCCGGCTGTCGCCGATATAAGCGCCATTCACTTTTCCGGTTCGCGGATCGATCTCCACCACGGCGATGGTTGTCCCCATTTTCCGCTCCCCGGTTGCTTGACCGGCGGACCGATCGATCTCTTCATGCGCTTTGACTACGGCTGTTTGGATATCTTTTTTGCCGTCAACGGCTAAAACCGCCAGGCGCGAGGCAACGTAACCGTCGGCGTGGCCGCCCATGCCGTCGGCGCCCGTGAGGCGAATCCGGCCGTCGGGTAAAATGACGGCGGCAAAAGAGTCATCCTGTTTATCCCTTTGGCCGATATCGGAGGCGCTGTAAACGCCGCGATCGGTGAAACGGGCGATCTCCGCAAACGCGTTTTTCGGGCCGGTTACGATCTGCCATTTGAGCTGGTTGGGATTTTCGGCCGGCAGATTCGGTTCGAGCAAGTTTATTTTTACAAGTGCTCTGGTCGCCAGCTTGACGACTTCCCGGCCGCAATCGGTTTTTTCATCGGCGATCGGCTGAAGAAAATTTTTCGCCAGACGATCGAGCGTTGTCCGGTTTGATGCGTTGAGAAGTTTTGCTCTCTTGTCCGTTACAAAACGACGCATGATCTCAGGGGTGATATTTGTTTGGCCGATCTTTGCCATTATTTGCTCCCTTTTAATTTGTTGATCAGTATATTGGCCATGCGAGTGATATCATCATCAGCAGCCAAAGATTCATTTTCCAATATATTTAAGATCCATTGATTTAATTTCGTCTTTTGCTCGTCAGTTGGGCTGGTGCCGCGGACGGTCCGGACGGCCCCCTGTAATAGTTCTATGGCCTGGTCCGCCGATGTCGGCACGATCGGATCAATCAGGTTAAAACCCGGGGCGGGCTGATGCCTGACGGTAACGGGGGGCTGGGCAGCCATTTCTTCGATCGAAGAAAAAATGGTTCGGCTCTGGACCCCGCGAGACTGAAACTTTGCATGTCTCAATTTAAACATCGCATAGTTAATGTCGAGCTCCAGTTCGTCATAGTCCTGGTAGCGGTCCTTGGGATCGAAAGCGATCATTTTTGCGGCTATTTTTTGAAAAATTGGCGGGACATTGTCGCCCATTGCCGGGAAGTCATGGCTCATAAACCCGCCGGCGAAACTTCCATATTCAATTGGAGAAGTTATCGAAAAAGGGACCTTGTTCATCAGGCATTTGTAGGCAAGGATGCCTAAAGCATAGATATCCACCAGAATATATCGACGTAACAACTCATCCGGCAGCATTTTGTTCTTTTCTGGCCCCGTGAGGATCGGAATCTCGGGAGCCATATATTCGAGGGTCCCCATCAATTGTCCGGTTTTTGTTCCACCTTTATCTTTGCCTGCTTCGGCCCGACTGCCGTCTTCAATGATCTTGGCCAGGCCAAAATCAAGGATAACCGCTCTTTTATTGGCAGGCGCCCGCCGGTCAAATTTCTCTTCGATATAAATATTTTGGGGTTTTATATCGCGATGAGTAATCCCCTCGACGGCCGCGGCTTTTAGCCCATCAATAACGCCTAATAGATACGGGACCAGCTCATCGACCAGCATGCAGACCTTATGAGCCGCCTTCTCCTTGATTATTTCGGACAGGTCTCGGCCGGTGAGGAGTTCCATGACAATAAAAGGCGCACCGTCGGGGCGTTTTCCCGAATCCAGCCCTCTGACTATATGTTCGCTTTCGATCCGGTTGGTGGCTTCAAATTCCCTGAACAACCTGGCGGTGAGGGCCGCGTCGCTTCCGAAATGCAATTCCTTTATCGCGACCATATCTCGAGAGCTAAGCTCTTCGGCCGCGTAGACCTTGCCGATGCCGCCCTCGCCTAAAGGGGTGGCCTGTCGATGGTATTTTTTGCTGGTGCCTACATATATATCCGGCTCGCTAGCATCGATATCTTCGTCTTTCAAGTCGATCCGCGAATCGGAGCCCCGGTCTGCCCGGCGCCGGCCGCCATTGGGCGGCCGCTTGGCTTCGACCGTCTTTTTGGCCGCTTCCGCTCTGTCTTTTTCCGCTTTAGCTTTAAGGGCCGTCAGGTCGGTCCCGAGGTTGCTGCCGCCGACTTTATCGATCTGTTCGTCAATATTGGTTATGAACTCGGAATAACCGGCTAGGTCGAGCTTGCCAAAATCAGCGCCGCGATATTTTTTGTGGAAATCTTTGGCCGCATCGGCAGTTTCGGCTTTGGCCTTGAGCCGTTCGATCTCTGTTTTTAAATTGCCCTCAACTTTGCCGATCTGCGATTCCGCTTTGGTCCTGAAAGCCGCCGGATCGGAAAGCTTGGCAAAGTCATCGTAGGAATACCCTTTATACTGGTCAATGAATGCCTTGGCCGCCCTGGCGGTTTCGGCTTTGGCCTTGAGCCGTTCGATCTCGGTCCTTAAATTGCCCTTAGCCTTGCCGATCTGCAAATCGGCCCTGGTCCTGAAAGCCGCCGGATTGGTGAGCGCCGCAAAGTCATCGTGGGAATGTTCCTTAAACTCGTCATAAAATTGCCTGGCCTCCACCTGTTGTTTTGCCCCGGCCTGGAGTTTTTGGAGATTGGTTTTCAGCTCGCCGGCTTCTACATTATTAATATGCTCGGAGATAAGCCTGTCGAACCTCTGATGGTTATTCACATAGTCGGACTCGGACAAGTCCGTAAAATTAATATTCTGTTTTTCCTGGTAAAAATTCCTGGCCACGACAAATTTTTGGGCCTGCACAATTTGCGCTTTAACCGCGTCAAATTTGGCGAGGTTGGCAGGGGTGGCGTTCGCTCTGCGCCTTTCAACATCAGTCAATAATACAGCAAGTTCGGCCGCGGTTTTTGCCTTAAGGTCCTGGCCGCCGCCGGCACCGTTGGCCTGCAGGGCGCGATAGAACTTGCCCGGAGCCCAATTTCTATAGATCTCATTAGCGCTTTTCATAGTTATTGCCATCGTAATAGTACCTCGGAGATTTTTTTGAGAAATTTCATCTAAACTTTAAATAAATTGTTTGAGAAAATCTTCTTCTTCCTGCAGTTTTTGCGCGGCTGCTCTGGCCTTTAAATCTTCTTCATAACGATCGATCTCTGCTCGACGCGTTTTGAGCGCCTCAAAGGTCTTGCCAAAGTTAGGGATTGAGGCTAAAAATCCATTGATCTTATCTTTTTGCCCCCGGCGCGCATTGGCATCGCTAAGCGGTTTCTCCCACTCCGGTGAGCCCATATAAGCTTCGGCGTCATTTAAATTCTGCAAAAATTCGGTCAATTGGTAGTCGGCGTGCGTGTCCAGGCGCCGGCGCATAAAATCTCGGATCTTACTTTCGGCGTCACTGCCAGCCAGCTCGTGCAAGCGGACCGCCAGTGACGATATACCGGCGTTGTTGTTGTCGGTCGCGGCTTTAACGAGGTCCTTGGCGGCGGAGTTTTTTTTAGCCGCGGCTATGCCCCGCCAGATGGCGACCGCGGCCAAAGGGAGCAGGTTTAGAATAAGAGGAACACCCGCGGTAACTAAAGTTGCCGGCAGCAACCAGGAAAATGACGCCAGCGAATGCAGTGGTACCGTGTAGGTGTAAAGCGCAAGCAAGGGGGCCGCTAACGCCGCGCCCAGGCCGGCAAGGTTTATTTTGCTCAAAAAATTTGAGTCAAGGCGTTTTAGAAGGTTTTCAAATTTCCCGCCAACAATCGAATTCCGCGCAATGAATGTCATGCTCTGGGCCGGCTGGCTGCCGGGGGCGCCGGTAGAGGCCATCTGATACGAAGAAGAACGAAGCAGTTCCTCCACATTTGTCGATTCTATGCGTGGCCGCGGGACCGGCGCATTAACGGCCGGGCGGGGCTTGATCGATTGGCGATAGGCGGCCTTACCTTCAATGAAGGTTTTTTTGACGTCGCCATAGACTTCGCGCGCGGCGCGGTAGAGCCCGACGGGCCCGTATTTTTTATTGACTTCAGCGAGTTTCATCATAATGTATATCTGTCACTCCTTTGAAAAATTTCACTTTTTATTTAAGGTTTGTAATACGGCGGATAGATTTTTATGTCACTGCGCGATTGGTTGTTGCTGCCGGTGACGGTGACCGGGAAGTAGCCGGACAATTTTTGAGTTAGAACTTTAGAAATAGTGATTATGCCGGTAGTTGGGTCCAAGACCCCGGTTGCGGGGGTTAAGGGGTTAAAGTCGGCGACCGCTGAAAGCGAGGAAAAAGTGCCGTCGCAATTTTTTGAATGGAGCTTCCACACGGCAGGCAATACGCCAGAAATATCATAATTACTGGCCGGGGTGGGTCCCTCGATAATAGAGACGATTGGCAGAGGATCAGCGCCGCAGGCCGTGAGCGCCGGCGCGACGATCGGCGGCAGTGACCAGAGCTGGCTGACGGCGGAGGTGGACCGATCTAAATCGAGCACCTCGGCGTAGACCGGTGTTCCCCAGTAGGCGACGGGGAGGGAAGCCGAATACAGAGTGCCGTTTTTCACCATGGTCAGGATCGATGGCCCGACATATAAAGTGGTTTGCAGGTTGGAGGGTTCGCCGTTGCAATCGGTCGTGTTGGGCAGATCAAACGTCGCCGTTGAGCCGGCAACGAGCTGTCCCTTTGGATTAAGGCTCGAAGGATTGAGGCTAAGCGAGCCGACCGTCGGTTTGTTGTATTGCTGGGCGCACTGGGTCGGCGCAACGATCGGATTGGCGTAATACGGCGGATAGATGGTAACGTTTGTCGTTTCGCTGTTACTGCCGGTGACGGTGCAGGCAAAACTGCCGCCCAGCTTTTGATTAAGCACTTTGCTGATATTAACGCTGCCGTTGGCGTCGGAATTGCCGTTCGCAATGCCGAGGGGACCAAAATCGCACATGGCCAAAATATTGTTATAAGTGTCATCGCAATTCTTGGAATAGAGGCTCCACTGCACCGGAATATTTGAATTAATATCATAGTCGACGCCCGGGGTCGGGCCAATAACTACGGAAACCTTTGGTTTGTGATCCTTCTGGCAGGCGGAGAGGGTTTTAACCACCGGCGGGACATTCCAGAGCTGGCTGACGCTTTCCGTCTGCCTGTCCAGGTCCTTGACGACGGCGTAGATGGGCGAGCCCCAGTAATCGGCCGGTAGCGTGACGGTGTAGACGTTCCCGATCTTATTCATCTTGACCTGCGACGTCCCGGCGAATAAAGTAACTTCAAGGTTTGAGGGCTCGGCGTCGCAGTCGGTAGTGTTCGGCAAATTGAACGTTGCCGGCTGGCCGAATTCAAGCTGTCCCATCGGGTTGAGAGAAGAAGGATCGATGCTCAAGGCGCCGACGAAAGGTTTGTCGCCGACCTGCTGGCATTCCGACGCCTGGCTGGATTTGTAGTACGGCGGATAAATAACCGCGTAATCGGTCTCGTTATTGCTGCCGGTAACGGTGCAGAGAAAACTGCCGCTCAACTTTTGGGTGAGGGCTTTATCGATGGTGATAATGCCGTCATTGTCGCTCTGGGCGGAGACGGCGCCCAGCGGGTTGAAGTCGCAGAGAGCGGAGAGGCCGGACAGGGTGTTGTCGCAATTTTTGGTGTGGAGCTTCCATTGCAGGGGGACGTTCGATCCGATATCGTAATCGGTCCCCGGCGTCGGCCCTTCGATGACGAATATTTTCGGTTTGGGATCTTGCTGACAGGCGGAAGAGACGGCGGCCGGCTTGATGTAGAGCGGTTTGGCCGCCGCGATTCCCGGCTGTTCATATTGGGGCGAGTTGATCGAGGCGTTGATCAGGTATGATTTTTCGGTCGTTCCCGGCGGCAGGGTGGGGAGTTTGGCCGAAACATTGTTGCAGTCCAAGCCGTCCTGGTCAAAGATCGGCGTTTCACCGACAGTCGTGCCGGTGATCGTGACGTGACAGGAAGCGAGGGGAGATTGGTCTTCCTTACCAAGGTTTCTGGCGCCCGGCCAGTTGTTTTTTTGAATGGAGATCGGGATCGGCAGAGTCGTGCCCTCGTCAACATAACCGCCGCCGGGTAGGTTCAGTATCTCGATAAAGGGGGGATCAAACGAACCGATCGTCAGGTTGGCCTGCGTTACGATCGGGCTTGCCTCCGCGTCATTGGAACTAACGGTCAGGACAGCCGTATAATTGCCTTTGGCCTGCGGCGTGAAAGTAAAGGTTTGGCCGACAGAATTATGCACGCCGTCCGGACCGGTGACCGTCCATTTATATTCAACACCTTTCGGTGCCTCTATCCCTTTTCCCCAGTTGGGGGAAAGGGTAACGGGACGGTAGGCAATAGCGCCGTCGTTGCTGTATTCGATATTGATGGAAACCTGGGAAGTCGTGCTTGAGCCGGGGGCCGCAATGTATGGGAGGGAGACTGTCCGAATAAACTTATTGCCTTGATCGTCTATTATCGAAGCTGTTACGCTATTTCCCCAGCTCTGATCGGCTTTTAGGGTAAGAGTTAATTTCCCGTCCCCAACCGCCATTGGTTTGTCCGGTGAAATATTAAGAGTAGCGGTAAGTTTATTCGGGTCCTGGCAGGGATCAATGTCGATAAAAAAAGTTACATCCGTTCCTGCCGTAATAGTCCCGTTATCGTTCAACGCGGAGGAATCAAAACGTAATGGCTTAATTGCCTGATCGGCATTAAGACATTTGTCATAAACCGGCGCACAGCCGATTAAAAAGCTGCCGGCAAATATGTTTTCCTTGGGTAAAGTTGCTGGTTTGGGTTCCGGGGTGGGTTCTTCCCTTTCAGGCAACCGGCAAATAGGATCCTGGGCCGGATCCGCGCACCGATTATATTCTGGATAACTGTATGTTCCTTCAATTCTCATGATTTTTCACCCTTTCTTTCTTTTAGCCCTTCCATGTTATTATCGTTAGATTTCATGATAAATTTCACCCTTTCCAGAAATTGTTTGGAGGGGAAGAGTTAGAAAAAGGCATCAGCGAGGTTATGGCTTTGCTAGGCGAGGATAGGTTATTGCAAGAGATCTTTTAAAATGTTAAGCCAAATGGAAAACCAAGTTCAGCAACGACATTAAAACTTCCGCCTGGGTAATAAGCTCCTCTAATGCCCAGTTTTCCGCCTAGCTGAATTGGACCAGATCCTTGTCTTGAGTAGCCTTGATAATGCAAGCCAACGGTTCCTCCAAATATGGTGACATTTTTATCTTCCATTATTTCTACTGCAGCGTAGCGATCCCAGCCTCTTACAACATGCACTTGTTTAATTGCAATCCCAGCATCGATTGATAAATGTGAGTCTCCTGATTCGTCTCTCCACCCTCCAAGATCGGGGGAGAAATTAGGCCGTTTTAATTTGATCAGACTATTCGAGAATGGGTAAAAACCAAGAGTTAAGTAATGAGCTTTAGTAGTGTTTTTGTTGGACGTCGTCGAAATAAATGTATAGGCATTTTCACCCGAAGCGTACCTTTGACGATTTTTAGGCGGATAACCCCCATAATAGTTGTACGGCCCAGCTTTTACATCTTCTTCATAATCACCAAGATTATCTTCTGCTAGGGCAAGTTGATAATTGAGAAAAACAATTTGCCAAAAGTCTAAAGTGAGCTCAAAACCAAATTTGAGCATGCCATTGTTTTTACTGCCAACTTCAATTGGGTTTGTTACAGCCCCTTTATCATCTTGATGAGGAGGAACATGCAGGGTGCTCCCTAAAGAGGCGTAATTAAAGTGTTGAAAACCAAGCCCGATAACAGGGGCAAGAGACAATCTAAATTGTGCTGGGTACTGTTTGGGTTTTGACTCAAAAGATTGGCTCGGATAGTTAGATTCTTTTGAAAAAAATTCAACAATTTCTTTACAACTATTTGGATTGTCTGAACAATATTCCGATATTGCAGAATTAATTTCCTCTTCAGCATCAATTTTCCCGTTCGACCTATTTGACCCATTATTGTTTTTGTCGGCATGTTCTAAGTAAGGTCGGAACTTTAACGGAGTATTGTTTATTATTATCGGTTCGATCATAAGCCCCCCTAAAAATTAGTTAAATCAGAAAATCATATCGCCATTATATTGTCGTTAATCCCCTTAATAAATTTCACTCAAAATTGGAGTTAAAGGCCCAGGAACTGTGCCAGGTTAAAATTCACGCCTGCTCGCCAATCCTGGTAGGTAAACTCGGGAGTTTGCTGGTAATTTAATCCCCCATACAGCTGGACGACGCCGATTCGACCAGCGTTATATTCCACCCGGCCCATTAGGTACAAAGGAATCGAGCCCCAGGCAGGGCCGTTTGTCGAGTATTTGTTGTAATAAGGATCTTTGGCCGCGCTGCAGCTCGAGCTGGAATTAAACATATTAAAAATTGACCGGTTAACTGTTTGTGCTTCGGTCAAGCCCGGATTGTGCGCTTTTTCTTCGCAGGTGGCTCCGGGAATAAATTCCCTTTGCCAGAGACCGATGCCTAACGTTCCTCCAACTTTGAAAGTGCCATGCCTTAATTCAGCTCCTTCGCCGAGCGGTTTTACTTCGGCGAGATCATAGTCCCAGTTTAGCACCAGGCCAATGTTTGCTCTTTCCCGGGGAGTGCCGAGAACAGTGAAATTATATTGACCGCCTTCGAATCCCACCTGCGCCTGGAGCCACGAAATGTGGTAAGAAGCCAAGTTCCACATTAATTTTTCATAGTGGGAAGTAAGGAGAGGATTTTCCCAGTTCCAATTGTACGCGCCAAAGGCGGTCAACCACTTGGTTGCAACTGAACCGCTGAAGATCATGTTTGGATTTTGAAAATTTACCGGGAGAGAGCGTGCGGTTTGAAATAACTCTCTATTCATTCCGGGGGCTTTAGCGTCAATCCCCACTGTGACCAGCTTGTCCAGCCATTCAGGCCTGTAGTATATCCCGATGCGCGATGCATTTGTTCTCGATTCACCGAAGCGATCTTTCCTGGTATCTGTATTGTTGGTGAATGAGAAAATTAATTGTTCTTTGTAAACCGGGAGTTGGCCGGTAACGCTGAAACGGTTTTCCGTGCCGCTGGAACCATAGCCATTTGATCCTACTCCAAAGCCAAAATGCTCATAAGAAGCGGTAAAATTTGGAGTCAAAATCGTGTTTGACGTGCGTGGGACCGCCGCCTTTGTTTCGTCCGGAGGAACCAATATCTGCCCCATATAATATCTGGCATTCAATAGATATTGATAAGCGGGAACGGGATGGGTCTCCGCTTGTTCAAGCAGGGAAAACCCATGATAAACATCCGTGATCAATTCTCGGCGTTTGATCGATTTCCGGGGGACGGTCCTACTCTGCCGAATGAGGCCAATAACCCGGCTTCTTTCGGGGGCGTTCAGCGAAAGATCGAGGCCAAGCGATTCGCCGCCATTTTCGGATTTGGGCTGAACGATGCCGTCATTATCTATATATTTTGCGTCCACCAGCGTACCCCAGACCCCGGCGCCAAGGGACGAAGGTTGAATTGAGCCGGCAAGAATTTGCAGGGCCAGCCGATAATTGGTTTTTGATGCTTCGTAGTCGTTATGGCCGTTTTTTATGCTCTGACCAAAGCGGTGTATCTCTCCTAATCCGAGATGAGTTTCGGCCAGGAGCAGTCTTCCCGCTTTCGAAAGATCATTTTTAACAAGATCGAGAGAATTCTTATAGCTGTCATTAGATTTTTCAAAATCCTGCTCCGACCAGCGGTAAGAATAGGCCTTGCCAAGATAAATATTCGCTTGAGCTAAAAAACGGTCGGCGAGAGAAAAAAGATGGGGGTATTTTACTCTCATTTCTTCGGTTTTGCTGATGATGCCAAGTTCGTCACCAGCCTCAGTAGTATCTCCCTTCCTAATTATTTCTTTTACGGCTCGGTTAAAATCTTTAGCACCGATAAGCGCTTCAACTAATTTGAAGTTGAGCTCGAACATGGTTTTTTGATAGCCAAGAGTGCGACTTTCAAACATGGCGTTGAATTGTTCCTTCAAGACGCCCCAATTTTTTGGTGTTGCGGCCTCAATCGCCTTCTGCCAGCTCTTCTCCAGCATATAGGCCTCGATCTTGTCGCCGACGATGCGGGCGGCCAGATCGGGATCTTTTTCCTCGAGCGCGACCTGGAGCGGTTTCTCCGCCTCGGCAAAATCGAGAAAAGGCCCGGCGGCTCGGCTATTGCGCATGCGGGCCTCGGCTTCGATCAGGCCGCGCAGGACGCGCAGGTCGGCTTTGTTGGCCAGGACGTCTTTTAAAGCGGTTTTTAGCTCCGGTTTGTCTTCGAGCTTTTTATAATTGTCGATATCAACAAAGGAGAGGGCTTCCTCGAAACGCTGCTGCCAGAGCAAAACTTCACCGACCCGGAGATAGATCTCGGTTTTGGCCCTGTCTTCCATCCCGTTCCGCTCGTTGCTTAACGGAATGAACATGGCCCTCAACCGCAGCTGTTCCGCTTCGGGGAGGTCGGTGGCCGTTGAGAGGCCGAGCAGGCGGTTGCCGATATAGATGATCTTTTCCTGCAGGTCCTCATCGGTTCGGTAGGCCTCGAACAAGCTCCCGATGGAGCGCAGGGTCAGGGAAGAGGCGAGGGGTTCCGCATCGACTATCTCCGTGACTTTCTTCTCCAGATCGGCGATCTGTTTGGGAGTGTAACTCTCATTCAGGCGCATTTTGCATTCGATCGTACCGAGCTGGGCCTGCTTGGCAGTGATGGCATTGGCCGGGATCTTTTGGGGATCGTATTCTTTTAACGCCTCTTCGTACCTGCCTTGCCAGTTGAGGATATCGCCCAGCGCGGCGCGGGCGAAGTAATTTTTTTCAAAGATCTTTTTCAAGTCCGTCTTCATCTGCTCGTCCAGGACCGGCAGCAGCGGCTGGAGGAATGAACAGGCGGCCGGGGCGTCGGCTTTTTCGCCCAGAGCGAGACGATAGACGGCTTCGGCGTCCTTGAATTTCTTCTGCGCCGCCAGCGCGTCGCCCAGGGTCTGCAGGCCGGCGGAGAGAGAGGCGCCTCTTAAATACGGTTTGCCGTCCTCAATGCCGAAGGCCTGGCTGATCTCTCTCTGGGCGCCGGCCAGCACTTCTTCTCTTTTCTGGCGGTTGAGGATCTTGTCGGCCTCGGCCAGGCGGATCTTGGCGGCCCAGACGTGGGCTTCGGCCAGGATCTCGGGTTTGGCGCGGCTTTGCGGTTCAAGCACCTTGTCGATCTCTTCCTGCGCCTTGGTCAGCAAGATTCGATAACCGATGAGCTCGACTTTTTCGCCGGCGTGGGTTACGCTGATGGTTTTTTCCGCCTTGAAATCCATTGAGATATAGGCCTGGCGGGTCCGATTCTGCGCCAGCGTCGCCCGAATGTCGGCCACGGTCTCGAGATCGATGATCTCCGCGCCGTTATGGGACTTCTTGTATGCTTCGTTCTCACGCAGCACTTCGAGCAGGCGAACCTCGGCGGTTTTTAGCATTTTAAGCTGGCTGAAGGAATAATCGCGGCGTTTGCCTTCGCGCATCTCGCCCGATTCGAACATTTCGGACTTGGACCGCCAGACGGCGGCAAAGGCCTTGATCTGGCGCAGCCAGACCGGCGCGTCTTTGTCCAGCACCACGGTCCGGTTTTGAGACAGAACAGAAGTGTGAAAGTTTTCGTTCCACGTCAGGATGTCTTCGAGCAGGCCGTTCGCGTAACCGATCAGGGTCTTAAAGTCCTGGTTTTTGGCGCCGGCGATCGCGAAGCTCGTATTTTTCATTGCCAGGTCCTTGAGGGTAAAGGCATGGCGCAGGAGGCTTTCGGCGGCAAACTGCTTGAGCTGGAGAAAAAAGAGGCCGCTGATGCTGTGATTGCCGGCAATGTCCATGAAGTTGGCCGCCCGGGTGATAAGACCAAAGGCCTCGCCGAGCTCGTGCGTGATCTTTTGCGGATCGGTTTCTTCCCCGGCCCGCAGTAAGATGGCCTGGGCCTTGAGCGCGTAGGACAACCCCTGGGAGAAGCCGTACATTTCGTCGGTGTCATAGGGGTGCTGGCTCTCGATCAAATTGCGGTAAGTCTTGCCTTTCAGCTCCAGCGAGTTCTTTAATTTAGCGTCATCGGTTATCTGGTTCGCCAGGACCAGATCGAATTTTTTGATCGCCCGATCATAATAGCGCAGGGCATTTTTTTTGTTCGTTGAATTGATGCCGAGCTGGAGCAGCATTTCGCCCTCAAAGCGGGGATCGGGAGCGTGATAAAGAGTGGGTTTGCTTTTGTCCTCGTAATATTTAGAGACGACCTGGTAAAGTTGGAACCTCAATTCTTTTTGATTTTTGTGGCTCTGATATTTCTGGAACGCGCCGGCAAAAGCGGAGCTAACGTCGGCCTGCATGCTTTTTCCGATCAGCCGGAGATATTTTTCATACTTCAGGGGATTGGAGGCCAGGATAAAAGCGAATTGGGCCTTATATTGCGGGGCGGCGGCGCCGATAAACGACAGCGCTTTTTCGATGTCTTCGTTGGTCTGGCCGAGCATGTCGAGGAGGGCCCGGCGCTGTTTCAGGTTCTTGACTTCGCCGGCGATCTTGCCCCTGATGTCGGGCTTGAACTCCAGTTCGCTGTCCTTCGGGTTTTTGAAAAAATCACCCAGCCGGTCTTTGATCTCGGGGGCGTATTCGATCACTTTGCTTCTGGGCACGGTCGAGACATAGCCCAGCTCGGACTGCTTGAGCCAAGCGTTAAAGAAGCCAGTAAAGACGGTGTCGGCGGCCCGGGCGGCCTTAACGTTATCGCTTGGCCTGACCCCGATCTTGGCCCTGACCGTAGCGACGCGATTGATTATGCCGAGGCCGTTCGGCCCGCTGGCCAGATCGTGGAAGAAATCGATCGCCCCTTCGTTTTGCTGGGCCAGGTCGTCGGGTGATTCATCCGAGCGCGAGAAAGGGTTAATGACGTTAGAGCCGAAGGTAATTTTGATCTTTGGCCCGGGCAGGACGGGCAGTTGCTCGTTTTTCCCCTGGATCTTCAACAGCCCCCGGACGGCGATCAGCCCCTGCAGGACAAGGTGACTGCCGTAATAATCGCGGGGATACTGATAATAACCTTCTTTTTTATAATATTTAAGGATGCGGTCGAGGACTTTCTGGGCGGCGTCCTGATCGCCGCCGAAGTAAAAGTAGGGCAGCAGCGCCCCGTAGAGCGAGTACTGCTCCCGGTCAAGGTTGCGGGCTTCGCGGATCCTGGGATTGAGCGGGTCGATTTCCGATCCGTCGTGATTGTAGCCGCCCTGGATCGCGCCTTCCTCAATAAGTTCTTTTCGATAAAAGCAATGGGGGCCAAAGTCCGCCGAACTACAGGTGTTATCTTTGAGGTATTTTTCCGCGGCCTGGTTGCCTGTCCAGCGGTAGTCCTGCGCGGCGTGCAAATAGCCGCGCGAAACTTCCCAGCCGGACTGCTGGCCGCCGCGATCGCGGTGCCAGCGGCCGTCCACGATCTGCCCTTTGTTGTCGAGCGAGATCCAGTCGGGCAGGAGGTTTTTTGTGCCGTCATATAATTTGACGCCGTTATAGCCGCGCAGTTTCGCGTCGCCCGCGTCCCGCATGATCCGCCGGGACGATCTGGCCAGGTCGCTCCAGCGCGTTTTCCAGTTGGCTTTCCAGTTGGGTTTCTGGGCGTTATTGTTGAGGGCATTGACCACTTCGTCGTCGCTGAAAACCTTTTCGTAAAAATAGGGACGGAAATAACTGGGGTTGGTCTCATTGACCTGTTTGAATTTTTCACCGGCGAAAATGATCGGCTCCCCATTGATCTCTTTGACGTATTTGTCCCAGATGCTGTAGATGATCGGCAGGGCGGCGTCCAGATATTCTTGTTTGCCCCATCTTTTGTAGGCAAAGACCAGGGCGGCGGCGATATCCTCATCGGCGTCCGGGGCGGCGTCGAGGCCGTTGCGCTGGCTGGTGGAGTCAAGAATGACCCAACCGGACTCTTTTTTGGCGGTGATCGGCAGGGCGCGCCAGGCGAAGAGATTATCGTTGGCGGCGGAGGTTTTCCATTGCTGGGCCTGCCAGTCAAAAACTTTTAAATTGCCGTTGCGCTGGAGATTGGTCTTGGCCCACTGCCAGGTTCTCTCGAGCCGTTTTTCGTCCCCCACGGCCACGGCCTCGAGCATGACATAACCGACGGTTTCGGAGTAGGTATAGCGTTCGCGCTTGTTCTTGTCGCCGTCAATATCTTCTTTGCCGTCAATTTCGGCCAGCGGGCGGCCGGTCTCTTTGTCGACCATGGTCGCGTTGAGGTAAGCCCAGGTTTGCGCGATGAGGTCATCCAACTGCTGATTTGTGGCGGCGGCTGGCGCATTGGGGGCGGGAGGCGGCGCCAGCGTGATCCTATTAATATTCGTCGGATTGACAGGTGGTGTCATTCTATTATTTCTCCCGTATATATATCGACAGATTTTGGCGATAATTTCAGGCAGAAATAATAAGGGCCCCTCGTCAAATCAAGACAAAGGGCCCTCATTTATTTAGGTCGCTTTCTTTCTTTTTACTTAACTAGGATCTTTTCGAAGACGGCGCCGGCGGCGACTTTCGTGTCGCCGATGAACACCACTTCAAATCTCTCCAGAGTGTCGAGCCCTTCCGGGAGTTTGATCTTCAGGGTCGTTCCCTGCCGGACACTGCCCGAGCTTGTGACCGGTTTTCCGGCACAATTGCCGTACTGGCCTTCACGGCAGAGTTCCAAAACTATATACCGCTTGCCATTCTCATCCTTGAGCTGGATCGAGCTATAATGGTCCCAGCCCTGTTTTTGAAAGATATTTGCCTTGGTGTACAGTTCGAGGTTTTGTGCCCCCTTGATGTCGACCGCCGGAAACGAGACAAAAAAGCCGGCATCGGTGCCTTCGATATCGGCGGTAGTCTTGATCGCGCCATTTTCGATGACGACCTTGCCCTCGGCTCCTTTATAACCGGTCGGTTTTGAGCCGGCTTTCACTATCGCCTCGCTGATATTGACGCCCGCCACCCCCACCGAGGGAGCTGTGGCTGTCGCAACGGGGGCGGCCGTTTCAAGCGGTGCCGCGGAGGCGGTCAGAGGCGCCGCGACCGTTGGAACACTTGGACTGGCGGATTGCACGGTCCTTTCACTGGTGGCTTTTTTGCAGGCCGACAAGGCGGTCAAGCCGATAAAACCCGCGGCTTTAGCGAATCTGGAAAATCTAACAGCTTCTAATCGTAATCCCATTTTGTTTCTCCTTTTTAATATGAATTTGCTGACACTTGCCTTGGCTCTTTATGAAAGAATCTTTTAATCTTCACCTCCGGGGGCGGCAATTTCACCCGGAACTATATCCGCTCTGATTTTGAGAAATTTCAGGCAATTTATTATTTATTATTTAATTGCGGGGGGATGGTGTATTCTTCGTCTTCAGTGAAGTCGCCAAAATCCGCGTAGATGTAGTAGGGGCGAATCAGGCGGTCATAAGAAGTGGTGGAACGCCGTGATTGGTGGTAGGCACTCTGGACATATTCGTAAAGCACATGGTCTTTCGGGAGTACTTCAGAGCTGATGCTTCTCGCCACCGCCAGAAAATGATACAGCTCGGCCCGCGTGGAATGGAAATCCCAGATCTGTTTTTGTTTGATCTCGCTTTCGAACCGGCGGGAGACGTCGATCTTTTCAACTAGGTCAAGGATCACTTTGGCTTGGGCGGCGGCGGTCTTGTCTTTCTGCTTGATCAGTTTTGTTAATTCATCAAGCTTTTTACTTAGCTCTTTCATCTCGGCCGGCCGGTTCTTGAGCAAGGGAGCAAACTCGGCCTTGAGCGAGGGAGCAAGCTTGACTATGTCTTCGTTAGCTGTGACGGTAGTATATCTGTCAACAAAGACCTTGAGCGGCTGGATGATCGTCAGCATGTCTGCGAAGGACATGGTTTTTTCTTTAAACGTTTTTTCATTTTTATCGTAGTGCTCCACTTTTTGACCGGCCAGGACTTTGTGGATGTCAACCAGCTTGTCGTAAATATGTGGCGGGATGGGCGGCGCGATCAACAGTTCGTTGGTTCTCAAAATTTCCAGCGCTTGTTTAACCTTTATTTTTCCGTCTTTTTTATCTTTCAGCTGGATCAGCGCGCCGGCTTTTTTCTGGTTCAAGAGCAGAGTAAAGTACTGCCGGTCGCTGTCGGAGAGCTCATCGAGATTATTGGCGATGATTTCATCGACCAGCTTGATAGTTTTATTGGGGTCAAGATCGTTTAGCTCAACCACGGTTTTATACCGGCCGTTAGCGCTCTTCATCGCTTTGCCGGCCAGCATGAAGGTGGTGCGGCAATAATCGAAATTGACGCCGATGTATTCCGATTTTTGGATGCCGCTGTCCGGAAACATATTGTCGATCCGATCCGACCAGGCCAGCAGTCGGGCCGCATCGGTGATGTGCGTTGATTCGGGCAGATGCTGTCGGGTAGGCAGAACTGCTCCATATTGGTCCGCTATATAGACGAAGTCGGCGGTCCGGAGCGCGATCTCGCCCAGTTTGGCCTGTGACCAGACATAGAGATACTTGAAGCGAGGGTTGATCCCGGTAAAGTAGTGATCGCGGGCGGTGTTGATCAAGGCTTCTGATTTTCTTAGCTGCTTATTGGTCTCGTCCGAATCAAGGCCCTTGAGAGCGGCCTCAAAACGGCCGTTGACTTCCGGCAGTTGTTTTAGTTTATCGACCATTTCGGCGTTTTTCTTTCTGTCCGCCTCTTTTTCCTGATGGGAGCTGATCTGGTCGGCGAGCATAAGGATCAATTCCCCCTCGGTCAGCTTGGCCAGTTCCAGAAAAAAGGAAGAATTGATCCGGTCCGTCTTGACCGAGGCTTCGTTATACGCGCGCAGGAACAGAGATTCGGGCAGGGGGAAGCCGTAGGCTGGGACCCACGAATTAAGTGTGGCGTCGAATTTTTGGCTAAGGGTGGAGATCAATTCCCGGTCATTTTTGTTCTTGCCGGTCCTCTCATTGGCAGTGGTGAGTTCTTTTTTCGCGATCTCGACGTTTCCGATCTGCTCGACGGCTTCTTCGATAGTTTTAATCCTCGGCCAGGCGACGACCAGTCCCGCCTGTTTGAGCAGGGCGATCCCTTTCTGATAATTGTAAAAGCCGGATATTGCCTGTTCTTTTTTTTCTCTTTCGATATAATCCCGCTCGATGTTGAATTCCAGCGCCCGCTCAACTCCCGCCGCACTGGTACTGATCTTGAGGTGCCGGCCGGTGAGATCAAATAAAATATCTTCTTTTCTGTCCTTGAACGGCTCGACTTTCGTCGCGGTGCGGCTGTCGAGGCCGGCTGGCAGATCGATCTCCAGGTTCATTCCCCGCTTTTCATCAATATTGGAAACACTCCGGTAAAGCTGGAAAGCAGCGGCATAATATTCTTCTTTTTTGGTGAGGTTCGCCAGCTTGGAATAAAGGTCGCCCAGGACCAGGACCCCCTTCGAAACGATAAAAAAGTCGGGCATGGAAGGATAGAGGTTCTTGCCCGAAAACTCGAATATTTTCTTAAGTCCCGTCAAGGTTAAATCGATCCCTTGCTGATAATCCGCCGGGGTTTGATTCTTCAATTGGGAGAGGGTCTCGGCTTCGATAAAATAAAGCATCGCCCAGTTGAAATCCGACGGCAGGACCCTTTCACTGCTCTCGTTTAAGATGGCTTTAGGGACGGTTTTATTCTGCCTTTCCAGGTTTTCGAGTTCGGCTAGGATGAGCGCCGACCATTCCAGCACCGTCGACAATTTAAAGGTCTGGCCGGTTTCCATTATTTCCTGCGTGTAAGCGGAGAGCAAGGCGATGGCATTGTTCCAATATTCGCGGGGATGCCGGAAATATTGGACCAGCTCATGCTTCTGGCTGCGATCGATGTCGGCGATCCTTTCGAGGTCCCGGAAGCGGCTGGCAAAAGCGTTCCTATCTCCGGTCAGCGGATTAAATTTTTCATCCGGCGCCCGCTCCAGCTGGTCGATGACCGCGGCGAGCGCGGCTTCGACCGCAGGGAGATCAAGTTCCCCCGTCTGGAACGCGGCTTTTATCTTTTTTTCGTCGAACACGGGCCGCATCTCCGACGCGTAACGGCCCAGGGCGAAATCGGCCGCGCCCGAAGACGATCGCCTGGTTTCTTCAAGCGGCGCGGGGGTCAGTATCCGGCCGCGGAAAATATCTTCGTGCTTTCTTTCGGCCTCTTTCATTGCCTCGCGATAAGCATGCCTGGCTTCGGGTGATTTGACCGCCCATTTTTTTGTTTGACCGTTCTCCATCTTGTCCGTGTTGAAATAGACAAAGGCTTTGATCTTGCCGCCGTCGGCGACATAATCGATGCACTCTTTCAACCAGGCCGGCTTATTGACTTTTTCTTCGATCTTCCGCTGATTTTCGTCCGGGGCATAACTGTTGTAGCCGAATTCCCCGATCATCAGGGTCTTGTCCGGGTGTTTATTTTTATACTCGGTGAATCGCTGGTCAAAGATCTCGGAACAGGACTGTCTTTTGCCGATGTCGCTGTAGCCGTCGACCGCGATCCAATCGACGACGTCATCGCCGGGATAATAGGCCTCGGCGTTGCTTTGCGCATCGGGGTTGAAGACCCAGGTGACGTTGCAGGCGCCGGCCTGCCGGAAGAGTTCGTGCACATGGTGGAAAGCGGCTTTATATTCGGCGGGATTGGCCTTGCCCCATGGATAAGCAACTAGATTCATTTCGTGGGCGAAAGTAATGAGGATCGGCTGGCCGAAGGCCTTGACCTGCCGGGCAAAACCGGTGAGCAGCGCGTCATATTTTCTGTCGGCGATATCGCGCAGGCTGTAAGGATTATTCTTTGGTTCTGCCGGGTTCCACGGTTCAAGCTTGATGAACAGGGCGGTGCCGCTGCGAGCGGCGCTGAGTGCCTCGTCCATGGGGAATTTGAGACCCTGCCCGAAGGCAGAGAATTTGGCATCGATCTTGACTTTGGCCCCCGAAGTTTGGGCGAAGTCGCCGAGGGTGTAGCTGGAGACAGTGACGTTATCCCCCAGGAAAACTCCCGGATAAATGCCGTTTGGTCTTATCGGTCCGCATTCAACCATGATACCCTTCCTCCATATATCTATCGTCAAAAATCATCATTAGTTTCACCGGGAAGTTGCCGGCGCCAGCCACCAGGCCTGGATATCGTTAAGCTTCTTTTTATCGACGTCGGACGACTGCAGGCATTTGATAATGATGCCTAATCTTGTTTCCGGATCGCTGATGGCCGGATCAAGCAGGTTGATCTCGGTGACGACCGGCTTGGTGTCTTTTAGCGCTAAGCCGGACCAGCCAAAGTACAAGAAAACATTGCTGATAACTTCTTTTGGTTCGGGGCAGGTTTCACCGGTCCGATTGGATAATTTGGAGCAAAAACTTTCATCCCTGACCAACAGACCAAGCGACTCTTTAAAATCAGGCAGGGCGTTGACCTTATTCCAGTCGACAAATTTATCGAAGTTGGCGGCCGCTTCCGCGCGTGAGTGAGAAGCGACTATCGCGATGTGGAGCAGATTGACAAAGGCATCGAGGCCGAGATCAAGGAAACCGCCGTTTTTTTGAGTGGCTTCGGCTGAATCCATCACAGCTCTGAATTTATTGACCGCCGGGCTAAAATCGCGGGCTTCGGCCGGTTTTTTCAACTCTTTCAGTACCAGCAAGCGGGCGGCAAAGATCTCGGATTGCAGGGCATCGTGGCGCAGGTCTTTGCGGTTTAAACCATAAGCTAAAAGGTATTGGACCGGTCGATCGCCTTCGGACTCCGCCCAGAGGCGGCTCTCATCGGCGGCGCGGATGCCGGCATCGAGATCGGCATTGGGCTGGAAATAGGCCAGATCGCTTTTCAGCAGTCGCAACCGGTTGACATAACCCTGGGCGGAGATCGAATTGGAACGCTGGGCATCGACCACCCGGGGATCGGCGAGTTCTTTTTCTATTTCCCGGCTCAGCAGGACGGCCGCTCCCGGATCGAGGATATTGAGGATCTGCAGACGGGTTAGTTTGAGCTCAAAATAACCTTCGACCGGGAAGATAGTTTCGGCCCCAAGGTTTTTAAAGGCGCCCGGGTTAGTGTCAAAACCGACCGAGGTATCCCTGTTGGCCAGAGCGGCGTTCAGGAGAGTTTCCGCCTGTTTCAGGTAGGCGGCTTCTTCCGTCAGATAAAAGAGATAAATTCCTTTGCGGGCCGCCTCGAGCAGCAGCCAGTTGTCGGTTTGGGAATTAGCGTGGCGGGAGGCGGTGATCAGGCCGTGCCGTGCGGTGGCGGCTGGGCCGTTTCCGGCTTCGGGAGTCGGGGTTTCCACCAGGCCCAGATCGGCATTGGTCTTGACGATATTTTCCCTAACGCTCTTTTGGCGGAAGGCTTCGTGTATCTTCAGGTTTTCATCGATGACGCAGAGATGGAAATCGCGAGGCGCCAGATTTTTCTCCGCACAAAGCTCCTTGGGCGGTTTTTTATCGCTGGACGGCGCAAAGTAGGCGTAGCCGCCGTAGGCAAAGCCCAGGGACAAACCGATCGGCCAGGCCCATTTTTTCACGAATCGAGTTAAACTTCCGATCTTGCCGGTCATGCTAATCGCCTCCTTATTGATTCCAATGCTTCGATAAATAATAAGAGCCCTGATTTCCAGCGCGGAGCAAATTGCGGGAAATATTCTTCGATCATCAGCCGATTGAGCTCCTGGACCCGGTCATATTGCAGGGCGTCCAGATTGCCGACCAATCGGCTATCGCGCGGCATTGACTGAATTTCGTTTTCGGTCAGCTTGGCCAGGCGGGCGATCTTGGCGCGACGGAGCAACCCTCTTAGCCGCCGTGGCGGTTGATTTGTCCCGGACTTAAATTCTGAATATAAATAAATAATTCTGTTTTTTTCTCCGCAAATCAGGGAATTAATGATTCCCATGGGGTTCTTTCCATTTTGTTTGATATCTCTTATTATCTTAGCGATGGCCTTCTTGTCTTTTTCGTGGGCCTGTTTTAAGGCGGTTTTTGTTTTGTCAGAAATGGGACAGCGGGAGATGTCCTCATCGGCAATAGCCTGCTTAAAAACAAGCGTTGGCGCGGTCGGGTCATTAAATAGGTGTGGCAGGAATTGGAAATCTGCGTCGGGAATACTTGCTCTGGCGACCGAGCCGGTGGCCAGAAGCCGGTTGCCTTTGTTATCCACCAAGCTATTAAGTCTGGCATCTTTCATAATAAGATCTACTAAAACAGGCAGCGGCTGATCGAGCGCGATCAGCGGAAAACCATTAGCATCAATATAACCGGCTTGTTGCAGGCCGGCCGTGATCGCCGTTTCTCTGTTCTTAAAATCTTTGGCCAGGGCGCTGTCTTTAACCAGGACATTATCAAGCAGTTTGGGAAATTGGGCTTGAATGGCGTCACGCAGCCGATAGGGGCTGACGTTTATATCATTGTTACTGGTGAATTCCTGTTTGCCGAAAAGCGGCGGCTTGATGCCGAATATTTCCTTGAAGGTATTCCGCCAGGTATCGGCCTGATGGCGGGGAATTCCTGTCGGATTCGGTTCCGGCCGACTATAATTTTCCTTCTGCTCTTTGTGATAAATCCTAAATTCGTTGAAAATGTTGTAACCCATGAAGAGCGACCAGCCGCCGGCCATGGCCGCGGTGATCAGCGGGATGGCAAAGACCGCAAAATGCGGCAGGACGATGAGCGAAACCGCCGCGCCGCCAAACAGAGGGGCGTTGCGGCCGGCAAAACGAATCGCCGCTCGCCAGAAACTCTTCTGGTCGCCGTTATACCAGAGCCGGCTTGTCCACCGGTCGAGGAAGCGGGAGAGGCGCCAGCCGGCCAGGATCGGCAGGGCGGCCATGGCCAGCGGGACAAGGCTGACACCAAAAGATATCGCGAGAGCGCCGCCGATGAGAGCCGCGCCGGCCGCCGACGGCAGGACGATCCCGACGAGAAAAGCGGTCCGTTTGTCGCGCATCGGGATCCGGTTGCCGAGATTGCGGTCACTGATCCGGAAGCGGCCGACGCCGAGGCGCTCCATGTCGCAGCCGGACTTAAGGGTGGTGTGCATCGAGATGTTGCCCCAGAAGAGATGTTTGGGCGTCATCGAAAGAATGGTCCTCGGCGCTACGCCGACTTTGGCCATCTGGACCGCCCAGAACGGCCAACTGAAGACCGTGGTGGCCAGACAGGCGAAGAAAAAGACCGCTCCGGCGACCGGCAGAGGGGCGAACATGAGCGAAGCAAAGATCGCCACCATGGAGAAAGAGATCAGCTTGGCGCCGGAATCAAAATACCAGGTGCCGACGTTAAGCCATTCACGGGCTTCGTTGTATTCAAACATTTTTGCCAGCGGCTGATTCGGTTTGATCGATAGTTTGGCCGGCGCCTGCTGGCCACTGGCCGCAGAGACTTTAGCCGCTTTTTGCGAGCGGACCGCCGCCAAACCATTCCTGGCATCAATGGTATCGAGGCCGGCTCCTTCGCCCGCGCCGTTGCGGCGAAAAACAAGATCGGCGGCACGATGATACATTGAGCTAGGCGAATAAAAGTTTGGTCCGCGGAACAGGTCCTCATAAATCCCTTCCCAGGCGTCTTTAAGGTAAATATTTTTACCGGCATTCCAGCGCTGGCCGCGCTGGACGATCAGTGCCAGCTGGTAGTTGTCCAGTCCGCCGCCGGCGCTCAAGGTTAAAACGGTCGTTTCGGTCGCCAGACCGAACATGCGCATGAACATGTAAGAAGAGAGAGCGTCTTCGATGACCTCGATGTTCCAGCCGGGGATGGCGGTTTTAATGAAAAACATTTTCTGGCCCGGCATCCTGACCGGGAAGAGGCGGCCTTCGCGGACAGGGCTGGCGGAATCGGTGTTCGGCCCGGTGACCATGGCGGCGCCGACCATTTTTTTCATAAAGAGCTGGTCACCGAGGAGCGAGTAACTGCGGCCGGCGTCCCGCTTGGCGTCAAAGATACTGTGCGAGGTCGAGCTGAAAGCCCTGACGTACCAGGGATTATTAAAGAAATCGGTGAATTCGCTCCCATGGGGGAAAGCCATGGCGGTCAGCATGAAAGGGCCGAAGAAGCCGAGCTGGTCGACCTTCGGCCAGATCGCCGCCATGATCTCGCTACCCATAACATATGGATCGATCAGATGCTGGGGAGCGATGGCGGTATCGATCGGCGACATAAAGCCGGTTTTGTAAGCGGCAAAGGGGCGCGGATCAAAATTCATCAGCCGATATTGCTCGGGGTGGCCTTCGGTCGGGTCGAAGTTCAGAGGGATGACTTCTTCGTCCCCTTTCTTCCGGCCGTTGGCGTCGTCGAGATGAACGACCGTCGCGGCGGAGCGGACCTTCATGACGACGATCGATTCCCCGTCTTTTAACGGTGCCTGTCCTTTCAGGGCATCCCTGACCCGGCTTGTGCGGTATTCGTAGAATTGAATGAACCGGCGGCGGCGCAAACCGCCTTTCTCGACCCTTGACCAGTTAAAGTTAGCGACTTCAAAAGTTTTCCAGCAGGCCTTGATCACCGCGGCTTGAACGTGTTCCGGCAGGGTTTTAAAGCTTTCCAGACGGCCAATGGCTTCCGGCGAATCCGCGGTCAGCTCGACTGACTCACGAGGATTGGGATCGTTCAGGCCGGGTTTGAACTCGACCTTGACGGAGAAGATAAAATCATTGCTGCGGGTGACGCGGACGATCTCGTGGTCAAGCTGTTCGTTGACTTCGTTATAGAAAGTCGCGACCTGTTCCCGCCCGCGGCACTCAAAATCTTCCCGGGGATCGGGTTCGATGATGCGGACGGAATATTTTTCATCATGATCTTTTGGATTGTACATGGCCTTGCGGACATCGGTCGGCACCCAGCTGATATCGATCGTGTGGGTCAGGGGCTGTCCGTCGCTGCCGCAGATATTTGAAGTTAGGATCAGTTTATCGCCCTCAAGCCTGGTCGAATTGATCTCCGTCAGATCGATCTGGTCGAGTTGTTCGATCATGGCTTTTCGACCAGGATGTTTCGTTCCCCAGTCATTGGGGTTGATGGAAATGAGCCGCCGGTCCTGATCGCCGGAAATGTGGGTGGTGACTACATCCAGCCCGTCAGCCCGGCAAGCGACGATGTTTTCCTGGCAGACTTCCCGGCCAAGATAAGCAGCGGCAGAGGAAACCTTTCCCCATAAAAGAGGTGAAACCTGGCTGGTCTCCAAAGGTGTCCATTTTATCCTGCCCTTAGAATTGCCCGGCTGGCCGCTAAACCGGCCCATGACCCATCCTTCGCCTCTTTTATCGGCATGAATTGAATGCCAAAAGCGATTGGGAGTACCCATCCCGGTTACGTGCAGATGAGCTTCATTGCCGGTGGCAGCGTTATAACCCAGCTGACGCGGATCGCACGCCCAGCTGCGCCCGTGCCAGTTGATGACGTTGAGTTGGGCGATCTCCCCGTTGTGGTAAAGCAGCGGTCTGGCTCCCGCGTTCTTGACCGTCGGCGGATTAAAAACGCTCATTCTGTGTATTGGTTCATAATGAGTTGTCATTTTAGCTAACCTCGGCCGGATCCCAGAAGGTCCGGCACCTGTCATCCGGCATAAAGCGCCGGTAGGAGATCTGATCATAGATCGCTTCGCACATGGCGTTGAAATGGGCGGCTTCCATCGTGACTTCGCCTTTGGGGTTCCACTGTGCTCCGCGCTGGCCATGATAGGGCGTGATCCAGGGTTTGAAGGCCTGGTATTCTTCTTCGGTCATTGCCAGGTGCACGAGCCCTTTTTTGTCCGTGTAGGGGAGGTCTTCCCTGTTCAGAACATCGTCGACTGTTTCAACGTGTTCCATTTCGGTCTCACTCAAGAGAGAGTAGGTGCCGTTGATGATCAACTGTGCCAGGCGCCGCGGCAGGACCCGCTCTCGGGCCTTATCGGTGACGTCGCCCGCTTCGTTGTGGCGGAGGAAAATATAGTCCATCACCGGCACCGGCCCGCCGACGTCGCCGTAGCGGATCGGATCGATGTGGATACTGCCTGCCTCGAACATATTCTTGGCGGCCAGGTCGACCATTTCCAGCGGCAGAGGGACTTCCAGGATAGAGTCCCGCTTGTTGTATTCACCGTTTTTCATAACCTGATAAGTGCCTCGATCGTTGATCTCTATTTCCGTCGCGGCCACGAAGTCGGGATCCTTAAAGGCTGCCTCCCGGGGGGTGATCTTCAGAAAGTAACCCGTCGCCTTTTTTACGATCTCTAGCGGTTTGGTCTCGTCAATATATTTCCAGAGGTCGCCGCCGAACGTCCGTTCGTTCTCTTTGTTCATATTGAGCGGGAAATATAATTCGCGACCGCCGGTCAATTTGGCCTTCAGCACCATCCAAACATTGGCCACGCCGACTTCTAAGAGAGAATCGTGAGGACTGTCGACCATAGCTTCTGAATATGGAACATTTTCTTTTCTCGGTCGGCGGTACATGATCCGCAGGTGCGGCAGGGCGCGGGTGTGGAAAAGCCGCAGGTTGGTGACATTGATGTCCATCTGGTCGGCGTCGCTGACGCTGGTATATTCGGTCGGGTACATGAAGCGCCAGCGGGGAGCGATGTCCGCGTCTTTAACCAGCGATCCGCCCCACGGGTGAGGGATATCTCCGGACTTGATTGTAGCCAAAAGCCCGGTGTCGATCATCGATTCATCAAACACCGCGGTAGTGTTGGCGGCAACATATTGGTGCCGCTCGGTGCCCGGCAGGATCAGGAGCGGGGTCTTCCCATCAAGATTGCCGGCAACAACTTCTTGATGGCCGTCACCAAAAATTCTTAAACGTGCACCGTCCCGATAGACGACGTCGTAAAATTCATCATTTTCCAACTTCGGCGGGGTCAGGACTTCGGCGGTCGGATATTTTTTGATGTCATGCCCGTGTTTATCAAAATGGGCGGTGTTATCAATGTGGTGAATATCGCTCAAAGTGGTGTTGACGATATCGTGATCATCCCGCTTGTACCAGCCTAAGCGCAGGTCTTCCCCCTCAGTATCGCGGCTCTCGATCGCCATGACTTCCCGATAATCTTTTTTAAAGTCCTTGACCACTTTCATCGGCACCAGCCAGAGTTTGACCTGCCCGTTAGGAGAAAGAACTGCCAGATCAAAGCCGCCGACGAAATCAGCCATCACCTGCTGACAGAAGTCGATGGCGAATTGTTTGGCGTTATAGCCGTCGGGCAGGATGTTGGTGTAAAACCGGACCGGGGTGGTGTCGGCATGAGTATAAGCCCGGCAATAAAGGGCGTTGAGCCGCCGAGCAAATTTCTGTTTAAGTGAATCCAGATCGACCCGTGAAACATCCATGCGCCGGACCAGGCGGGCGGTTTCTTCATATTCGCGGGCGGCAAAACGAATGTGTTCGCCGTGGACGCGCAGGTCCTGGTCGCCACGGGCCTGGAAACGGTTGGTGATCAGCTCGACGCCGGCTAGAGCAATATTTTTTCCCCACTCCTGCGGATCGGTCTTTTTGTCAGCGGCTTTCTTGGCTTCTAATCCTTTGGCTGTCTTGTAAAATTCAAAAACGGACATGAGATATTCATCGTTTCTTTTTTCGGCCAGTATTTTCTTCTCATCATCGGAGGGTTGTTTCAGCTCGGAGAGTTTTTCCAGCTCGGTCAGTGATTCAAACAAAGCTTTGACCATGGTGTCGGTCAATTTAATCCCCTTCTTCTTGCCGTCGAGGGGGACCCGGTCTTTGTTAACGTAGCGGGCATCGACCAAAGCCTGCCAGAGGTTGTCGGTTTCCTGATTGAACAAGCCCTGGAAAATACCTCGATCGATCGGCAGACCGGTGCAGAACATCCCGTCTTTGAGGAACGCGAGGCCGGAGCGGCTTTTCAGGTCGCCGTTGGCCGATCTGTCCATAAAGCGGGCGGTCTCTTCCAGCGCGGCGGCCAAAGCGTCGCGGGCTTCTGCAGGGGTTGTGGCCTTCTTTAGGTCAGCGTAGCCGCTTTTTAAAATATTGCGCATCCTCTGGGCTTCGGGGTTGAGCAGTTTGAGGATCATCTGGACCGCTTTTTTGTAATCGGCGGCGGAGTAACAACCGGAAACGGCGTTAAGCACCCAGTGAGCGCCCTGGGTCAATAAAACCATGATATACGAAGAGACAAGTGGGTCTACCATGTCGACGCCGGGCTTAAAGACGGTTCTGACCGCGCCGGCCACACTGCGGACATTTTCCCAGAGTGATTTCAAGTCAAAGACCGGCCGGACTTTGTCTTTCTGATGAAGGCCGGTTTTCTGCGACTGGTTGGAATGGATAAAGTTGTGGGTGAAACCAAGCACCACGGCAAAAACGAACAGATTGCCGGCTGTTAAAGCCGGGCCGGCCAGGAAAACAGTAGCGCCGATAGCCGCGGCGGCGCCAACGACTTTTACGGTGTTCCAGATCTTAGCCATTTGCGTTTGGTCAAGAGTTTGCAGTTGTCTGTCCATATTCGCTTTCCGGCGGCCGACCAGCAGGTAGCGGCCGAGAGCAAAAGCGCCGAACGCCGCTCCCCAGGCCAGCATGACGAGCGGCTGCTGGCCGAAGATCAAATTGTGTAAATAATTGCGGGCCAGCGCCAGGGTTTGGGTGGCGTAGATCTCGGCCAGATGGGCGGTGAAAATGGTCAAAGCCGCCCAGGCGCCGTTGCGGGAGACATTGGTCAGCAGATTGGAGACCAGTTTTGATTGGTGAATGTCCCGTCCGACAAATTTATATTTAAGCCGGTAAGCGCGGTAGAGATCAAGCGCCGACCCGATGGTAGTTTTGGCGGCAGCCACGGTTATGATCAGCGCGCAGGCCGTCCAGGAGACGGCAACGGGCAGGCCAAAGACCGGCAGAGCTATATGCGGCAGAGATATTCCCAGATATTGCGAAGCTAAAGGAGTGACGATAGCATCGAGCACCGGTGCGAATTTCATCGCGGTCCCAACAGCCATTAAACTAGCCCAAGCAGGAGCGACCAGGGTCTTGAACAATTTTTTGGGCGTGGGACTGCCGACATTGAGTTGGCTTTGGGGCGATTGATAATTTTCCGGTTTCAGTTCCCGCCAGAGGAGCCTGCCGGTGTAGATCAATCCGGCGGCGATCGCCAGCCAGCCGACAAGATCTTTATGGGCCAAAAACAAAAGAGTATTGGGCCCGCCGGCCAGGGCGATGGTTGAGGTCAGCAAAGCCGCGGCGCCGGCGGCAACGCCGACAGCGATCTTTTTGGCGCGGCTCACGTAAGCAGTCTCTTTTAGAACGGGAGGTTTAATCACAGAAACTTTGGGCGGTTCGCTGATCGAGGCCAAACTACTTATCTTTGCCGGATCGCAAAAAGTGATTTGTCGTGGGTTTATTGGAGAGAAGCGGGGAGGCAGTATCCCTTCCGTTCGCGCGGTTATTTTATGGATGGGAACCAAGTTCGGCAACCGCGTGTTGATTCTTTTATCTAGAATTCTCTGGTTGTATATTTCTGCCGACATGCTAACCGCTTCCTTTCTACATATATATCGGCAAAAAGTGGGGAAAATTTCACCGATTATTTGCCGGGAAAAAGTGAAATTCAGGGCCAACTTGGCTGATAATCAAACGGGTGGAAGATGAGCAATTCAGGTAATATACACGCAGTTATTCTCGCGGCTGGTTACGCGACCAGAATGCGGGGATTGTCAACCATTATTGCCAAACCGGCTTTGCCGGTGGCGGGGATACCGATAGTGCGGCGCCAGCTTGAAGCGCTCCGCTCGGCCGGGATCGATCGGGTGACTGTCGTCGTCAAACATCAGGCCGAGTCTGTGCGCCGGGCGATCGGCGACCCCTCGCCTCTCGGCTTGGCGATCGATTATTTTGACATGGACGAGCAGGGGATCGAGAGCTGGGGCTCGGCGTACACGGTTTACCGCTGGTTCGAACAGCAGGGGAGCCTGGGGCGGCGCCAGGAGAGATTGCTGATCCTTAATGGTGATATCGTTTGGGACAAACAGATCATCAAGCCGTTTCTTAACGCGTGGCTGAAGCGTTCCCCCGCCTGGGGCGTGATCGTGGCGCGCGAAACACCATGGGAGAAATTGTTCGACAGGTTCGGGACGATGCAGATCAACGACCCGGTGCTGATCCAGGCCTATGGGCGCTATGTTTATGAATGCCATCGAGCCGCGGGAGAGGCGGTGGCGTTGACCCGCACGCGTCAGCGATATGTCGAGATTTATCGTAAAAGGCTGCACGAGCTGCACTGGCGCGCTTTTCCGATCTCCGGTTTTATTGAAAGACCGTCTGCCGACGATTACGTGGCGCATATCGGCAACCTGGCTAATGTGGGGATCTTCGGCCTCAAGGCAAAAGTCTTCGATCATTACGCGCGGGCTTTTGACTGTCATTTTGCCGATTTTGCGCGCGATCTTTTCCAGAAGGGACTGCTGCCGGACCGCCACCCGCTCAAGGCGTTTATCGCCCCGCCGGAATTTTTTTGGCGGGACATCGGCACGCCGCGTGACTTAAGAGAGGTCAATTTTGAGGCGCTGGCCGGCCAGGGGAACCTCGACCTGCCCGGAGAAGAGGTGCGGCCGGGAGTTTGGCTGGGTGCGGGAGTGAATATCTCTGCCTCCACGCTGGAAAATATCCGACCGCCGGTGGTCATCGGCAACAATGTAAGTTTGGCGGCAGGGGTAGAGATCGGTCCGCAGGTCGTGATCGGGAATGGCGGGCGGGTTGAACAAGGAGCGAAGATACGCAATTCAATTTTATTCCCCGAAGACCGTGAAGCCGGGCAAGGCGTAGTGGTAGGCGCGAATGTTGTCCTGGATAATTGCCTTGTGGCCGGCGGTAAGATCGAAGCGGGGAGTGAACTTAGCGATCAGGTCGTTTTCGCGGCAGATAATCAGATCTTAATACGCCAGCCGATTTAGCCTGATCGTTTTTTGGCCTGCTGTTTCAACGGTCAGGACATTAAAAACCTTCTCGAATGAACCATCTTGGGCGGCGGTTGCGACCCTGGCCGCGATCTCCGGGTCGGTCAACAAGGCGACATCGACGATCACTGTTTGTGGTTGTAAGCCGGCGATCCAGCGGAGAAAGTGAGCCGTTGAAGCCGGGTGGTGGATAGTCGTGGCGAAATTGTACATGCCGTCAAATAAACTGATTTTTCCCAGGGTCGACAGGAGGTGTTCCCGCTCCGGCTCATCGGGGCAGAGTTTTGCGAGCAACTCCTCTTTTTCTTTAAGAGAAACTCCGGGGGTGTCCCCACCCGTCCAGGCGAGGAACCTTTCTTTGCCCCACCAGATGTGATCGTTTTTTTCTCCCGGCGACCGCAAAAAGCCCCGCAGCTTGACGAAAGCTTCACGGAAGGCAGCCAGTTTCTCTCCGTTGAAAATTCCGCGTTCGCTCTGGGCGTCAATATCGGCAAAGTTGACCAAAGTGAGAAAGGCTAGCAACTTTTCGCGAAGATCAGAGCGGTCCGTGGCGTTCCGGATCGCGCCGGCGCACTCATAAATATTCCGGTCCCGGGTGATCGCCAGGCCGCCGATCAGATCATGTTCGCCGATGGCCGCATCGATCAGGAGGAGAGATTCTTTATTAGTTATCTGGCAAGAAGAGAAAGTTGCCGCGACCGCTGCTTTCAGGGCCGGACTGCGTCGGAATAATTCGAGGCCGACATGAGGATGGCGCTCCCGATTGCCGGTCGCCTTGCCGATGTCGTGGAGCAGGGTGGCGATCACCAGGAGCCTTTTATCGTTATTGTTCAACGAATTATACAGTCTTGCGAGCTCGACGATCGCCGGGCAGGCGTCCGCCAGGCCATTAAGGCCGCGACCACCGAACAGAAGAACGGCATCGTCTAGTGTCTTGCATCCGGCGAGGCGGTCCAATGAGTGAAGCAGCCAGAGCGTATGGCTGACGGCGTCCATCCGACGGGAAAAAGTCTTATCGCCGGCGATCGGCCCGACATAAGCTTCCAGTGCCTCGAACAAGGGGACCGTCGTGCGGTTCGGGAAACGGTCGGTGATCTGCCAGATAAAAGTCGAGATCGGCGCGGAACAGAGCCGGTTCAATATCCCGGGCGGGAACAGTCGGCAAACCTCACGCAGCCCAGGTAAGCGGGACTCAAGGTCATAGCCGGCCCTGACCGGGAAATGATCTTTTTGGATGGTTAAGGTGCACGGTGGCGCGCCGAGCGGTTTCATGTCTTATTATCGAGAAAAAAATGGATGGATTTCAGGGTTTATGCGGAAGACCTGGCTATTTTTTATGGATAGCAGTTTTCCAGGCCAGGTTAGCGGCCAGAAATTCTTTTTCAATATCCCCGGGGATCGTGCCCGGGAAAATAGAGCCCAGAATATTTATTACATAATGCTCCTGAACGGTTTGGAAAGCGCAGATCAAAGCGCTATTAATATTGTACAGCCCGATAAGCTTTCTGATATGTGGATCGGCACCTAAAGCGTCGAGAAGCTCGGAGGTTACCTGCTCATTTCTCGAGAAAATATCTTCGGGCCCTTTCAATTGTCTCATGAAACCAGCCAGTATTTCGGGTGCGGGCGGTAATTTTTTGCCGTATTTTCTTGAAAGTAATCCTTCTATATCAGGATCGGATGGGTGAAATTTCACTTTTGTTCCGACCAGTCGCGGGGTTTTACTGTTTACCGAAAGCGTAAAGATCAAACTGACGAGACTGCCTTCTTTATTCCCCTGATGATCCAGTTTAAGCAGAGTATTGAAAACGGATGGAAAAAATTTGCTTTGTTCGCTTATTTCCTCATAAGTGGGAAGCGGGGTGAGTTTGTCTTTGAGGGCTGCTTCGAGCGCGTCTTTCTCCCCTTCAGTTAAATTTTCCGATTGGTGTTTTCTAATCTCAAAGATACGGCAGACGGCGGCGCCCATTTTGATTTTTCGGGTCGCGGCTACATTGCAGTGGGCCGCGATGCCGAGATTGGCCAGCTCGTGATTAATCAATTCTATCCAGCGTGTCTTAATAGCTGAAACGCTCTCTGTGGCCAGGACGATTTCGGTCCGGCGTGCAAAGTTATTGACCGAGACATGGGGCAGATTGGTCATAATAAATTCCTGTAGCCGTTTGATCTGCCATTCGATTTGCGTTACCAGCTTTTCCACAGGACTTTCCAGCTTGTGTTCATCGCTCATGGAATCCAAGCATTCAGTGACAAGCCCGGGATCAGCCCCGATTTCTTTTGTAATCTGCTGACGAACTTCGCGTATCTTGACTGCCATCCCTGAAGATCTTCCCGTTAAGCGATCTTTGGGCGGCTGTTGTTTGAGGTGAACGACAAAAGTTGTCCCGTGGCCGATTTGGGAAACGACGTCGATCCTGCCGCCGTGAGTTTCTTCGACGGTCTTTTGCGCAAAGGATAATCCTAAGCCCGAGCCCTCCCTTTTGGTGGTAAAGAACAGACGAAAAATGTCCGCCAATTTTTCGGGGAGAATACCGACACCGTTGTCGTGAACAGCAACCGTTACTTCTCCCGCTTCTGCCTCTTCGTTTTTTAACTCAATTGAAATTTTACCGTCCGGCCTATGAGTTTCCAAGATCGCATCTATGGCATTATCAATCAAACAGACGAACGCTTCCGTCAATTCTATCCCCACACCTTCAATCGGCGAACAGCTGCCCGAAATCTCAAGTTCGACACCGAACCTTTTGAGCCTTGGATCGATATCCTCAAAACTTCTGATTTGCTCAAGTAAAGGGAGCAGATTGATTTCTTTGAACTCAACTTCTCCGCTGCGGCCGATTCTAAGTAAATCATTAATGATGGTGGACAATCGCTGGCTGGTTCGCTGCAGGACAGGAAAAAGTTTGGCAAACATTTCCGGGTCCGGTTGATCGCCCAGAAGCGAGAGTGCCCGGGAAAAGCTGTTGCTGGTCCCTTTTAAAGCATGGGTAAGCTGAAGGGCGCCTTCTCCCGCCCGTATCAATCTCTGCTGTTCGCCCGTAAGGGACAGCTTTTCAGGCGGTTGAGAAATAATGCTTATTTCGAAGAAAATATGATCCTTTTGTTCCCTAATCAGTTTATATTCCACATTAACGGGATTCCCGCTGCGATCGGAGATCAACGATCGTTTCGTAATTCTTTTTAGGGTCGCTGAAGCGAGAAGCTGAAGCAATTCGGCTTCGGATAATTGGAGCATATCAAGAAATTTTTGGTTGCGGCACAGGGAAAGATTTGGGCCGAAAAGCTGTCTGAAAGCGGAATTACTGCTTTTGACCCTGCCTTGAGAGCTTAAAAAAGCAATTCCGGCGGAAAGATGGTCTCCCGCCCGGCCGCGGATTTTCAGCGGTTTGGGCGGTGGCGTAGATTTTTTTAAGCCGGCAGGTTCAACCATTTTCTCCTCTCATGAATTGTAAGTTGGCATCAGCTTTTCAAGATTGTCTGAAGAATAAATTCGGACAAGCCAAGTTCCTTTATTGTTTTATCTTCTTTCTCTCTCCAATCAACTTCGCGTCCGCCGAATTTGAGGGCTTCGGAGGTGTTAAGCCCTTTTAAGGCTACAATGCTTTCGAAACTGCTCCACATCAGGATCGGGGTTTGATAATTTGGGGCTTTCCCCGGATCCTGCTTTTGTTTTTTCAGGAGAGCCACTCCATCCGTTTCTTCAATATTATTGATCTGCAGTTCGGGGCGGAGAATGGAATCCAGCAAAATAAAATCGAATCTTCTCGAGCTTAGTGTGGCTTCGGCTTCCGCCGGAGAAGCAGCCGTGTGAATATTTTGCCAGCCGGCCTTTTTTAACTCTTCCACAGTGAGTGTCAGGAAATCAGAATCGTCGTCGACGACTAAAATATGACCGCCGGTTTTGATGGCGGAAATAGCTTTTTCCCTGATCGCTTCCGTTGAAAGCTGTTCTATCTCGGGGGTCCGGACGCTGATGTCGGGCTCCTTGGCAGAAAGATCCAATTTGGTGACGATGGTGCCGAGGGGATTCGGAACTACTACCCGATTTTTTAGCGTGATCAGCCCCCGATGACTGTCGAGAGCGACCTGTACGTCGTAACGGCCGTTAGTGTCGAAACAGAGCACATTTCTAGGCCCGTTGCGATGAAAGCCGCCGCCAACCATCGAGTTTTCAAGATTTATGCCTCTCAAGGTATATTCCAGATTTGGGTCTATAACGTCCAGGCCCAAAGTGGAGCGGTCCGGCCACAGAACAGAGCTGAAAACACGTCCGCCATCAATTACCCATTTGGCGCCAACGATGGCATTCGCAACGACGGAACCTCTTTTGATGACAGCCCCGCTGCCGATAAACGCCGGACCAAAGATTTGCGCTCCTTCTTCGATGGTTACATTGTCTCCCAGCCAGATAGGTCTGCCGTTTGAGTCATGGGAAATTCTTTCCGGCTTTGGCCACCAGGAAAAATCAAATTTCTGCGCGCCGCGCTCGACCAGGCCGCCCTCCTGTACCAGCATCTCCATATTGGCCTGCAGAATAGCGCTTCTTGTGCCGTCATCTGCCCAGAGACTGCGGGTTAAGTAACCGTAAAAGCCGCTTGGTTCTCCAAGCCGTTTGCTTTCGTAGATTTCGGGGTGATGGGAAGCGACTTCGGGGAAGATATGTCCCCCCCAATCCTGATAATTCTTGTTGGCCTGTTCCTCCGGCAGAAGCCCCTTACCTGTTAAAATTTTTGAAAAAACACCCAGCCGGAAATGTCTGGCCCCTTCGGTCCAGTCATTCGCGTAGTTCCCTCTCTGAAGATCAAAGGGTTTATCGTCGCCATCGATTCCCGGGATCGGCAGTTCATAAGGATTTATCCTATCCCAGTCCTTTTGTTCCTCTTTGGAGAAATCCTTTCCCCGGTGCTTTTTTCCCCGCAACTCAACGTAGCGTGCTTTTGCTTTTGGGTCAAGCTGGTTCCTGTTTCCAGTTACTTCGATATCGCCTTCGATCAAGCGCATAAGCCGTTCGCTGACGATGTAAATGGATGCATTATTTAAATTGCTTTTAGCGTGCTTATCTTTTTCTTGAAAACGGACAATCCTGGCGAATTCACCGGCGGAACCGGCGAGCTGTCTCCCTTTTTCGTCAAAGGATGTTCCTTCCAGAAAGACCACGCCGAAGCGTTCCGCTTCTACTTCTTTCCAGGGGACGGGAGCCAGGGCGATAGTGATAAGAGCATTCTTTCTTTTATGCATTTCCATCATCTTGCCGATATTGGCATTCGAGCGGATATCCGCGGACAAGATTATGAAAGTATCGGAACGTCTCTTCCCTTTAATATCCGCCTGCCAACCTCTGACAACACAACCGGCTGTATTCAGGTTAACTGTGTCACTCTGATGCTGCCAGTAAAAGCTGCTGCCGGTGCCGTTGCGCAGGCGGCTCATATTTGGACCATAATAATCTCTGACATCTTTCGGCATAACCATCAAGGCCATGGCAATATCCTGGACATTGCAATCGGTAATCGCTTTTTTAAATAAGGGATGCATGAGTGGGATTCCGCCCAACACCGTAAGTGGTTTCAAAAAAGGGTTATGGCTCTTACTTTGTGGGCCCAGCTTTACTTTCCCTAATTGTTCTGGGGTTGTCTCGGGGGGCGCGGTCAGCGGATAGAGACGCGAACCAAAACCTCCAACCAGTCCAATCAACATCGGTCTTTCTGAAACTTTTCTCATAGGTGACATTTAAAGTTTTCTCCTTTCTATTTTTTCTCCATCTTTATATCGATGGCTATTCCGGGAAATTTCACTATTATTAGAAAACTTGTAGGAAAATTTGGTATAAAAAATCGCGTAAAATCAGCCGCGGCGATGTTATAGATTTCTCCAGGTCCGATTCGCGGCCTGAAATTCATTTTTTGCCGGTTCTGGAAGTGTCGAGGAAGATGTCCCTAAGATGTTAATAACGAGTGTCCTGGGTGCGCGGAAAGCATAGACCAGGGCGGAATTGATATTGAGAAAGTATTTGATCCCCAAAGTCATGTGGCCGGCATTGAGTTCCTGGAGAAAGTTATTATCGATTGCCTCCCGGACGATGAAAAATTCGGGGCTTTGGCCCAACCGGTTGATAAATTCGGCAATGATCCCCATCGGTTTTAAATACTCAAAGAGATATCCCCGGACCAGATCTTCATCAATCGGCAGCGAGGAGCCGTAAAATCGCGTTTTGAAACCGCTCAGTTGCGGTGTCCTTCTGCCCGGCGCCTGTTTGAAAATGAAGCTAAAGACACTGCCCGGCTGATGTAATTCACGCAGGATTTGCTGGGCCGCGTCCAGGAAGAGAGCTTGGCTTTTTGTTTCTTCGGCCGAAGGGAGCTGTGTCAGGCCGGCGGCTACTGTGCTTTCCAGGCTGGTTATTTGATCGTCAGGTACTTTACCGTTGATCAGTTTGATCTCAAAGACAACGCAGACGGCGTTATTTTTTTCTATTTTACGGGTTGCCTGTACTTCAGCTCTTTTATGCCCCATTTTTCCCAAAACGTGTTTGATCAATTTGGTGCAGTGCTGCTCACCGGTGGAATCCCGATCGCCGGCGATAACAATTTCGGTGCCGCGGGCCTGGAAATTTGCAACTGACACATGCGGCGCGCCATTTTCGATAAATTCAAAAAGCCGCAATATCTGCCAGACAATTTCGTCAAACAATTCCTTCTCAGTGTTTTTCTCAATGTGTTTGTCCGACATGCCCTTGATGCATTCTTCCACAAGCGCGGGCTCCATTTTAGTATAGAGCTTCGGATCGGTGTTTTTCAGGTCGCTGATCCGGTCGCGGGCCAACTGGATCTTTTCCGGCTTTGGAGCTCTTTCTGAAAATCTTGGTTGTTTTATCGGCAGAAAGACGGAAAAGGTTGTCCCTTCCGCTTCTCGGGACGCAAAAGTGAGCTTGCCTCCATGTCGGGCTATTCGGTCGAGAGCGCTGGCCAGCCCGAAGCCTTTCCCATCTTCTTTGGAGGTGTAGCCGTAGCGACCGACCAGATGGGTTTTGTTGGCAGGAATGCCGCAGCCGTTGTCTTTAACGGAGATGTTGACTCCCATGTGTTCAGGGTTTTCCTCAAGACCAATGGAAATCAAGCCATCTTCCCGGCCGGCAGTTTTGACGGCGTCAACGGCATTGCCGATGAGGCAGGTAAAAACCCTTTCCAGCGCGTCGGCCATCCCTTCAATTGGCGGACAGGTACCCTCGATTTCCAGACGAACGCCGGCCTCATTTAGCCGCAGTTCAAAGGAAGTTCTGATTTTCTCCAGCAAGGTGGTGAGATTAATTTCTCCGACGTCAAATTCTCTCCGCGTCCTTAGCCCGAGTACCTCCGGCGCTTCTTTTAAGCTGTCATTGATGCCCCGATGAATTTCCGTAAGATATTCCGATATCCGGCCGAAATCATAATTTCCTCTTTGGACTTGTCCGGCCAGCAACTCCAGGTTGAGCGTGGGATTTTTCAGATCGTGCAGCAGAAAAGAGATCTGTCTTTTTAGGAGGTCCATTTCATCGACTTCCTGCGTGGTGTCCCTGACGAAGCAAAAACTCAGGCCTTCGGCAATTCCCTGGATCAGGTAGCTGAGGTGAATTGTTCTTTCTTCCCTTTGGAAGGGGATAGTGCCTGAGGTGGAGGAATTTGTGGGGCAGGCAACAACTTCCTGGGCAAGGGGAGTTTCGGCCATGAACCTGGCCGGGCCAAAGATCGCGCGGAAAGCGTGATTGGCATAAAACACCTCGCCGCGTCTGATAGCGGCGGCCCCGATCGGCAAATGGCTCAAAATATCTCTCAGGGTATTGCGTCCCGGATGAGGGCGAGACATTAGCGGCGGGTTTGAAGAGCTCATGTCTTTTTACTTGAAATGCCGTCAATGATCAAATGAGAGAGTTCAGCAGCATCGCACAGCTCTTCTTTCTTCCTGATCTGGACAGATTCTTCTTTAAGCTTGGCAGCGTCAAAAATTGTCAAGCCCCGTTCGGCCTCGGTGCTTTGCTGGCTGCTCCAAAGCAGGGCCGGAGTGCCGAAATTTGTCGGGGAATCAGGATTCGTAATTAAGGATTTCAACAATTTAATCCCGCCTGTTGTGTCCTCTTTATTTCTTTTGGAAAGGACTGAATCCAAAACAACATAATCATAGCGGTGGGTTTTTAATTTATCTGTTGCTTCAGTTTCGTCCGAGGCAGTATCGATCTGCTTCCAACCCTCACGGCTTAATTTTTCTTTAATAGCGTTAAGAAAAGATATATCGTCATCAACAATTAGTAGCCAGGCATTTCTCATGATTTTTGTTGTTAATTGTTTGGCGATTCGCGAGCCAGGAACAGGCTTGCGAGTTGTCTGGCCTCCTCTAACATTAAAAGGTTTGTGCTGGCCAGGGATAAATAGCTTTGACATATTATTTGCTCTTTATGATGCCGTCGATTATTAGGCGGGAGAGCGCGGCGGTCTCGCGCAGCTCTTCTTTTTTCCTAACTTGAATGTTCCTGTCTTCTAGGCGAGGGGCATCGAAGAGGGTGAGCCCTCGCGAGGCTTCAAGGCTGGCTTGACTGCTCCAGAGCAGGGCCGGAGTGCCGAAATTTGTCGGGGAGTCAGGATTCGTGATCAAGGATTTCAGCAATTTAATCCCGCCGGTTGCGTCTCTTCCATTTCTGGCGGAAAGGATCGAATCCAAAATAACGTAATCATAGCGGCGGGTTTTTAATTTTTCTGTTGCTTCGATTGCGTTCTTAGCGGTGTCAATCTGCCGCCACCCATCTTCTTCCAGGGCGCTTTTAATAAGATCAAGAAAAATTGTATTATCGTCAACGATCAAGATATTGCTCGAGACTTTGAGGCCCGCGGCAATTCTATCTTCAACCTGCAAAAAGGCCCTCAATTTAGCCAGCACTGCTTCGGTTGACTCGGGAATCGCTGTCTTATTTTTTGGCTCTCCCGGGGGATCGAGCGGTACGACGAATGTCCCTTCTTCATTTGAAACCAGTATTTTACCGATAAAGCTCCGAACTCCGCCGCCCGCTCGAAATAATTCCTGATCCTCATATTTCCCATGGTGGTCTTCGATCAGGTGCAAGGCGCCGTCGCGCATGACAAACCCGCCGCCGACCAGGGACTGTCCCAGTCGCATGCCGCCTAAGAGCGCGTAATGCAGGCCGATTTGTTCCGGTTCCAGCCCTAACAAAGTTCGGTCCGGCGCTAAACAGGAGTCTATTACTTCGGTGCCGGTGGGGAGGGTCCAGCCGGCGCCAACCACGGACCCTTCAACTCTGGCCCCTCTTTTCACAACGACTCCTCTGCCAAGATAGGCGGGGCCGACGATCGATTGATCGTCCTCGACAGTGACACCTTCTTCATACCAGATCTTGTTCCCGTTAGCATCATGGCGAAATGCCGGTCTCGGCCAAAAATCAAAGCGGTGGCCGTCAAAACCTCCCGCCTCTTTCAAAAACTCGCCGTTGGCATCAAGTAGTGCCCGGCGGGTGCCGTCGTCCGCCCAGAGCTGATTGCTCACATAACCAAAGAAGCCGGCCGGGTCGGTTTTCTCCGTCCTTTTATAAATTTCCGGATGATGCTGGGCGACTTCCGGGAAAATATGCCCGCCCCAGTCCTGGAATTTTACATTGGCCTCGTCGGCGCGCCGGGCTTTTTCTCCTATCTCTTTTCCTTTTATCTCTTTTAGAAGTCTGGTTGAGAAAACACCCAGCCGCCAGTGTTTGCCGGAAGGATCAGTATAATCATTTACATAGTTACCGCGTTTTTTATCGAAGGGGATATTCTCATCTTCAAGATTGGGGATGTGCAGGCCGTAGGGATTATATTTCTTCATTTCAGTCGCAATGGTTTTCCCTTTAAAAAGTTCGGGATCCAATTGGTTCATATTTTTTGCTACTTCGACATCGTCTTCGATCAAGCTCAACAATCTAGCGGAAACAATATAGATTGAGGCGTTATTCAGATTGCTTTGATACGGAAGAAGACTTTCTTGTTGGGCTTTTTCCACAAAAAGCGTGATCGGGGCGTATTTTCCGCCGGAATTGGGGTCCTGTCGCTTTAACACATGTTTGCCGACTTTCGTTTCATTAAAAGAAGCGCCTTGCTTGAAACAAACGCCGAACCGATCCAGTTTGTTCCAGGGAACCGGAGCCAGAACGATTGATACGAGAGCATTCTGTTCCCGGTGAAGTTCCAGCATACGAGCGACATTGGCGCCTGACCGGATGTCGCCGGACAAGATGAGGAAAGTGTCAGGCGCGTCGTTGCGGGGTTTGCAGCTTTCCTGCCAGCCTTTGACAACGCAACCGGCGGTGTTCAGGTTTTCTCCCGATATATTTTGGTGGTCCCAATATTTTATCCCATTTATTTTGGAGTCGAAGTATCGTCTTATATCACCGACCCGATATTTAACGGCCAGCGCGATTTCGCTAACACCGCAATCGGTAATTACCCGGCTAAAGAGGGGATAACAGAGTGCCGTTCCCGCGAGGGGGAAAAGTTGTTTTGGGATTGGGTTTCCGCTATAGGTCTGTCCTCCAAGTCTTATGCCAGGTTTCTTTTGGCTTTCGGGTGTTATGTCTTGCCGGCCGGCGGTCACGGGACGACACCGGGTGGCTTCTCCACCGAGCAGGCCGACTAACATTGGCGGGCGGGCGGCGCAGGCTTTAGTCATATGGTTTCCTCCTGTCTCTCTTTTCGTGGGCTATTTTGGGAAATTTCACTTTTATTGAAAAATTCGTAGGATTCACTGTGGCGGAAAAAGAAGAAGAAAATTCATCCTTGGTCGTTAGGCCGGGACTTTATTAAAATTAATAGAGGCCATGATCCGCTCGGCGATCAGGGAAGCGCTGTGTTCAAACAAAAAGGACCAGGATAATTTTTTGAATTCCTCCAGCACCAATTGGGCTTCGGGTGCTTCGGCCCCGGTCTCTTCGGCCAGATTGCAAACTTGCTGAAGGGCCCGATCGAATTTTGGTTTAAGCAGTTCCGCTTTATCATACGGCGCTTCTTCATCATAATGTCCGACTAAGAGGAGAATTTCGCCTTTCTGCTCGCCGTTGAGGCGATTGGCGATCTGCACGCAGTGAAAACCGCCTTCATGCCGAAAATTTGTCCAGACCCGGCCTTCCAGAAAGACCGATTTTTTGAAATCGGTCGCGATGACCGGCCCGTTTTCCGCCCTCGAGATATATTCGAGAGCGGTTCCGGCCTTGGTTTCTTTTACAGGTTCGACATAAACTGCGTCGCCTTTTACTTCGGCGTGATAGACCAGCGAGCCGTCGGTGACAAAAACTTTGCCCAGAGCCGCCAGGGTTTCTTTGTTTCTGGCCGCGGTTTTATCGCCCTGTTTGATCCGGCGTTCGTTTCGGCTCATGAACCAGGGATGACCGAGGATAACGGCATCAATTGTTATGGGTGTTCCGGGGGCCAGATTGCTAACGGCGCCAAATGACATGTCCGGGAGAACAACACCGGTTGCTTCGAAGTAACGGGCGATAAACTGCCTGAATTCCCAGGAATCTTGATGGTTGAAGGTCCGCAGGGCATCCATGATGTGTTCCGGTTTTTTGAGGTTGGAGATAGGCTCTTCCCGGCCAATATAAAATGTAGGTAAATATTTGTTGGCGTCACCAAAAGGTGTATTATTCACCAGATAGGGGGAGCCGTCAGCCGCTTTTTTTACTCCCGGGATGAAGGGCAAGCCGTAATCTCTGACCATTTCATGAGCGACCAGCGGGTTCATAAAATTGTTGGCACTGCGATTCAGCCAGGCGAATGTGCTCATAACTTCACCGAAATTTTTTGGAAGATTAAGCTGTAAACTCTCGATCACTACGTCTCTACCATTGAGAGGCTTTAGCAAATTTGAAATATTGGGATCGGTGACTGCCACGCCTCCCGGTTGAGGATCATCGGGCCGCTGGCGCACAAGCTCCATCATCATCTGATAGCCTTCTTCGGCGGCAGAAAGCGCGATGGCGATCCCGGAGTAATCGAAAGGGGTGGAGAGGTAGTCCAGATCTTCGATATTGCAGACAACCTGGTCGGCCAGGCGGCCGAGCACTTCACGATAGGCCTGCGAACTTAAGGGCGACTTCTTCCCGTTCGCGTTAAGTTCATAAAGTTCTTTTTCCATGGTTAACTGGGTTAAAACCACGCCGTGATTATGGAGGTCTAAAATATCCGGATTTTCGGCGGCCTTCCCATCATTAATGACGATGCCGGGGTAGAAATGAGAAGAAGAAAGGATGACTTTGCCGAGGCCGAAATTGCTAAATTTCTTGAATGATTCAATAATATCCGCTTCGTCATGAACGTTTGGGATGACAGCCGCAACCTGATTGTCAAAAACCGTGAGAGGATTCATTTTTAGTTTGACTGCAAGCTGATAGAGGGCAAACATCTGGGCCAGCAAATGTCTTTCCCCGAGTGATAGCCGAAGCAGGGCCTTGAAGTTGCCGTGGGCGCTGGCTTCTTTCTCGATCAAGTCCTCCGGTGTGATCAAATATTTTGGCCCCATGCCCAGCCGCGTCGCCAGGCCGCCGACTGCATGCACCAGCATGACTTCCCCATTGGCAACTTTGTATTCTGTTGCCTTGACCCGGCCTTCGTTTTGAACCATTCGAGCGGCGGTTCGGTAGGGTTTGATCTGGGGAGTTCGGTTTAGTTTTTCATTATCTAATCCGGGATATCGGTTAATGCGTCCGATTTCTCTGGCGACCGTTTCAGTCGAGGCATAGCCGCCCAACTTCTGCTGGATGGCCTTTAAAATCTTTTTGCGGTATAGTTCGTGCGTTCCCCCGCCGGGAATCCTTATTTCTCCAGTAGGCATTTTTTTCTTTCCCCATAAGTTTATCGCCAAGATCCCGGGGAAATTTCAGTGATTTTTGGGTGGAGCTGGAGCCGGATCAACTTCTAGCCGTCTGTTCAAGATATTTATTCATTAGGACGCGGCCGTTATAGCCGGCGATCGCCCTAAGCATTGACTCGATCCTCGAGCCGAGGCCGGGGGCGTGGACCCCGTGGCCGGCTTCAAACCTCGCCATGTCTTCGCCCAAGCGGGAGGCAACTTTTTCAAAGGCGCCAACAAACCCATTGGCCAGCAGGAAACGCGACAGTTCACGGATTTTTTCATTGTTCCACATATCATTGTGAAAACTGACGTCGCCGGCAAAAGCGACCGGGCCGTAGTTGAAGACGGTCGGATAAGCGCGTAAACAACCGGCTCCGCCGTCATAAGTTCCCATGATATGAACACCGTTCATGGCGGCTTTCAGATAACTGGGCCCGAAAGCCTCCGTGCCTTGGGAGCGGCTTTCGATCGGGTTAGTCGTCCCGACCCAGCAGCCTCTTCTGGAGAGGCCGGGGAAAATAAAGCGAGCCCGGTCATAGCCGTAGCCGACTAGAAAATCGGTTTTAAACATTTGGTCGGCGGCATTGATCCTTTCCATTTGAGAAAGCAGGTTCTGCAGGGCGTCGATCGATGGCGTGTCATCCTGATGGGCCAACCCGCCAAAGAGCCAGAAAACGGGACGGCCAAGTTTCTGCGCGATGTGGTCGATGGTTTCGTGCTGGTTCAGGAAAGCGGAGATAAGGCCGATCTTATAAGCGGTGGCGCGCCGCAGGGAAGCGAAAATTAGGGCGTTCTCCGGAATGGCCACGCCGAATTTCCGCTCAAAACGCCCGTTGAGCAAGCCAAGAAGATGCCCTTCCTGTAGATCATAGGCGCGGACCAACTGTTCCCGGAAACCGAGATTGCAGCAGAGGTCATCGATCATTTCTCTGGAACCGAGCATGGTCGGGTTGCTGCGCCAGCCGGGAGCGAATTCATCAAGGACCAGCGCGGTCCCCATCCCCAGCCAACTTTCGACGTCAAGCGTATCCGGGAATTCGGTCAGATCAGAGGCGTTTACCCCTTCAGGCAGGAGCGCCAGAGCGGAGCCGGCAAACGCCCGCCTGGCTGCCTTTTCTTCGGCTTGAGTTACCATCAGATGAATAGGAGAGACGACCCCGACCTCTCCGCTTAAATTAATTTCGGCGAACATCCCGTTCGTCGGTTTGAATGGCTGTGAGCCAAAGGCCCCGTAAAGAGCTTCCTGTTCTTTTGAATAATGTTTGATGACCATGTTGCCGGTGGTCCTGGGAACGGTGCCATTTTGCGGCGCGTGGATAGTGGCGGCGCAGAGCATTCTGGTGGCTCTCAAAGCCGTTTCTTTCGAGCCGTATTTTTCGAGAAAATACAAAAAGAGGTTGAACTTAAAGAAGGCGGTATGGCCGTCGTGCCCGATCACCAGATCGGCTATCGGCTTGTCAACCCCGAGCAACCCCAGTTTTTGGCAAAGGCGGAATCCCCCCTGGCCCAAAACCTGCATCTGGGCCAGATTCTCGGGAGAATAAAACGGTGGATAGAGCATATCGGTGACGCCCGGGACGCTGAGACGCAAAGAGAGCGCGGCTTCTCCGCCGTTCCTGAAACCGGTGTAAAGCCAGGTTTGGACGGGGACTTCTTTGTCATTGAGGGTAACGGTGCTGAGCTCTCCCAGCAATTGATAATTGCTGTCCTTTTCTGGCGAGACCCGGTATTGCGCGGAGACTTGCCTATTCCCCTCGAAGGATTGCCTTCTTCTTACAATATGTAAGGGGGCGACACTGACGAGCCCGTATTTATCCCGATGCCCGTGCCTGGCCGCGGTCCAACCGATAGTTTCTTCGATGATGCCGAGCCCGCCGGCGCCGCCGATCGGTTTTTCATCTTCCCGGGCAAGGATTTGGACAACCCCGTTAAGATCGAGCTGGCTCATCCCTTCCAGGGTAGTTGCCGCTTCTTCGCCATGAAGTTGTTTTAATATTTCGACTGGATGAATTCCGCGGACGCTCTCCATTCCGACGTCGATGCCAACGCGATGGGCCGGGTCATTTTTTTTGAGGCCCCGCTGTTGCTTGACCCAGCTATCAACAAAATCGAGCGCTCGGGCTGACGAGGTCGAGGGCGCAGGCCTAAGGGAAATTCTTTTAACCATATTATCTTCCTTTCTAAATCTTACTCGATGGTAATAGGGGCAAAATATAATCCGTTCGATATGTTATCAGCAGTAAATACAAATAATTTCACTTTTTGTAAAGATAGTTTAATGAGCGGGGGATAAAAAGTTGCCGGGGGCAACCGGAGAGGGAGTAGGGGGAGAAATAAAATGGTGGAGCTGGGGGGAGTCGAACCCCCGTCCGGAAAGGCAGTCGCGAGAATCGCTACGAGCGTAGCTTCAATTATTTAGTTCGCTTAAGATTTGACCCGAAACGAGGAATTTCCTAAGCTATCCGCTTTATTGTTTCCCCGACCGGCCAACCGGAGGAGCCGGACGAGTATCCGTCATAATAACGTCTTGACCCGGACCTAACGGCAAATCCGGAAGACGCGCCACTTATTTAATTAAGAGGCGAGTGCAAAAGCGTTGTCATTAGCGGCCAAGAAACTTGTTCTTGAAACCAGCCAATTGACGCCTTGCAAAGCTTGTTTTACGTCTGCATTTGTGACGTTGGCTACCGTGTTTAACGAGGCTTATAGCACCCTCGGCTCGCAATTCGCGCGGCCACAACTCCCCGTCAAAACCCTTACAGCCCCAAACTCATTCCGACGGGGCGTCGGAATGAGTAACTTCCAACTTCAAACCTCAAACATCCAAACAAAAGGCAATGAATAAATAACAATTACCAAAACATTTGGTGTTTATCAATTAGTATTTGCCATTTGTTTTGAAGTTTGAAGTTGGATGTTTGAAGTTTTTAGAAACTTTTTATAGTTTCCTTGATCAGCCCCAAGAACCCTTCAATTTGTTCCCCGGACATGTTGGTTAAAAGTTTGGCGAACTCCTGCCACGACTCGGCCTCTTCCATCAATTCCTTGTTCTCTTTGATGGCGATGATCTCATCCTCGATTGCTTTCTGGGCCTTGCGGTTGGCCTCTTCCATGGCTCCCTGCGGGTTGGTCATCCCGGTCTCGGCGATGACCCGGTCGATGATATCCTCGAACTTCAGCTCTTTTTCTTTCGCTTCGGTGGCGAGGAGGGCTATCCGGGTAGCGATCGAGTGGGCATCGAGTTCCGGTCCGCGGCCGATCCCCGGCTGGACCGGCGCCTTGACCGCCGGCTGGGGGGTGAGCTTCTCTTCCGGTCCCTTTTCCGGCTTGATCTCCTTGGGGGTGATCTGCGGGATGAACGGCCGCTCGCCCGGCCCTTTTATACTCATGATATTTTCATCTCTTTCAAGACCAGCTTGGAGATGAGCCTGGCGAGATCTTTAGATTTTTGCTCTTCAACCTCGGTGAGCGGCCTCTGCTTCAGCCCGGCCATTTCGCCGCGCACCAGTTTGGCCGCCTCGCTGTAAAGGTCACCCGCGGTGTATGTTTTATTTGTTCTTTCGGTCATGCCCTTTTCCTTTAAAAGCTTCCTCAATTTCTCTTTCAGCTGTTCGACGTCTAAGGGTATCACGTTTTTCGTACTTCTTTTTGGCTTTGGCTAAGGCCAGATCGACCTTGGCCCAATTACCATCAAAGTATACCTTAAGAGGTACGAGTGTCAATCCTTTTTCGGCCACTTTACCGACCAATTTCACCAAAACTGACTTTTCTAACAAGACCTTACGGGGACGGAGCGGATCGATCTGCCGCTGATCGGCGGAGGAGTAAGGGGAGACGTGGACATTGTAGAGCCAGATCTCGTTGTGCTCGACCCGGCCGAAACTGTCCGCGAGGTTCAGGTTCCCCCGGCGGATCGACTTGACCTCGTTGCCGGTCAGCACCAGGCCGGCTTTATAGACATCGATTATGGTGTAATCGAAGCGGGCTTTCCGGTTCTCGGCGGCAACTTTATAATAGGTGCTAGACATCAGCCCTCACCACTGTAGGTTATTACAGCCCTCATCCGACTAGCAAAGCTTTAGCACCTTCTCCCAGGGGGAGAAGGTGTTTCGCAAAGCAGCTAAGCGCAGTACCCTCTCCCTCTGGGAGAGGGTGAGAGTCCTCAACGTTAGCGGGTGAGGGCTGTAATAATCGGGTGAGTTTAGAGCAGATTTTCAAGCCCGTAGACCAATCCCTGAAGGTCTTTGATCTGGCGGATCGCCATGACGACCCCCGGCATGAACGAGTCGCGGGAGATGGAATCGTGGCGGATAGTGAGCGTCTGCCCCAGCCCCCCGAAGATAACTTCCTGGTGGGCGACGAGGCCGGGGAGGCGGACCGAGTGGATCGGGACCTCTTTCCCCATGAGGTGTCCGGTCTTGATGGCGGTACCGGACGGTTTGTCGACTTTGCTTTCATGATGGTACTCGATGATCTCGGCTTTTGGCATATATTTAACCGCTTCTTTGGCGAAGCGCATCATCAAGACCGCGCCGATGGCGAAGTTCGGGGCGACCAGGCAATTAACTTTATACTTTTCGCAGAGCATTTTGATCTCGTGGAGATTGGCGTCGGTCAGGCCGGTCGTGCCGATGACCCCGTGCGCTCCGGCGGCGAGGATCGCCCGGATATTTTCCATGACCACTTGCGGGCGGGTAAAGTCGACCACGACCGAAGCTTTTTTTTCTTTGATCGTCTTGGCCAGGTCATCGCCCAGGTCTAATTCGGCCACCAACTCGAAGTCAGCCTCGGCCTTAACTGCCTTGACCGTCTCCAGCCCCATTTTTCCTTTAGCTCCATTGACGATGACTTTGATCATGACTTACCTCCTGTTGAACCGAAACCGCCGGCGCCGCGCTCGGTCTCCGGCAGCTCGGCCACTTCCTCGAATTCGATCCGTTCAATTTTATTGATGATCATCTGGGCGATCCGGTCGCCGCGCTTGATTGTCAGCTCTGCTTTACTGTGATTCATTAAAATTACGCCGACCTCGCCGCGATAGTCGGCATCAACTGTACCGGGTGTGTTGAGTACCGACACGCCTTGCTTCAAGGCCAAACCGGATCGCGGCCTGACCTGGGCTTCGTAGCCCTCTGGCAGGGCGAGCGCCAGGCCGGTCGGGACCAGTTGCCACCCGCCTGGCGGAATAACTATCTGGCCGCTGACGGCGGCATAGAGGTCCATTCCGGCGGCGTGCGGGCTCATATAGGCCGGTTGAGGTAGATCTTGGCCGTGCGGGAGCCTTTTAAGCTTAACGATCAGTTCCATGGGTATATTATAGCACTTAGTGAACTTAGTGCCCTTAGTGTCTTTACCCCTATCCCCCATCCCCTTCCCCCTTATTAAGGGGGAAGGGGAGAAGAGGGGTTAGGGGTCGTTGACGGAGAAGTAGCCTTAACAGCGCAGTTCTTTGACCGGGAGTTCTTCCAGGTCGCCGATGACGGTCAGGGTAAGGTCCTCGCTCCGGAAATACTTATTGGCCAGGCGGACGATATCGTCATTCGTTACCCGGTCTACTTTCTCGAACATCTCGTCGATCGAAACGCTCCGGCCGTGATAAAATTCGCTCCGGGCGATGTAGCTCATCCGGGAAGCGGTCGATTCCAGGCCAAGGACCGTCGTCCCTTTCAAGAATTCTTTCCCCCGCTCGATTTCCCCGGCCGTCAGGCCTTCCCGCTTGATATTGACGAGTTGCTCGATGATCAGGTCGATCACCTGGACCATATTCTCTTTGCTGGTGCCGGCGTAGGCGTAGGCCAGCCCGAGATCGCGGAAGGGTGAGGAGGTGGAATAGATGGCGTAGGCGAGGCCCCGTTTCTCCCGGACCTCCTGGAAGAGGCGCGAGCTCATGCTCCCGCCGAGGATGTTCTCCAAAATGGCAAAGGCGTAACGGTCGTCATCGACCTGCGAGGGACCGAGCGTGCCGAGGCAGAGATGGGTCTGTTCGGTCTTTTTATATTTCAACGCCAGGCTCCCTTTGACCACCGGCTGGGGTTGGGTCTGGGGGATGTCTTCCCCTTTGGCCTCCCCGAAATACGGGGTCAGGCGTTCGATCAGGTCTTTCGGGATATCTCCGGCCAGCGAAATGATCATGTTGCGCGGCGAATAGCGGCGTTCCAGATATTTAATGATGTCGTCCCGCTTGATCGCCCGGACCGTTTCCGCCAGGCCGATCGTCGGCTGGCCGAGCGGGTGGCCGTGGAGTATCTGTTCGGTGAAGAGGTCGTGGATCAGCTCGTCGGGCGAATCCTCGTACATCTTGATCTCTTCGAGGATGACCCCTTTTTCGGTCTCCATTTCTTTGGGGTCGAAGAGGGAGTTCAAGACCATGTCGGAGAGGACGTCGATCTGGGTGTCGATGTGGCGGTCGAGGACGACGGCGTAATAGACGGTCACTTCTTTGCTGGTGTAGGCGTTCATCTTGCCGCCGACGGCGTCGAGGGCGTGGGCGATCTGGAAGGCCGACCGTTTTTTGGTCCCCTTGAACATCATGTGCTCGATGTAGTGGGAGATGCCGGCTTCCCCGTGGGTCTCGTTCCCCGAACCGGTGCCGACCATGATCCCCATGGCGACCGAGCGCATCGTCGGTATCTCTTCGGTCAGGATCCGGAGGCCGTTCGGCAAAACGACCTTCTTAACATCAGGCAGGGTGTTCATGGGGTAACCTCCAACCTCAAACTTCCAACTTCAAAACAAATAGCAATAAATAAAAGACAAAATCCAATTATTTTGGTATTTATTATTTGGAGATTGCCGTTTGTTTGGATGTTTGAGGTTGGAGGTTTGAAGTTCATTTGTATAGCCCCTTTTGTTTAATGAACGCTTCGACTCTTTTCGGGACGACCCTGCCGACTGGTCGCCCGGCCCGGATCTTGGTCCTGATCTGCGACGACGAAATATCTTCTTTCTGCCGGGGGAAGACGATAAAACTGCACAGCTTAAAGAGCTCGAGCGGTTTTTTCCAGTCGAGGAGCTCGTTGATCGAATCGAGCCCCATGATGAAAAATAACTTCGCCCGGGAGCCGTACTTCTTCTTTAACGCGCGGAAGGTGTCGACGGCGTAAGAAAAGCCGGGGCGATCGAGCTCGATCCGGGAGACCGAATATTTCCTCTTTCCCCAGATCGCCAGTTTGACCATCTCCAGCCGGAGCTCTTTGTCGATGACACCGGCGGCCGCTTTATGCGGCGGGTTACCGGAGGGGATGAAGATGATCTCATCGAGGGCGAACTCTTTTTGGGCCGCTTTAGCCAAAGCTAAATGCCCCTTGTGGATCGGATTAAACGTCCCGCCCATTATCCCGATCCGTTTCATACGCGGACTTGGCCGTTGCCGTCGACCAGATATTTATAAGACGTCAGCTCGGCTAATCCCATTGGCCCGCGGGCGTGGAGCTTTTGGGTGGAGATGCCGATCTCGGCGCCAAAGCCGAACTCAAAGCCGTCGGTGAAGCGGGTCGAGGCGTTGACGTAGACCGCCGCCGCGTCAACTTCAGACTGGAACTTCGCGGCCGCTTTTTTATCTTTAGTCACGATCGTCTCCGAATGTTTCGTCCCGTATTTGTTGATGTGGGCGATCGCGTCAGCGGTCCCGGCCACGACCTTAACGGCCAGAATGAGCGAGAGGAACTCGGTCGACCAATCTTCTTCGGCCGCCAATTTAACTGTCGCGTCGATCTTTCTGACCGCGGCGTCGCCGCGCAATTCAACACCGGCCTGCCGCAGCTTTTTAAATAATGGCGGTATAAATGCCGCCGCTATTTCTTGGTCGATCAGCACGGTCTCAATGGCGTTACAGACCGAAGGCCGGCCGCACTTGGCGTTGGCGACTATCTCCGTCGCCATCTTCAGATCGGCGCTCTTCTCTACATAGGCGTGGCAGTTCCCTTCGCCGGTCTCGATCACCGGGATGCTCGATTCTTTGATGACCGTCCGGATCAACCCCTGGCCGCCGCGCGGGATCAGGACGTCAACAAATTCCCGGGCGCGCATCAGCTCCTGGGCGCTGGCACGCGAAGTGTCGGCAATTAATTGGAGACAACCTTCCGGCAAGCCGGCGGCGCTCGCCGCCTCCACGATGACCCGGGTGATCTCGACGTTCGAGCGGATGGCGTCCGATCCGCCGCGCAGGATCACAGCGTTCCCGGCTTTCAAGCACAGGGCCGCTGAATCGACTGTCACGTTCGGCCGCGCTTCATAAATAATGCCGATAACGCCTAAGGGGACGCGGACCTTTCTGATCTTGAGGCCGTTCGGCCGGGCCCATTCCGATATTATTTCGCCGATCGGGTCGGGGAGCGCTTTGACCGCGTTCAGCCCCTCGATCATTCCTTGGATCCGTTGGCCGTCAAGCGAGAGGCGGTCGAGGAGGGATCTCGAGAGCTCTTTCTTTTCTCCGGCTTCGAGGTCGATCGAGTTCGCGGCGAGGATGGCGGCGGCGTTCTTCTCCAGCGCTTCGGCCATTCGCTCGAGAGCGTAGTTTTTAACCTTGGTCGGAGTGATGGCCAGTTGGCGTGAGGCGGCTTTGGCGAGTTTCCCTTTTTGGGCGACTTCTGAACTGTTCACGATGGGGTTATTATAACACCATGGATCGGGGGTTGTCAGCTTGGGAAAGATCGGAATAAATTATGTTTTAGGCGGGCGGTAAAAGTGTTTCAAGCGCAGCAATACATGCCTGACAGGTTGGATATCTCATATTTCTGTCTTTTGCCAGCATATGGTTTAAGACGGTTGCCAATTGGTCCGACACATTTACCTTCATTCTTATATCCTCTACACTTGTAGCTGCTAAGACCTTTGCACCATAAATTGCGAAGTTTTCGTTTGCACACTCACTAAAAGGAGGCTTTCCTGCAAGCATTTCATATAAGATTGCGCCTACAGCATATTGATCGGCCCTTCCGTCTATATCTTTTTCTCCTTTCCATTGTTCAGGCGGCATATAGGCGGGAGTGCCTATCGACCAACCCTCTTGGGTTATCTTTGGTCCACTGACTCCAGTTAGTTGGACTATTCCAAAGTCGGCTATCTTAACTGTTTCTTCTCCTGGTTTTTTTTCATCAGGCACAATAAAAATATTATCCGGCTTCAGGTCTCGGTGGATTATGCCATTTTTATGAACCACTTCAAGGATTTTAACTAGGGCCAAGGCAATTTTTAAAGCGCGATCGGTAGGAAGTTTATTGCCGTTATCCTTAAGCACTTCTCCTAAAGTAGGATATGAGACATATTCCATCGATATGCAAGGGATAGTAGGCATCTTGACTTTGATTTTTTCTCCCAGAGGAGTCCCGATCATTTTCTCATAAGGCACATGCTCGAGATTGAGGGCTTCGATAAAATGCACCACCCCTCTTAACGGAGAAAGATTTGCCATAGCTTGTATTTCTCTCTCTTCAAAACGCCTTATAATCCCTTCTTCTTCTAAATGAGCCGGAAGGGGAGCCTTGAGGACCGCTAACCTTTTGTCCACAACATCAAAAACGACTGAAGCAACCGCCATCCCGCCTCTGCCAAGTTCTTTAAGAAAAACATACCGTTGCGTTAAAGAAGACGGCCTAACGTCAGGTTTGATTATTAGCTTAGATAGTTGTAAGAGAGTGGTTTCCAATTCACTAATCTGGGTAAGCAGATGTTGATTAGATGAAATTGATTCAGCTTCCAAACCCTGGAGCTGGGTGGCGAGGTCTTGATTGGCAAAGTAAAAATTGGTTGCCAGTGACTGTATTTTTTTTAATTGAACACCCGTTTCTTGCAGATCACGTTGCGTTTGTTCTAATGCGGTTTGTAAGTCAACAATTTGCTTATTTGCCTCCGGTGGATAAAGCACCTCCGGTGGGAGAGAAGCTGCCGGCATAATTTCCGTGCCGGTTCCAAGGCTTGGAGCCGGAAGAGGTGAGAATACTTCTTTTAGTGGGCCTTGAGAAGAGGTTGGCGTTGATCGCGCCGATTGTTCTGGCATCGGCATAATAACAGTTGGCGCTAAAGTTGATTCGGATTTCACTCTTATTGATGATGGGTTGAGTTTAGCCAAAACTGCTTTTGCGAGTAATCCCAGCTCCGGGTGTTCCTTGAGGGGCTCCAGGGCAGCCCAGATAGCTTTCGGATTTTGGTAAACTTTTTCTTCTGCCAACTGAAGAAGCGCCCTTTTTCTCGAGCCTATTTCATATCTGTTTTCCCTGTTGGCAATGAGATCTAGGCGGACTGTCTCTAACACTCGTGCGGTCCGGGCAGTACTTTCCAGCGGCTTTGTTGGCTCGAGAATATCAATTCTTAACAGTGCTTGAGTTGCCAAATTCACAACTTTTGGTTCGCAATCAGTTTTCCCGTCCATGATCGGCCGCAGGAAATATTTATCCAAATTCCGCGTGGTTCTTTGGCAGGAGACCTTCGGCAACCTTTTTTCGAAGAACCGGCGCATAATTTCGGGCGTTATATTGGCGGCGCTTATTTTAGCCATTTATTATTCCTTAATTTTTGAGCTAAGAAAGCGGCTGCATCGGCGACAGCGCGATCATTGTTGATAGCTTCTTTATCTAACATATTTGAAATCCAATTACTTAATTCTTCTTTTTCTTCGGCAGAAGGGGCGCCACGCCGCAGCTCCCCGACAGCCGCTTGCAATAAATTCAAAGCTTCGACTGCAGTTTCCGGCACTTTCAGGGCAAAGCGAGGCTGAGATACTACCTGAGCCGCCGGTGGCAGTGATTTTGCTCTGTCCACCCCCAGGAATTTGAGCGCAGTTTGGGCATCTTCTTCTAATTCTTTGACGGCAACCAAAGGAAGAATGGCCTTGATAAGGAGCGGCTTGGCGTCGTCACCGAAAACAATTTGTTCGTTAGGGTTAGTGTTGACAATGCCTCTTAAAATGTCGCGCTTAAGCCTGAGGGTGGCCCCGGGGTTTTCCAGCACTCTGATCTGTCTCAGTTCATGTTTGGGAATAACGGCCAAGCCGGCAGGCGGATGACTAGACGCTACCGGGGCGGGAGTTCCAGCTACTGGTGGAGGGGGTGGAGCGGAATCGCGGTCTGCCGGTATGGCTAATCTTGTAATTATTTCCACAACCCAATTACTTAATAGTTCTTTTTTTTCGGCGGAAAGAGCACTCTTTACTTGTGGAGGGGGCGAGGTGGAATCGTGGTCTGCCGGTAAGTACTCGTCGGGCATGAATCTTTTACATATTTCCACAACCCAATTTCTTAATTTTTCTTTTTCTTCGGCAGAAGGAGCTCTATACCACAACGCCCAGACAGCGTTATGTAGTAAATTTACAGCTTCGTCTGCAGTCTCCGGAACTTTCAGGTCAAAGCGAGGCTTGGATGGTTCCGGTGCGGATGGGAGGGGAGATTGAGAAGCCATCTGAGTCGCTGGTGACGGTAATCTCGCGCTGCTTACTTCGAGGAAACTAAGCGCAGCCCTGGCCTCCTCTTCTAATCTTTTGGCACCAATCAAAGCGCGAAAGGCCTTAATAAGATGCGGTTTGGCAACGTCGGAAATGACAATGCGTTTATTTGGGTCGGGGTGAATGATGCCTCTTAAAAAATCCTGCGTTATGGTAATAGTGCATGATGTGTCATTCTCGGAAAATATTACACGGGCATGTGGTGATTGGTCGTAGCCTGCTTTGGGAGTAAGTATCAATTGAAGGCCTTCGCCATGCCAGGCTTGTTGTAAAACGCCTTTTAACCTAACTGGAATATCAATTTCTTTGATATCTGTGTCACAAATATCTGGCTTGAATACAAGGTTTTCTGAATTTGGATCAGTGAATAATCCCTTTATTTTATCAAAACAATTTGCTGGAATTCCCGCTTTTGCAACAGTCCCATGCGCCCAGAGCGATCTAGTCTCGTAGAATCTCTCTTCTATCTTTTCTAAAATTTCATCAGACATTTTTCCGAGTTCAGGGGATTCGCACAATGGCCCCAAAGTTTTGCGAATATGAGATAGATCGGCAGAATCCATGTCGGGATATATGCTGACTATCCTCTCCCTTAAATCTTCCAAAGCTTTCAATCTGGATGAAATTGCTATTCTGCCGCTATCATCGGCAATCAAACTTAACATATCCCCATAATCTATTAGAGATGGAGGGACAAATGGCGCGGACGAAATAACGTGATTCGACATTGGTTTAGCATTAGGAAAACCCGGACCGGTCGATGTTTCCCGCGTCATTGATGGGAGGGGAGACTGAACTGTTGATGGCAGTGGTTCTGCGCTGTCTACTCCCAGGAATTTGATCCCCAGGGATTTGAGCGCAGCAGTTCGGGGATCTTCTTTAAGTTCTTTGATGGCAACCGGCTCTGGTGATTTGGGGGGCCTGACATTCGGAAGGTCCCTTGCCCGCTGGATTATTTCTTCTTGTAGCAATGCAGCATCGCGGAACACATTGGGCGCAACTTTTTCTTGACTAAAAGCGATAGCGATAGGTTCTATTAACCGTTTAGTAATAGCTCCAAGCGTTGCTTTATTTGTTGCGTTTTTTAAAGTTCGTGCACGGAGGCCGGTTAGAACCAGTTCCCAGGGGTGTTTGCCTCCAGGATAAATTGATTCAAAAGGTACTTTAGCCATTTTATTTGTCCTCCTGTTAAAATTTACGTCTCGAAAACGCCATCCTTTTCTCTTTCGACAGCTCTTCCGATAAAGTTCACTTTTCCTTTATTTAGTGTAGAAAGTTCTACGGGCCCTCCGTAGGCGGGCGGCGTTCATTCGGATCAGCTGACTAATATCCACGACCGTATCCTTTTAGACCACTATCCCTCTCTTCTTCAATTTCTCGGTCAGGCGCGCTTCCAGGGTCTGGGGAAGCGCCTCCTCGCGGATCGCTTGGCGGAGCAACGGCTTGTCTTGGTCGGTTTTGATCTGGCTGGCAATGTCATTGATCGCGGTCCGCTCTTTGGCCAGACCGATCACCTTGGCGATGCCGTAAAGGACCCCCCCCACGCCGATCGACAGGGCGTTCACGAGCCAGGCGACGACGGCGGTGCTGTAGAAAAATTTTTTTCCGGCGCCGAGCGAATAAACGTGCGGCAGGCCGACTTCGCCAAAGCGGCTCACCGAGGCCTGCAGGGCTGATCTTGGCCGGGCGGCGGCCAGCGGGGCGGCAACTCTGGCGGTCATTGCTATGTTCATTTTCTTTTTCTCCTCATGATCTGGGACAGATTATCTGGCTTGCCACATATATATCAGCCGGAACAGTATAAAATTTCATTTATTTTTGCTCTTATGTATTACGCATTTCGCGTTACGCCATACGCGCTTGTCCCGAGCGAAGTCGAGGGATTACCCGTTACGATTGGCCTCAAGGTAGACGAGCTCATCAATTCTCAACAATGGGGAACAGGCACAGTAGAGCAGGTGCCACCCAAGCTCCGGCTTGGCTTGGCCTATAAATCGCCTAACCCAGGCCTCTTTGCCCTCGATCTCGCCCAAACGATCAAACCGGGTTATTCGCCCGAGCTTTCAGGCGGGTACGAATACAGCCTGGGAGGGTTATCCTTGCGCTTGGGCTATGTTGATAGTGGCTTGCCGGCCGGAGCCGGCTTCCAGGTCAACCACACTCGAGTCGACTACGCCTACGCCACCCAGCGGGCCCTGTCCAGGGATAACGTCCATCGGATATCGCTTTCCGGGATTTGGTGATGGCGAGGCGGAGATGTTGGCAATGGCCGGCCATCGCTCCCGAGTGAAAATAGCCCTTGCCACCATAGATATGCCAAGCTCTGCCGCGTTGAGAGCATCATAAAACCGATCTTAGAGGCTATACTTTGAAAAAGGTGAATACGACATTGATAAATAAAAGTCGTTCAGGCTGACCGATCTGGGGCGGACCCTTTTAGCCGCTTATTATGGTAAAATTGCATAGAATGCAAAAGAAAGAACTGCTGAAAATCATCAAATCCGGTGAAGCATTGAAGGTTGAATTTAAATCTTCCGCGTCAAACCTTGACCGGATCGGGGAGATCGTTTGTTCTTTTGCTAATTCCAGGGGTGGGGACATTTTAATCGGCGTCTCTGATGACAGGCAGATTGTTGGTGTTGAGGTGGGGCGGCAAACCGTGGAGCGGATAGTCGATATTATTGTAGATAATTCCGATCCTAAAATATACCCCGAAGTAACCGCAGTATCGATCGGCGCCAAACAGATCATTGCCATAAAGGTAAACGAAAGCCACGACAAGCCCCATCTCTATCAGGGGCGGGCGTTTATCCGTATCGGTAAGAACACCAAGCCAATGAGCCGTAATGAATATGAGCGTTTGTTGATAAAAAGAAGCAAGACAGACATCCAGTACGACCGGGAAGAATGCGTCGGGGCCAGGTTGCGGGACATTGACTGGAAAAAGGTTAAATGGTTTAAGTCTGCTTATAAAGATATTTCCGGGCGGGATATATCCTCATCAGAACAAAAACTGCTGGAGGGCTTGGGTTGTATAAAAAATGGGAAGATATTAAACGGCGGAATGCTGTTGTTCGGAAAACAGCCTGATAAATTCATTCCCCAGAACCAGATTACGATCGTCAGATACCCGGGAGAAGGCGTTTCCGACCGTTACCTCGACATCAAGGACTTTTACGGCAATTTGTTCGATCTCATCGATAAGGCTGATGAATATATTAAGGAGCACATTCAGATCGCTTCCCGTCTGATCCCCGGACAGATCCCCCGCGAAGAGATTCCTGAATACCCTTTTTATGCCATCCGCGAACTAATAGTCAATGCGGTGGCTCATCGCGATTACTTTATTTCCGGCAGCCGGATAATAATCAAAATGTTTAAGGGAAAGATAGAATACAGCAGTCCGGGCGGACTGCCGGAAGGGATCACCCCTAAGAACATGATTAATAAGCAGTCGTCACGCAACCCCACGCTGGTAAAAGTACTTAACCGGGTCAAGTATATCGAAGCGATCGGCGATGGCATTAACCGGATTTGTGACGCAATTAACGCCCACCCCTTAAAACCAAGAATGCCGGTATTTAAGGATGTTGGCGGGACGGTTATTGCCACTATGTTTGCTGCTGACTTAAACAAGATGAAAGAAAAGGAAATCGAACTGGAGCTTAATCAAAGACAAAAACAATTTTTGGGGAAATTAGGTGTTGAAGAGATGATTTCTTCATCTTCTTATGCGGAATTGTTTGATATAGACGAAAGGACGGCCAGAAGAGACCTTACTGAATTAACAAAAAAGGGACTCCTGCTAAAAGAGGGGCGGGGGTATAGAACGGTATATAAAAAGCGAGTTGATTAAGCTTCCGGACATTTCCGGACACTTCCGGACATTTTTGCTTGCGGGCACTTCCGGGCGTTTCCGGACACGATAAGGAGGATTCTCATGAAAATCGGCCAAAGGCTGATCCCCGCCAAAGGCGGGCAGGCGCCTCAGGCGGAAGCCAATCTCCCTCTTTTTAATATTGATGGATCGCCGCATGGCTGGATCCAGGGACAACGTCCACCGGATATCGCTTTCGGGAATTTGGTGATGGCGAGGCGGAGCCGAGACCACCGTAAGTGAAAATAGCCCTTGCCACCACTTCCCTAATGCTATACACTTATTGGTAAATGTGCTGAAATAGGGAGGGTTCTTTATGGGAATTAAAAGTACTAAGCTTATAGCTTTTTTTAAGAAAAGGGGCGGGCTGGCCGGCTATGCGGAAATAATAGCGGCCGGTTTTAACAAAGCCCTTCTTAAATCCGTTCTCAACTCCGGTCAGGTCCAAAAGATCGATCGTGGCCTGTATCGGCTATCAGCGGGTTCTCTGCTTTCAAACCCCGATATTGTGGCCGCTTTGATTAAAGTGCCGAAAGGTATTCTCTGTCTTCTTTCCGCGCTGGCCTTTCATGAGGCAACCAGCGAGATCCCCCGCTATGTGGATATTGCTATTCCGCGCGGGAAGCATGCTAATAAAATTAAATATCCGCCGGTAAGATTTTACCGCTTTGCGCCCAATATCTGGGAGGCAGGGTTTGAGGAGCATGAAATTGAAGGCCGCGGGATCAGAGTTTATAGTCTTGCCAGGACAATCGTTGATTGTTTTAAATTCCGCAATAAAATAGGGCTGGATGTCGCGCGCGATGCCCTCAAGGTTGCGGTAACGGAAAAAGGAATAAAGCCAAAAGAGATCATGAGATATGCCAAGCTCTGCCGCGTTGAAAGCATCATAAAACCGATCTTAGAGGCGATAATTTGAAAAAGGCGGTCAAGAACGTTCCGGCCTCGATCCGGGCCCGGCTGCAAAATATAGCCAAAGAAACCGGCCGCCCATTTTCCGAAGTTCTGCAATATTACGGGATGGAGCGGTTTCTCTATAGGTTTAGCCGCTCTGAATACGCTGATCAATTTATATTGAAGGGCGCTCTTATGTTTACCGTTTGGCGAGTCACTGAAAGGCGAACGACGCTCGATATCGATTTTTCGGCGCATTGTAGCAATCCGATAGAAGCTCTCGAGGAATTAATTAGAGAGGTGTGCGAAGTCCCGGTAATCCCAGACGGGCTTGTTTTTGATTCGGCAAACGTTAAAGGTAAAAAGATAAAAGAAAACGCCGATTATGAAGGGGTGCGCGTAAAATTCCGGGGGTGGTTGGGGCGCTCGCGCATCACGATGCAAATTGATGTGGCTTTTGGCGACGTCATTTATCCCAAGCCCAGGCTTATAGACTATCCTGTTATCCTGGGTCTGCCAAAACCCCAACTTAAAGGCTATCCGGTTGAAAGCGTCGTCAGTGAAAAGTTTGAGGCCATAGTTAAGCTCGGTTCTCTTAATAGCCGCATGAAAGATTTTTATGATCTCCGGCTGATGTTACGCCGGTTCGATTTTGATGGCATCAGGCTTACCGAGGCGTTAAAGAGAACTTTTAGCCATCGCCAAACACCTTTGCCGGAGGATAAGCCGATCTTTGCCGAAGAAATCTACAATGAGAGATCCGACCGCCAAACTTTATGGCAGGCTTTTTTGAAAAAAGGGGATATCAAGCATGCCCCGGAGAAGTTGAGTGATGTGGCCGGAGAGATCGAAAAATTTATAATTGATCCTCTTGATGCGGTCAGAAAAGGGGAGAAGTTCAATGAAAAATGGAAAGCCGCTGGACCGTGGAAAGCGGCGAGATGATTGCGCGTCACGCGGGTTGACTATGCCTACGTCACCCAGCGGGCCCTGTCCAGGGATAATGTTCACCGGATATCACTTTCGGGGATTTGGTAAAACCCCACACATACGCTGAAATTATTTTGATCCCCCCGCCCGCCGTCACCTGATGGATGTTAATCGCTAATCCCAAATCGGCCCCTTCTTTCGGCAGGGGCTTCCTTTTTCCCCATAGCCCAAAAAGCGGGAAGTGAGCACAAGTTAAACCGGCCAAAGGCCGATAATATATACGTGCTGATATGGTTAAGAAAAAATGCACATGGAAAAGTGCAGTGAAATTTTCGCCAAAATCTGCCGATAAACATCAGGATAGCCTAATCGATCTCTGGAGATATATCAATGAAATTAGACGATAAAATACAAACCAGACGAGTTGCTTATCTCCTCAAAGGAGAGCAATCTACTGCCTTTGAGCTTGCTCTATTATACTATATATTAGCCACGCGCAGAACAGCAGCAGGGAAAATCGCGGATGCCCACGGCAAGTCAATACAATGGTTAAGGTCTGCAGGTATCAATGTTGCTGACAACAGTAATTTGGAATCGATTGAACAAATTCTTGCGAATAATAAGGCCATGATCTGTCAGCCGGTTAAAGCGGCTGGAGCGGACGCGTTGGTGCACGCCATCCCGATGTTTCATCGGGATTTTGGGTTAGTCCCGCAGTTGCAATAGATTATTTAGTATTGCGGGACCGATCACTTAGGCATTGACGGACTGGTCTCGGTTTCTCACCGAAAGGTGGGGGATCGGGATTAGTCCGTCTTTTTTTTGCCGGTAGTCCGGTGGTCAGGTGGTTTGGTCGTCCAGTGGCAGTGTCGAGATTCCGTCAAAGGGTGACGAAAAATCCGACAGTTGCCCGGGGCAAAAATATGAAAATTATGATAAAAACGGGAAAATACAAGATGGGGATAGCTGGCAATAAAATTGCTTCCTATACATTATAATGGTGTTGATGGTAATGGCGAAAAGGAGTAATAAACATGGTAAAATATAGATGTTCAAAAACGGAGGCGCGGCATGCGTGATTCTGATACCTCGCGTATCTATCTTAATTCTCCCCTCACATATTTTCGTAAAGGAGTAAATCATGTATAAAAAGTTGTTTGTGATTGCAGCCGTAGCTTTATTCGCTTTTTCCGCGACCGCTTCTGATTTGACCACCGAGGATATTATTGCAAATATTCAGGCCAATCAAACCAAGATCCACGACATGTATGCCGAAACCACGACTACGATCACTTCGAGCATGACCATGCCTGGCCAGGAGAGTAAAGGTCCGCAAACGATGGTGCAGAAGGGCAAAATGTGGACAAAGGGACAAGATAAATCAAAGATCGAGATTCTGTCGCCGACAAGGCAGATTACGATTACTAATGGAGATATCATAACCGTTATCAATCAAGATACTGGTCAATCGTTTACCCAGGACTTATCGAAAACGCGCGAAAAAGCTGGGCTCCCAGGTGGCGGATCGATGGATTTAGCCAAAGCCCTCAATTATTTCGATCTATCTATCGTACAAAAAGATAATCAATACATTATCAGCGGTAAGCCAAAACAATCAAACAAGTTTCTGGGTCGGATGGAGTTTTATATCGATTCCGACCGCTGGTTGCCTGTCAAAATCATCATGTACACGCCGGCGGATAAGGTCATGAGCACGACGGAGATGAGGTATAAGAAAATATCTGATATTTGGGTCGCTACGGAAACCTCGTCAGCCGCGACCACACCGATGGGGGCGATTAAAACGGAGATGGTGTTTGAGAATGTCAAGGTAAATCAGGGGATTGCGGATCGTGAGTTTAGAATCTATATGAAGGGAAGGATGCAATAATGTGTAATATTAGGCCTATATTTTTAGGGTTCTTTTTCTTTCTTGTTTTTATTAGTCAAGCTTGTGCGACGTATTGGGGCCCTTTTGTCCCAAGTTTTCCGGATAATAATCTGACAGTAAATATACAAGGGGAAAATAAATTGATTGTCGGTAAAGACATAGAATTAGAAGTCGGATATTTATATTCTCTTTACAATGATGAAATAAATGCTTTAATTAATGACCCCAGTTCTTTTTCCATAATTCTTCCACCCGATTTCTCCATAAAAAGCTCAACCCTTTTTTCCAAAGCAGTTCCAAAGGCGGCTTATTTAATTGGAACGCCAACTAAAGAGGGTGTGTATTCTATTAAAATCGTCACAACTGTTCCAAGAGAAATTCAAAAAGAAATCAAACTCCGTCTCTTTAGAGAGGAAGTTATTAATTTGGGATTTAATCCGGACAGGATTCCGAAAGGATATTATAGAAACCCATATTTTACCGGCGTTATAAATTTGGTCCCATTCCCCGTTGGTATTGGTTATTTTTATATTGATGAGGTCTTTATTGGCAAAAATGATCCGACAAATAATACCCCAATGAATTCCATGGTTACTCGATTCATTTTGCCAGCATTATTTTCTTTACCGCTTGAAAGCCCATATCGTATTTTTATTCTTTCGGCAGGGATGCTTTTCGATACTTACAATTGCATAAGTTTAGTAAATAAGAAGAATGAATACGCTTCGGAATTTAAAATATAGAAAGGAAGTTGTTTTTATGCGAACGAGAAATATTGCAATGTCTGTGATCCTATTATTCGTTTTGCCATTTATGCAAGTAGCAAGGGCAGAACTCCCAAATAATAATCAGTACAATCAAGGCAAATTTGATTTAATGATCATTACAAAAACAGGGGAAACAATTTCGTATATAAATGCTCGAAATGGTTTGAAATACTCTGAGGCGGGGCAAGATTGGTATATTACAAGAGGAGGGAAAAAGATTACTGAGCCTGAATTTTTAAAAGCAATTGGCCAAAATGAGCGAGCCAATCAAATATTGCAAAGCATGGCTGGCGTGAGACTTGCCGATATTATTGGAGGAGGGCTCCTACTCATCGGTGGAACATTATTCTGGACAATAAATGATACTGCAATAACCAATGCCGCTGTTTCAATGATTGTTGCGGGTATATCTATAGGTATATTTGCGACCATTATTTCTCGCGTTTTGCCAAAACATTACTTAACTATTGAAGAGGTAGAGTATCAGATAGGTCTCTATAATGCGCAACTTATGAAGGAACCCGTGTCTGAAGATAAAAAATGATTATTCGATATAAAATTATAATCTGCCTGCTGATAGCTATCTTTGGCTATAGTGCTTATGCAAGTAATATAGAAGGGACAAAAACTTATAAGGATTATATTTTTATATTGGTTCATGGCCTAAATAGTAACAAGGGGATTTTTACGGGAGAAAAAGGGTTCGGCGATCTAAAAGGATTCCTCGAGAAACCAACTGATCAGGGTGGTTTAGGATTGAAAGGGCATGTTTTCGCTTATACTTTTAATGATCCTTCCGGTGATTACATGAGCAAAGCAAGGGAATTGGGTGACCGTAAATATAATAATGTACCTGAAATGGATGGCCTTTGTTGGCTGGAAAAAGCCAAAAAAGATTTTGTTAATTCTAACCCTGCCGGCACGCCGGTCCCGGATAAATATATTTTAGTAACACACAGCGCTGGGAATCTGGCGGCCCGAGCGTACATTTATTCAAATAATTTTAGTTTTAGACCCTTATGGGGAGATGCATTTGGGCACAAAGCAGAAGAAGGATTTTATCAGAATGATGTGGATAAGGTAGTATTTGTAGCCGCACCCTTCACTGGCACAGGAGCTACTTATTTATATTGGCAAGCATGGTGGGACATTGCTCCGTATTTTGGCACAAAAACGGATAAGTGGCTTTGTGCGGACTGGGATGCAAAATGGCAGTCTTTACAGAATGGTGTCGGAAAGGTATTGGAAACCTTTGATATTTATGAGATATATAATATGCTTAAAGGTTCACCATCGAATCCCTTTTCTCCTTATTTGTCGGCGGCAAGTTTTGGCGGAGCGAGTGCTCTTGGCTTAGCATTCGTTAAAAATATTTACAGTACTGGTCCTGGTGAGTCTAAAATTTCAGTCCCTTGGAGCCCGGGGGTGGTACAGTTATTCCCTTCAAATGCCGCGGCTCTTTCATCTCTGACGTACTTATCTACAGGTCAGCCAAACATTGCAACATTAGCGCCTGTTGTTGGATTATTAAATTCTTCAATTGACGGTCCCAGATTTGTTGGGGCCTTAAATAATGCAAAATTATCTGATCCGGCGGAAGAGCCAGCTTATAGCATTTTTTACGGTAGAGGGATCCCAACCTATGATCCTGTTACGACCGCCACCTTTGCTGGATTAAAAGAAATATATCAACGCAGAAATGCGGACAGTCTATCCGAGTTTTTCCAAAAGCCCCCAAAAACAGAGGCGGGTTCAGGCGATATGATCGGCTCATTTTTCGACCTTGATTATCAGAAAGCGACTCTATTACAGCCGGGTTTTTGGGCTCTTCCTACTATACAAGCAAAGTTCTTAAGTTTGGCAATGGCAAGAACCATGGATAAGCTTGACATTGCGGAATATTTCTTTGGGGGAGGATATTTTACTCAAGATGGGGACTTTTTTGTCCCAGTTGGAAGTGCTAGTGGGGATGAAGTTGGCCATTTGAAAAACGCCCAAAGACGGTCATATACTTTTAAGGCAGATCATTTTGAAAATTACTTAAATGATCAATTTATTAAAGAGGTTGCAGTTACAGAAGCAGCAATCGCTACGGCGGCTTATTTTGCATCGTTAAGTGGCGTCCCTTATCAAACCGCTTGGGAAAGTTTTTGGTGGATGAGGATCCCGGCTGCTTTAAGCTTAATTGATAAAGTTTATTATGACCTTGATGGATTGAAGAAAAGTTTGGAGGCACATGGCCGAATTCTTGATCAACAAGACCTTGTAAAAACAGCTATTTTGGATACTTTTGCAATTGCCACGATCACTGATCTCCAAACTGTCGCTACCGGCGAAGTCGGCGGTTCGCCAGAAGCGACGACTCTTTCTTTTTCTGTTGGTCCAGCCGTCCCCTCCGGATTTGAATCGATCAAGGTCAAAAGCGTGGCCGAAAATCGGGCCACCAGTGGTGCTGTCAATTTGCCTGTCCCTATGACGCTTAAAGCGCTGTCTGCTACCGGAGAGGGAGAGAGAAAATATGTAACGTCGATAATGGTAACCAAGCCGCCCGAGCGAATTGCTGGAAAATTGAACTATCTAGTCCCAAAATTGATGAGATCATTTGAATATTCCTTTAATTTCGCCGCCTGGAAGCCGATCGAAAATGTTAATCCGGAAACAGGGGAATTTGTTTTGGAGAATTTGCCCTTTGCGGAAGGGCAAAACGTTCTGGCGATAAGAAGCGAGAACGCGGTGGGAGTAAAGGCGCATCAGCTTATGACCTTTACCCTCAACACCGTACCGCTTTTGTCTACTGGCTACGACCCAGCGCCTCAATTCTACATTAATGATAATAAACACGATATATACGTCGAATTTAATATGACCAAGTATTCTAAAATTAGCGATCTGTCATTCGATTCCATGACTCTTGACGGCGAGACGGTCGTTCCGGAGACGGAGATTGTTCCCGATGATTACCATCTCAAATTAAAAGTAAGATACAAAATACCATCGGACAAGCCCCTGAAAGATGGTGAACATAGGGTAGTAGTCAGGGTCAACAGCGAAGTCGGCTCGGCGCAGGCGATCTGGCCGTTTTATGTCGACACCAAACCGCCGTTCATCTCTATTGAAGCAATCGCGCCCTTCAGCCCCAGAGCTCCCGCGACGATCAGATATAACGCATCCGATGAGGTTTCCCCTAATCTTCTTGCCGCCCGTTGCGACCTCTACGATTCAAATGACAATTTCATAACGAATATAGCCACTTCAGATACCGTTGCCAAAGGCGATAATTTCTTTACTTGGGATCCAAACCTTGTCCCGCCGCCGGCGGACGGAGAGTACAAAGTTAAGATCAAGATTTTCGACCTGCCCAAAAACTCCGCGATTGCCGAACAACCTGTTGTTATAGATTCAACTCCGCCGGTTGTCGCCGGAGTAAACGTCGAACCTAATCCCCTGACCTCAAAGACCACGGAACTGGGCTTAACGACCAGGGTCAATGAAAAGTCGACGGTAATCATCAGGCTTAATAATACAACCAATAATTCGACAACTGCGTATTTAACACAGGCAATAAAAGCGCCCGACGGCGGCAGTTTTATTGCCTCTTATATTTGGAAATATAACGATATGTTATCAAAGGGGCCGGAAGACGGGATTTATAACGTGGAGGTTATCGCTCGCGACGAAGCCGGGAATGAAAGTGCGCCGAGGACGCTGGAAGCGGTCAGAATTGACCGGACACCGCCGAAGATTTACGGGCAGATCACCAGCCCTTATGTGCTGTCGAATATAGGGAGCAACGCTTATAAAACAACGCTGTCCTACAATCTTTCCGAGGCAAAAAGTGCGAAGGTAAAAATATATAATTCCAACACAGGCGCTCTTGTCAATACTATTCCTGTCGCTCCGGCGGTCAATGGCGCGAACGAAATTAACTGGGACGGGAGCAGCGCTTCACTGCCCAAAGGAGCGTACCGCTTTCAAATAATTGCGGAGGACGATGTCGGCAACATCGGGACAGCCTATGCCTCCTGCGTCAAAGACGGGATCGCCCCGGAGATTTCCTATCCGGCAGAAGACAACACGGTAGTCACTGGCACTATCTCGATCCGCGGCACAGCGATCGATCCCGACTGGACTAACGACAAGCCGTTTAAAGATTATCGGGTTTACTATAAGAAATCAGGCGAGGATTGGAAAACGGACTTTGTTGAAGTCCCGCAGGTTAACCGCGATCCCAAAGACCCGAAGAATATCTCCATTCGGCCCCTGCAGAACAATTCGACCTTAGCCTATTTGTATACGAATAATTTGGCGAACGGCGATTATACGATTAAAGTTGAAGTTAACGAGGAGAACGGCGAGACATTGGCTGCCACTCGGCTTATTAGGGTCAATAATGACCCAATGACCGCTTCTTCAATTCAAGTTCCTTATGTAAAACTGAAACCCGTGCCAGCGACAATTGAATTCAAGCCCGACGACTCCATCAAACTTCCTCTCGGCTTTATCAACAGTGTCAAACCGGCTAACGTCTATCTTGAAGTTATTAAGACGGGTACGTTAGAAACCCCCGTCTATTTCAAATACTTCCCGAATATCCTCGGTGCGCCGTTTATCGGTAAACCCGATTATAAACCCGGAACCGATCTTGGTTACTTTATCTGGAGCGATGACGACGGGTATCACTTGCGCTGGTCGGCTGACGGCAGTAATCACAAGTTTACCGGAAACATAATTATAACCGGTGGGGCTGGTTATTCAGATGTTAAAACGATCGGCGGCGGGATCAAAGTTCAATCGCCGCTAATTAACTGGGACAGCTCAATTTCCGGCGGTGAAGGCGGCCTCGATTTTAAGGCGGCCTCCGGCCAGCTCATGATCACCGCGAAAACGGATGAAGACCCGGCTTCTCCCTCAATTACCGCTGATAATGTTTATCTCGGCGTTTCCCGATATTCTCAACAGTACCTGCCGATCATCATTGACGTTGCCGGCCAGCGGCTGGTGGATATTTCCAGCATGGGAAAAGCCGCTGCATCATCAAATCTTGAACGGTCAACCCAAACGATCGACTGGAACGGCAAGCTCGATACCAGCGCTTATCCTGACAGCGGCAGTTATGTCGTGCGGGTCCGGGCGGAAGGGGTGGATGGAGTAGGGGTCGCTACCGATGAATCGATGGTAGAAATCAAAACCCCGTTTGAAATTTCCAACTTAAGAGCTGATCCTGTCGACCGAAAGTTCAGCACTTTGGGCGGCATTGATCGAGTTTCTGTTTTCTATAATGTTTCCAAGGATTCAATTGTTACGGCGAATGTTTTTGACGACAGCGATAAATATGTTGCGACTATTGCTAATGGGAAAGAGGTTCTGGGGACAACCAATCTGAATAACCAGCTCTCGGTGGTCTGGCGGGGCAATTTCCCCGATCCTGACAGTGGGACGGTGGTAACGGGAGGGACGTATAAGA